>JAILZF010000013.1 GCA_023512635.1 Alicyclobacillus sp. | reverse complement strand
GTATTAAGTGTAAAGCAAACTTGCCATACGGATTGACGATGGTATGGCCAGCGTTACCGCCGCCTTGATAGCGAATCACCATGTCGGCCTGTACAGCAAAGTAATCGACCATCTTCCCTTTGCCTTCATCTCCGTACTGCGCGCCTACCACAGCATGTACCATCAGCCCATCCTCGCTTTCCTGAAGCAAACTGCTGGATCTGCCGAACCTCCCGGTGCCATGACAGCAGAGCAATCCACCTAGTAGTGTACGCTCTCCACAGGTATGTGTAAAATTGATTTGCTGTATAGTCTGCATACATCTTTGGCATACCAGAGTGGACAGAGAAAGGTTGCCGAGAGGATGCACACCTTATTTGAGACCCTGGTGGCACTGGTTGAACACCATACCACCGTTCGGGCGGCTGAGGTTTTAAAGCTGACACAGCCGACCGTCACCCGGCAGGTCCGGCAGTTGGAACAAGAACTTGGGGTCGTGCTGTTTGACCGCTCCAGCAACCGATTGCAGTTGACGCGCGCTGGCGAAGTGGTGTACCGCTATGCCAAAAGCGCTCAGGCCTTGGCAGAGCGGATGCGTGAAGAACTGCGCAGTTTAACCCAGCCGGACGCGGGGACGGTGCTCCTCGGGGCCGGTTTGACGCCCTCTATCTACCTGTTGCCACCGGCTTTGGCAGCTCACCGTGCCCGCTTTCCTAATGTTCAGTTTCAGGTGCGCACTGGATCATCTGGACAGGTGTTGGAGATGCTTTTGCGTCGCGAGATTGACCTTGGCGTGGTGACGACTGTGCCGGCACACCGGGAGGAAGTCGCGGTTCAGCCGCTGTGGCGGGACGACTTGTGGTTGGTCGCACCGCCTGACTCCCAGCTTGCCCGAGCCGGCCGGGTGGAGTTGGCAGCGTTGGCCGCCTGTCCCGCGGTACTCATGCACCGTGAGTCTGGCCTGCGGCGCTTGGTGGAAGGCCTGGCAGAGCGTTACGGAGTGCACTTACAGGTGGCGATGGAGACAGACAGTTTGGAGAGCTTAAGCCGCTTGGTTCAGATGGGGGCGGGCTTTACCGTGCTGCCGCGGTCGTGCGCGCAGGATGACGTGGCTTCAGGGCGTCTGGCAGTGGTAGGGTTGCGTGACGCTGACCTGGGCGCACGCACCGTCCTGCTTGCCAAACGCCGCGACAGCCTGTTGCCCGCTTGTGCGGAACGGTTTGCTGCAGACTTACCAGGTTACCTGCGCGAGGGTGCTTAATTCAAGGGGAGGGGAGAACCGTGGGAACGATGTATCCTCCGGTCACGCGTTCTGAGATTGAAGTAGCACAAGCGCGATTGCGCGACCGTGTGCAGGTGACGCCACTGTTGTACGCACCGGCGTTGTCGGCAGCGGCGGGGATGGACGTGTACCTCAAGTGTGAAAACCTGCAGATCACCGGATCGTTTAAAGTCCGCGGGGCACTCAACATGATTCTTGCCTTGTGTGCCGAGGGTCAGCGCCCGGCAGGCGTGGTGACCGCCTCGTCCGGCAATCACGGACAGGCAGTGGCGTACGCGGCGCGACAAGCAGGGTTGCCGTGCACGGTCGTGGTGCCAGAGACGGTGGTGGCTGTCAAAGAACGGGCCATTCAGGCGCTTGGCGCTCGTGTCGTGCGTTGCGGCACCACCTCGTCTGCGCGCCTGGAGTTGGCACAGCAGCTGGCTGAAGATCAAGGGCTGGTCTATATCCCGCCCTACGACCACCCGCTGATTGTTGCGGGCCAAGGGACCATTGGGCTGGAGGTGCTTGCGCAGTGCCCCCAGGTGCAAACCGTGGTGGTGCCTGTTGGCGGGGGCGGCTTGATTTCCGGGATTGCGACAGCCATGAAGCAGTCGCAGGCGCAGGTGCGCGTTGTGGGGGTAGAGCCGGAGCTTGCCCGCGATACGTTTTTGTCTCGCCAGACGGGCCAGCGGGTAGATATCGGTACGTCGCACACGGTGGCCGATGGCCTGCGCAGCAGCCAGCCGGGAGAATACACCTTTGCCTTCGTCGAACGCTATGTGGACGAATTGGTGCTGGTGCCGGAAGCGGACATCACGGGCGCAGCGGTTCGCCTGCTTGCGGATCACAAGTTGGTGGCGGAGCCATCCGGCGCTGTAAGCGCTGCCGCTGTCCAGGCCAAGGCAGAGGGGCGCTTGGTCAGTACCGCGCCACAGCTGTGGACCGGGCCGGTGGTGTGCATTGTCAGCGGCGGCAACGTCGACTGGGCGCTGTTGGCCCAATGGCTGCTGGCGGCAGAGGGACTGGAAAGATTTTAGTCTTGCCTCCAATCTCCCCCCGCTTTTACACTGAAAGCAATCCCCAGGAATGGGGGGACCTGTTCTAGTTGAAATGAACTGAATAGCGTGTCCGAATCGCTACAGCGAGCGGGGGACCTGTTTTATTTGGGGTGAATCGCGCGGCCAGGCGACGCTTGACCGTGCGTAGGGCTATTCCTTCACCGAACCCGTCAACTAACCCCGTAGGACCGAGAAGGGATGATGACTGCGTGCATCTGCACAAAGGGTTGGCGGTTGCTGGCGCTGCATTGGTTTGTTTGACGTCTCCGGTGGCAGCCTGGGCCGCCACAACTCCTGCTTCTGCCACGCCTGCGACGTATACGGTGCAAGCAGGCGACACGTACTTTAAGATTGGACAAGCCCTCCACCAACCGTACTCCCTGTTAGAAGACATCAATACCCCGGGTTCTGACGTGTTATTGCCAGGTCAGGTCTTGCGCCTGGCGCAGCCGTACGTGGTTCAGCCAGGGGACACCGTTTGGAAGATTGCCCAGGCCCACGGATTGACGGCTGCGGCCATCGAGCAGTGGAACCAGCTGGCGCAACCCAACACGCTCTATCCAGGGACGACGCTGTGGTTGCCACCCCAGTCAATATCTCCTGGTTCAGGGGCATCCGCTGCCGTGGGAAGCACGGCCGTACCGGCCGCGGCCCAGGGCAGCCCAGTGGCAGGTGCGAGTGGTGCTATGGCCAGTGCCAGCCCGTCGGAAACGGTCAACCGTGCGGAGATTGTGTCGTACGCCGAGCAGTTTTTGGGTACACCGTACGTCTACGGCGGCGAGTCACCGAGCGGGTTTGACTGCTCCGGTTTGGTGCAAACGGTGTACGCCCACTTTGACATCCTCTTGCCTCGACGCGCTGTCGACCAAGAAAAGGCGGGTACGCCAGTGGCCGAGAATCAGTTGCAACCGGGGGACCTGGTGTTTTTTAACACCACCGGAGCGCCTTATTCGCACGTCGGCATTTACATTGGCCATGGCCAGTTTATCTCTTCCACTTCGTCGCATGGCGTGACCATCTCATCCTTGACCAACTCGTCATACTGGAGTCCGCGTTATACGGGTGCGGTCGATCCTCTGTCTTAAGCGGGTGGGCACGCGAACGTCGGCACAGGGTGAGCTCGCGGGCGCAGCGCAGCAGTTTGGCGCTGCGCCGCGTTTGCGTCTGTGCCCGCTTTTGCCTACCATGAGATGGGTAGTGCAGGGACGGCGAAAAGACCAGGCAGGAGGATGAGAGGATGAACGCCCGGCTTGACGTCGCGGATGAACAGCTGTGGCCGCAGAACGTAGAAGTGGTGTGGTTTGAGGACCCGGACGATCAGGCCAATACAGATGTGGATGCTGCTTTGGGGGAAGCGGTGGGCCGCGGCGACCGCCCGCCAGTGGTACGCGTCTGGCGCAGCGCCCGGCGCTTGGGCATTGGCGTCAGCCGCAAAGACGTGGCCACACCTGCCGGTCAGCAAGCGGCTGAGCGGTTGCGCGCCTTGGGATTGACCGTGGTGGTGCGCCAGACAGGCGGGACTGCCGTCCCCCAGGGACCGGGCGTCGTCAATGTATCGTACATCTTTCCGCGGCCCGCTGCAGCCACCACCGACGCCTACTTCCGCTTGTTGTGTGCCCCATTGATGGCATGGTTGGGGACTTGGGACTTGAATGCGGAAACCGGGCCGTTACCTGGCAGCTACTGCGATGGTCAATACAACATCCTGGTGAACGGGCAGAAACTGGTGGGGACGGCGCAGGCCTGGCGGGGCGGCCTGGCTGGCATCCAATCAACCCGTCCCGGGTATATCCTGGCGCACGCCTGTCTGGTGGTGGATGCGGACATGACGGTATGCAGCGAACACATCAACCGGTTTTATGAATGGGCCGGCCAAGATTACCGGGTGGTGCCCGAGACGGCCACCACCCTGCGGGCGCTGCTTGGACCGCGGTTGCCGGCACCTGGGGTGAGCGGTGCTGGCCTGTGGGCAGCTGAAGAACTGGTTCGGTTTTACCAGATGAAGCTGCAGCGGGCGAGGTTGCGTTCGGTCCAGCGTGGTTCTTAAACCGCCCTGTGAACGGGGCTTTAGCCCAAAGGTGCAGGCGTCACCAACTGCCCGCTCTACCAGCTAACCTGACCAATCGGCATGCGCCAGCGCTCCATGGGCCAGCGTGGGTGTACAGGCAGGGGGCATGCAGACAGGAACGGCGGAAGACTTCAAGCCAGCGGTAACTGTACGGTAAACGTGGTGCCTTGGCCGATGCGGCTGGAGACGGTGATTTTGCCGCGGTGCGCCTCGACAATCCACTTGGCAATCGCCAGTCCAAGGCCGGTCCCTTGTGCCGGGCCACGGGCGCGCGCCTCGTCCGCCTGGTAAAAACGGTCAAATATCCGCGGCAGGTGCTTGTCTTCAATGCCGATGCCCGTGTCGGCTACTTCAAGGATGGCGGTGTGCCGCAGCTTGCGTACCCGCAGCGTGACGGTTCCGCCAGCTGGTGTAAACTTGCAAGCGTTGTCTACGAGGATGACAAGCAGTTGGTGCAACCGGTCTGGGTCTCCTTTGACCAGCACGTGCGGGTCGCAGTCCCGGGTGAGCGTCAGCTCGCGCATTTGCGCCACGGGTTCAAACAGTTCAGCCATGCGCCCGGCCAGCTCAGACACATCGACCGTCTGCAGTGACAATGGCATTTGCTCGGCGTCACCGCGGGCTAGCGTCAACAGGTCCTGCACGAGCTTGCTGAGGCGGCGGGCTTCGCTGTGCGCGTTGTGAATCCACTCCAGGTTGTCCGTCACCGTCTCATGGGTATGCTCAAGCACAATGCCGAGGTTGGACTGAATCACGGCAAGCGGCGTGCGCAGTTCATGGGAGGCATCGGCGACAAACTGCAGTTGCCGGCGCCAGGCGGCGCGAATCGGCCGTAAGGCGCGTTCTGCCAAGTAGAAGCCGGCAAAGGCGGCTGCGAGCAAGCCGGCACATCCGACGGCGAATAATACGTCGCGCAGTCGCTCGAGGACGGCCAACTCGCGCAAGATGTCAATGGCCACGACGATGTAGCCACTGACGTCGCTGTTCGGACCAAGCGGCAGGTAAAGAGCGCGCAACTCCATACCCGGTTGGGGTGTGAGTGTGGCACGGGCACGGGCCGGGAGGTGGCCGGCGTCCGCCCACGTTTCCAAGGTGTTCAACACGGAGCTTGGAGCGTTGTTGGACAGGTCCGCCACGGGCGTATGCACCACCATCCAGGTGCCAGGGGGAAGGGTGGCGAGCACCCGGTTGACGTTGCCCGAGGGCATGGTCTGAATCACGGTGTTGAGGCGTTGGTCCACCGAACGCAGCACGGCCTCGCGGACAATGCTGTACACAGCCAGCGAAGAGATGGCATACAGGCAGATGACGATGGCTAAGGTCAAGGCCGTGATGCGAATGCGGACGCGCTGGAACATCTTCAGGTTTGCTCCTCAGCTGGGTTGTCGCGCACACGGAAGACGTAGCCGACGCCGCGGACCGTCTCGATGTACGAAGGCTGGCCCGGGGTGTCGAGTTTTTTGCGCAGAAAGTGTACATAGTTTTCAACGGCATTGCCAATCACGTCCGCATCGGGTCCCCACACGCGGTCCAGGATCAACTCTTTCGACATCACCTTGCCGTGGTTGCGAATGAGCAGTTCGAGCAATTGAAACTCCTTGGCGGTCAGCGACAAGGTTTGGCCGTTGCGGGTAATGGTGCGCGTGGTCCAGTGGATGGCAAAAGGCCCGACTTGCAGTGTGTCAGGACCGGTGACATTGCCGGTGCGACGCGTCAGGGCGCGGATACGTGCCAACAATTCTTTGTTGTTGAACGGTTTGACTAAATAGTCGTCAGCGCCCGCGTCCAGGCCAAGAACGCGGTCGTCGACCGTGTCCTTGGCGGTGAGCAGCAGGATGGGAACGTCCAGCTCATGTTGGCGGACGGCCCGTACAATTTCGAGCCCGCTCTTGCCAGGCAACATAATGTCCAGGATGAGCAGGTCGTAACAGTCGGTGAGGGCGAGGTCTAGCCCGGTGTTGCCGTCGTGCGCAACGTCTACCGCGTAATGGTGTTCCTTGAGCAGCTGGACCAACGCCGAGGCCAAGCGCTGTTCGTCTTCCACCAACAACAACCGCACGTCCGATCACGCTCCTGCGCCGGTATCCATGGCCGCGGTTCTCTAGGATGGCGTAAATCCATTGTACCAACGACAGCCTGTGGCTGCGAGGGTGGGTGCAATCGCCCGAGCAGTTGCCGGAGGCGTTGAGCTGGTGTACAGTCGAGGCGACGGCATGGTGGCCGCAGCAAGGGGGTGGCGGCGGTGACAGAGCAGCTGCGCTTGACGCAGATGACGGCAAAGGCTGGGTGAGGGTGCAAGATGGGGCCAGGGGACCTGGCCGAGGTGTTGGCGCAGGCCAATTTGCAAACACCCCACCCGCAACTTTTGATAGGACCCGAAACACTGGACGACGCTGGGGTTTTTCAGTTAACGCCAGAACTGGCTTTGGTTCAGACAGTCGACTTTTTTACGCCGATTGTGGATGATCCGTATGATTTTGGCCGCATTGCAGCAGCCAACGCGCTTAGCGACATTTATGCCATGGGCGGTGAGCCGCTGACGGCGCTCAACTTGGTGGGCTTTCCGCTTGGTAAGTTACCTGCCGACGTGTTGGCGCGCATTTTACAAGGTGGTGCCGACAAGCTGCGCGAGGCAGGGGCGGTGCTGTTAGGCGGACATTCGATTGACGATCCCGAACCGAAATACGGGTTAGCGGTGACAGGATGGGTACACCCGCGCCAGGTATGGACCAACGCCGGAGCGTTACCAGGGGATGCGCTGGTGCTCACTAAGCCTATTGGCATGGGCGTTGTCACCACCGCCATCAAGCGTGGTTGGGCGCAGGCGGAGGACGTTGCGTTGGTCACGGCGGTGATGGCGGAGCTCAACAAAACTGCAGCGGCACTAGCCCGCCGCTACGCGGTTCACGCCTGTACAGACATCACCGGTTACGGTTTGCTTGGCCATGCCTGGGAAATGGCGAGTGCCTCGGGGGTTCGGATTCACTTGGAGGCCAGTCGCGTGCCGCTTTTACCAAGTGCGTTGGCGTTTGCCCAGGCGGGGGCGGTCCCGGGCGGGACGCGGCGCAACGAGGCCCACGTACAACCCCATGTCGCGTTTGCGGCTGAGGTCTGTGCAGGGATGCGTACGCTGTTGGCGGATGCGGTCACCTCGGGCGGGCTGTTGCTGGCTTTACCGGCAGAGCAGGCGCAGGCGTTGGCGGCCGACTTGCAACGAAGCGGGCAGACGTGGACCCGCGTGATCGGCCGGGTAGAAGCGGGCCAGCCGGGGTTGGTGGTGGCGGTGTGACGGCTCGGGCGGAAGAAGTACCCCTGTTGAGGGTACGCGGGCTGGCGACGTGGTTTGTCGAGGTTGGCCGGGTCACACGGGCGGTGAACGGGGTGGACCTGACGGTTTGGCCCGGCCAGGTGGTGGGGTTGGTCGGCGAGTCGGGGTCAGGCAAGAGCGTGACCGCGTTGTCTATTCTGCGCCTGGTGCCGCCGCCCGGCAGGGTGGTGGCGGGAGAAGTCTGGTTGCAAGGTTGTGACTTGCTGCGATTGCCAGAACGGGCGTTGCGCGCCATCCGGGGACGAGACATCGGGTATATCGCGCAAGACCCGTTGGCGGCCTTAAACCCGGTGCTGACGGTGGGGGCGCAGGTGGCTGAGGTCTTGCGCCGCCACCTGCGCGCGACGCGTCGGCAGGCCTGGCTGCGGGCGTTAGAACTGCTTGAGCAGGCAGGTTTGGCGCCTGCCTCGGCGCTCGCCCGCGCTTATCCCCACCAGCTTTCGGGCGGGCAGCGTCAGCGTGTCCTGTGGGCTCTGGCCCTGGCCTGTCGCCCACCCCTGCTGTTGGCGGATGAGCCGACAACGGCGCTTGACGCCACGCTGCAGGCCGACCTGCTGGCGCGTTTGCAAGACTGGCAGCGCCAGACAGGCAGCGGCGTGTTATTGATCACGCACGACCTGGCGGTGGTGGCAGCGGTAGCGGATGTGGTGGCGGTGATGTACGCTGGTCAGTTGGTGGAGTGGGCAGCAGTGGAGCAGCTAGGCCTGGCCCCACTGCACCCGTACTCCCAGCAGTTGTGGCAGGCGGCGGCCCATCTGTACGGCGGGGTAGCGCAGGCTGCAAAACCTGCAGTCACTGCCGCCGGGGCCGTCGCTGCGGACGAGGGCGGTGCGGCGGCCGACGGGTGCCGCTTTGCGCCGCGTTGTCCATACGTCCTGCCGCGCTGCGTGGAGCAACCACCTCCGTGGCGGGAGGTACAACGCGGGCACTGGGTCCGGTGTGCTCTGGTGTAATGCAAGCTGCCGGACAAGCTAGGCCTAGGGGGATAGGCATGCCAGAGACGGGGGCGGGACAACCCTTGTTGCAGGTGCGCCAGCTATCCAAACACTTTCGCCAGCCGGTGGCCGGCGGTTGGTGGCGCCGCTGGCGTACGGTGCATGCGGTCACGGATGTCAGCTTTGACTTGTGGCCAGGAGAGGTCCTGGGATTGGTGGGCGAGTCGGGCAGCGGCAAAAGCACCCTGGCGCGGCTGCTGGTGCGCGCCTTGACACCCAGCTCCGGGGAGCTGTGGTTAAACGGGGAGGAGATCAGCCGCTTGCAGGGGCGCGCCTTGGCTCGTTTGCGGCCACTCCTGCAGTTGGTGTTCCAAGACCCGGCGAGTTCGCTTAACCCCAAACTGCGTGTGGGGGAACTTGTGGCAGAGCCGTTGCTCGTCGGGCGCCGCTGGCCGCGGGCCCAGGCTTGGGCCCAGGCAGCGAACCTGTTGGTACAGGTGGGGCTGCGTGCGGATGATGTCTACCGTTACCCGCACAGCCTGTCGGGCGGTCAACGCCAGCGCGTGGCCTTTGCGCGGGCGTTGGCGGCCGATCCGCTGCTGGTGGTGGCGGATGAACCGCTGACCGCGCTGGACGTGCCGCTGCAGCTGCAGATGTTGCAACTGCTGCGGGACTTGCAGCAACGGCGGGGATGGACATGGGTCTTGATCTCCCACCAATTGGCGGTGGTGCGCTGGTTAGCCGGGCGCATCGGGGTGATGTACCAAGGCCGGCTGGTCGAGTTGGCGCCAGCAACCGCGCTGCAGGCTCAGCCGCTCCACCCGTATACGCAACGCCTGTGGGCGGCCGAGCTGCCGTGGCCGGCCACCCGTGACAGGGCAGCCACGGCCGCTGCACCGCCAGACGCTGTGACAAGACCTACCTCGGTCGCCGGTCCCCTGCTCCCCAGCCGCAGGTTGTCTGCCCAAGGCCACTTCACGGGCCCCGCGCCAGCCGCTGCTGGGGTGTCGGTTGGACCGGACACTGCGACCAAGGGCTGTGCCTACGCTCCCCTTTGCCCGTGGGCCCAATCTGAGTGCTGGCGCGAGCCACCCGTCTGGCGGGCAGTGAGGCCTGGGCACTACGTGGCTTGTCACGCCAGTGGTTAACGGGGGTGCCTATGGTTGTCTACATCGTCAAACGGCTGTTCGGTATGATCCCCATGCTGCTGGCGGTGACCGTGGTGGCGTTTTTGCTGATGCACGCCGCCCCTGGCGACGCCTGGGACGCGCTGATCAACCCCAGCATCAAGGACGTGGACCAGCTGCGCCAGGTCCAAGCGGCCGCCGCCGGATGGAACGATCCGCTGTGGCACCAATACGTACGCTGGTTGGGGTTGTTTGTACAAGGGCAGTGGGGCTACAGTTTTGCCCACCACGTTCCCGTGTGGCAACTGGTGGGGCCCGCTTGGCTGAATTCAGCGTTGCTGGCCTGCTGTACAGAAGCATTGACCCTCGTGATAGGCGTACCTTTAGGGCTGTGGCAGGCGTACCGTGCGCACAGTTGGTGGGACCACGTATGGGGGGGTGTGTCAGTGGTGGTCTACGCCCTGCCGTTTTACGTGGTAGCGCTGGTCTTGTTGGACGCCTTGGCCTTTCACAGCCACTGGCTGCCAGCACAAGGGGCGGTAGGCACCGGCCCCGGGGCTGGCAGCCTGGGGGACCGGCTACGCCACGCTCTGCTACCCGCCATATCACTGGCCTTGGTCAACAGCGCCGTCTACAGCCGCTACGTCCGTGACGCGGTACTGGCGGCAAGCGCCCGTGACTACGTGCGTACTGCGCGCGCCAAAGGTTTGCGCGAGCGCACCGTGTACGTGCGGCACGTGTTGCGCACCGGGTTATCTCCTTTGATAACCCAGCTGGGGTTGGACCTCGGGGCGTTGGCTGGCGGCTTGGTGGTGGCCGAAGGGCTGTTTAGCTACCCTGGGCTAGGGCTGTTGCTGTTAGACGCCGTGCACAGCCGCGACAGCAACGTCATCTTGGCTGTCACCGTAGTGACCAGCAGTGCCGTGCTGATTGGGAATCTGTTGGCTGACGTGTTGTATGCATGGGCCGATCCGCGGGTGCGCACAGCAGGGAGGGAGTCGCAGTGGCCGGTCAACGCCCGGTGAACCTGTTTGCGCCAGAGACTGGCGCGGGAGCCCGGGGGATCAACCCGCCCGCCGGGCTGTCTGCCCGCCGTTCTGCGCGGGGGGAAGAAGCCTTGCGCTGGCGCCTGTTACACAACCCTTGGGTCCTGTGCGGCGCTGGAGGGTTGCTGTTGGTGGCTGGGCTGTGCGTTTGTGCACCGCTGCTGACGGGGCAAAGCCCAGTTCACCAGTACCTGGAAAACACCGATGCTCCACCGAGCCCGGTACACTGGTTGGGTACAGACAACAGTGGATTCGACCTGTGGGCGCGCGACTTGTACGGGGGCCGTACGGATTTGCTGTTGGGTCTTGCCGGGACGCTGCTGTCCACGGGTCTGGGGCTGGGTATGGGCAGCCTCGCCGGTTGGCGCGGCGGTTGGGTGGATGGGGGAGTGATGCGGCTGTGTGACTTGGTCCTGACCTTTCCCTCGTTGCTCTTGGTGGTTGTGTTGGCAGGCGTCATTCATCACGTGACCGTGCTCCTGCTGTTGTTGCTGCTGAGCGCGACGGCCTGGCCCCCCGCGGCTCGGTTGGTTCGCGGTCTGCTGCTGCAGTTGCGCCAAGCCGATTTTGTCATCGCAGCGCGCTTGGCGGGGGCTGGTCCTTGGCGCATCTGGTGGCGCCACCTGCTGCCACACCTGGTTGGACCCTTGCTGGTCAACGCCACGTTCACCGCCGCCAATCTGATGGCTGTGGAAGGCGGCTTGGCGGTGATAGGCTTTGGCGTGCAGCCGCCACAGCCGTCGTGGGGCAACGTGATCCACAGTGCACTCGACTACTTCACCCTGCAGACGGAACCTTGGGTGTGGGTACCGCCCACCATCGGCCTGAGTTGGACGGTGATGAGCCTGACCTGCCTTGGCGAGGGCCTGCGTCAGGTGTTCCACCCCGAATTCACGCGACACGGGCGCCGCGGACGGGTTTGACCTTTGCCACAAAGTTCTGTAACGTAAGGCCGACGAGAGGTGAATCGCCTTGACCGATTTTGATTCTGTGTCCTCCCCGCACCCGCCAGGGCGCACGGTCAACCCGCGCCGCAACAAGCTGTGGATGCTCGCCGGCGCAGCGCTGGTATTGGCCATGGCGTTAGAGTTCGCCCATCTGACGCGGACCGCCCTCACCATTCGCGCTGCCACCAGTTCTGAGTTTAGCCAGTACGTGTTGGACCACGGCCTTGGACATACCGAACTGGCGCACGACTCCTCCGGGTTTGACAACGAGTTTTGTATTTTGCACCTGAACCACCCCGTCCCAACTGACCAGTTGGCGGCCACCACGCTGTCGCTGTTGCACGAGTACTACCAACTGGATCAAGGAACCAGCCTGACGTTGGTGTACGACCAAGGCAACGGGCATCAGGTGATTCAGGCAGACGGCTTGTATGACCCGCGCAGCCAGCAAGTGACCCTGACGTTGAACCTGGGCGAAGACAAACGAGTGGTGCACGAAACCGTCCAGTGGCCGCGTCCAGGCGCGTAACCTGCGAGGCTGCCGGTGCATCCGGCACCCGGCCGGTCAGGAGGACCTGCGGTGTACGAAGTGATTTTTTTCGATCTCGATCACACTTTGGTAGACACGCGCCGTCAGTACCACGAGGGTGTCCCGCTGGCTTTGCGGCGGATGTATGGGAAGGAGCCGCCCCCAGGGTTTTTACAGCGCTTCATGTACCACCACGAACAGCTTTGGCCGCTTTACGACCGGCGCGAACTGCCCATGACAGAACTGCGCCGCGAGCGGTTTTTACGGGCGTGGCGCGATGTTGGCACCGAACTCCCGGCGGCGGAAGCGGATCGCTTCCAGGCGGTGTATACGGCAACCTTGCCTGAGACACTGGTGGCGTTTCCCGGGACGCACGAGCTGCTGGCCGAGTTAGCGAAGCATCACCGCTTAGGCATCATCACCAACGGCGCGCCAGACTTACAGGAACAGAAGCTGCGCCTCACCGGGTTGGACCGGTTTTTTCCGCCCGGCACCGTGGTCGTGTCCGAACAAGTGGGCAAGGGAAAGCCTGATCCGGCCGTTTATCGGGCAGCACTGCAAGCGTTGCAGGTGCGTGCCGCGAAGGCGTTGATGGTGGGTGACCACTGGCAGGCGGATGTGGAGGGGGCGCGGGCGTGTGGTCTGGACGCGCTGTGGTACGTGCCGGACCCGGCTGCAGACCTGGATGGGCAAGCCACGGAACCGCCGCTACGCAGTCCGCAGGCGTTGCTGGCCGCGATTGTCGCGCGCGAACGGACGGGTTTGTGATATGCAAGGTTGTATGTTTTTGCTTGATCCGGCCAAGTTATGGGAGCAGCCCTCCCGCGGGCCGACAGGGTGACCGGTTGTCTGCCGGTTGGCCGTGCTTGCTTGCGGGCTGCAGCGCAGCAGAAGGAGGGTAGCCCTTGGTCGGATCTGTCTGGTCGCTGCTGCCGTTTGTTCTCGTCCTCCCGTTTGCCCTCTGGACACGCCAAGTTCTGCCCGGGTTGGTGGCAGGCCTGTTGGCAGGCGCCTACCTGGTGCACCCTGCCTGGGTCGCAGGCTTGGATGCGGCCCTTGGTTACCTCTTAAAGGAGTTGGCGGTACCAGACAACCTGCGGCTGATGGTGTTTTTGTACGGCTTTGGTGCGCTCGTGGGTCTGGTGCGCGTGACCGGCGGGGTAGCCGGCTTTGCTCAGTGGATGGGCCAACGCGTGCAGTCCTGGCGCCAGGCGATGGCGGTCACCTGGCTGTCCGCGCTGGTCACGTGCATGGCGCCTGACTTTCGCATCATCACCACCGGGCCTGTGGCCCGGACGTTGTTTCAACGCCTGCATGCCCCGCTTGCTCCGGCCGCGTTGGCCATCGACATCACCGCCACGCCGCTGTGTGCTGTCATCCCGGTGGGGACAGCGTTTGTCGGTTACATGATCAGCCTTTTGTCAGCGAGTGCCCGCCATCATGGCAGTGCGGGCACCCCTTTTGCCGTGTTGTTGTTGAGCATTCCGCTGAATTTTTTTGCATGGGGGATGTTGGCGTACGGCCTGTGGGACAGTTTTCTCCGGTCACCGCGCGCCACCCCGGTCAACGACTCGTGGAGCACGCACCCGCTGGCTGAAGCGGGTGCGTTGCAGCGTCCACCGGTGCTGAGTGCGGACGCACGCTTGCGCCTGAGTGCGCCTTTGGCGCGCGCCGAATGGGCAGCCGAGTGGGCAGGTCCGGTACCGACAGCCAGCCGTTCAGCAGGTCCGGTTGCAACGGCGGCAGAGCCTGACCCACCAGACCCGCTGGAGGCAGTGGCTGAACGGGTGCCACCCCGCTTGGCCAATCTGGCCTTGCCACTTGTCAGTCTGCTCGGGTTGACACTGCTTCTGACTTGGTTGGACGGACGAGCGCACGGGGCGAGTGGCTGGGACGTCTGGGCGCAGGCCAACGCCGCCAAGGCGATGCTGGACGCATTGGTGGTTACCCTGCTGCTCAGCCTGGTGTGGTACGCTTGCCAGCGCGTGCCCGCCCAGCGGTTGGTGTTTGGTGTGGTGGCAGGCGGCAATGAAATGATGAGTGTGATTGTCCTGCTCGCGTTGGTCTGGGCGGTGTCGGCCGTGTCCAGTGACTTAGGGTTTGCTCAGTTTGTCGGCCGCGTGGTCAGCCGCTGGGTTCCGCCAGCCCTGTTGGTGCCGGCGCTGTTTGTGTTCGGCTGCGCCATTTCTTATGTGATTGGCTCGTCCTTTGGGACCTGGGGGCTGTTGCTGCCGCTCGGGGCATCCCTGGCAGAACCTGCGCACATTCCATTGGCGTTGATTGCTGGAGCGGTGTTTGCCAGCGGTACGTTTGGCGGCTTCGCTTCCCCGCTGAGTGACAACACAGTGGCGATGGCTACGGTCATGAAACTGCCGCTGCTCGCGTATGCCCAATACAAGTTGCGGCCAGCGCTATGGGTTGCGGCCGGCAGTACCCTGCTCTACGCCTTGGCTGGGTGGTGGCTTATGCGGGGTTGAGGGGTCTCCCCTTGCCGGGCTATGCTAGGTTTAGCTTGGCGTGACAGAGGAGGGCGACCATGGTCGCATTGGACCTGCGCTTTGCGGCGCCGGGCGTGACGGAGGCGGATTGGCGCGCACTTGAACCGGAGGTGTTGACGGCCCAACAGCAATTGTTCAACGGGGAAGGCTGGGCACAGGGCGGCAGCGGCTGGCTGCACCTGCCCAGTGCCACCTTGCGGCAAGGGCTGGACAGCCTGTGTACTGTGGCAGACGAGCTGCGTGCACAGGCCGACGCGGTGGTGGTGGTGGGCGTGGGCGGTTCCTCCCTGGGGACCCAGGCGGCGCTGGCATGGTGCAAACCAGCGTATTACAACCAACTGCCAGCGCGTGAGCGCGGCGGTCCAGAGCTGTACTTTGCCGGTCACTCCTTGAGCGCGGCCGCCTTGCGCGACCTCTTGCGGGTGTTGCAAGGCAAACGCGTGGGCCTGTTGGTGGTCTCTAAGTCGGGGGCCACCACGGAACCGGCGCTGGCGTTCCGCGTGCTTTGGTCTTGGTTGGTGACGCATGTCGGCCAAGCGGAAGCCTGCCGGCGCACAGTGGTGATCACGGACGCTGCAACAGGAGCGCTGCGCCGTTTTGCGACCGAGCACGGGTGTCGCAGCTTTGCCATTCCCGCAGACGTGGGCGGGCGGTATTCGGTGTTGACGCCGGTCGGTTTGCTGCCGTTGGCGGTGGCAGGGGTGGATGTACAACAGCTGTTGCAGGGAGCCGCAGACGCCGAGTCGGCCTTGGCAGTGCCGCGGCTGGATGACAACCCTTCCTGTCTGTACGCAGCTGTGCGCAATGCGCTCTACCGCAAGGGCAAGTGTATCGAGCTGTTGGCCTACTATGAGCCGGCGGCGGCGGGGCTTGCTGAATGGTGGAAGCAGCTGTTTGGCGAGAGCGAGGGCAAAGAAGGGAAGGGACTGTTCCCGGCAGTGGCAGGATACACGGCAGACCTGCACGCCCTAGGCCAGTATGTCCAGGAAGGGCGGCGACTCCTGTTTGAAACGTTGCTGCACATCGCCAGCCCGCGCAGCGGCTTGGCTTTGCCCACCGTGACCGGGTTGAGTGACGGTTGGGATGACTTAGCGGGACGGTCTTTGGGTTGGGTGAACGAGCTGGCGCTGTTGGCTACAGAGGTGGCGCACTGGGAAGGCGGCGTTCCCTGCTTGCGCGTCACCGTTCCTGACCAAAGCGAGCGCAGTCTGGGGCAGCTGTTTTACTTCTTTGAACTGGCGTGCGCGCTCAGCGGCCGGCTGCTAGGGGTGAATCCGTTCGATCAGCCGGGTGTAGAGGCGTACAAGCGCAACCTGTATGCGCTACTCGGGCAGCGTGGCCGGGAGGCTGAGCGGGATCGGCTTTGGGCGATGTGGGCGGCCGCACAAGGCTAAGCCAACGTGGCTGGCAGACCCAATGGACCAGGTGACCAGACAGGCAAGGGTACCGCGGTGCATCCCCGGCTGCATGGACAGGGGAGCGGCAAGGAGGGCAGGGCATGGGGAACCCTAAGTGGCTGGTACGGGCGTTCTTTCGAGAACACTGGCGGCTTTACGCGCTGACAACGCTCTCCATCCTCGCTTCAGAAGCCGTGGCGGTACAGTTTCCGCGCCTGCTCGGGCGGTTTACAGACGCTCTGCAGGCAGGTTTGCTCGATACACAAGCCGTGGCGCGGTACGCGCTTTGGTTGGCGGTCGTGGGGGCGGGGTCGGTGGCGCTGTTTGGCTTAGGCCAGCAGGGCAACGGGCAACTCGGGCGTTCGCTTGAGTACCAGTTGCGCCGGGAGCTGTTCGCTCACTGGGAGCGTCTGGCCGTCACCGCCTTTTACCGACGGCCCATTGGCGACCTGTTAAACCACGCCCTGAACGATGTGCGCGCGGTGCGTGAGGCGTTTGCCGGAGGGATGAATAACCTCACCAATGCCGTGTTCTTGCTGGTGGCGGCGCTGTGGATGATGGTACAGACGGTGCCGTTGCCCCTGCTGGCGGTCAGCATGCTGCCGCTGCTGTTGATTCCTGCCTGTGTGGTCCACTGGGGCCCGCGCATCCGAGCTGCGACACGGCAGGCGCAGGAGGCGTTGTCCTCCATGTCCGACTTGGCGGAGGAGAGCTTTTCTGCCATCCGTCTGGTCAAGGCCACGGCCAGTGAGCCGGTCGAACTCCAGCGCTTTACCGAGCGTGTCGATGACATTGTCCGCCGGCAGCTCGGCATTTTCCGGCAAAGCGGCTTGTTTCAAGCAGCAATTCCTTTTTTAGGGGCACTTTCTTTTGCGGTGGCGCTCGCCTATGGGGGAGCGGAAACGGCCGCCGGGCGAATCCCGCTGGGGGCGTTTGTCGCCTTTACACTGTATTTGGCTTTGCTGATCACGCCGCTGCAGCAGCTTGGGCAGGTGTTTAACACGTTTCAGCGGGCGTCCGCTTCACTCCAGCGGTTGCAATCCCTGCTGCTTGAACCGCCAGAGATCCAAGATGAGCCTCGGGCGCAGCCGCTTGTTCAGGTGCGCGGGGAAGTGGTGTTCCGTATTGCGTCCTACACGTATCCAGGGGCCCGGGAACCGGCCTTGCGCGATGTGTACTTGACTGTCCGCCCGGGGCAGACGGTGGGCTTGGTGGGGCGCACGGGGGCAGGCAAAACCACGCTGGTCAACCTGCTGCCACGTGTGTATGACCCGCCGCCGGGCACGGTGTTTGTGGACGGTCACGATGTGCGCAGCTTGACCCTGGACAGTCTGCGCCGCGCCATTGCCTATGTTCCCCAAGACGGCTTTTTGTTTTCCGACACGCTGGCGGAAAACCTGCGCTTCGGCAAACCTGACGCCGACCTTTCAGAACTGCAGGCGGTCCTGCACGCGGCAGCGTTTACGGAAGCGCTGGTAACGTTTCCCGCGGGCTTGGAGACGGTGGTGGGTGAGCGCGGTGTGATGCTGTCCGGCGGTCAGCGGCAGCGCGTCGCGATTGCCCGGGCCCTGTTAAAAGATGCCCCCATCCTGGTCCTCGACGACAGCCTGTCGGCTGTCGATACTGCCACAGAAGCTCGCATTCTTGACGCCCTGTACCGCTTGCGCCGGGGCCGCACCACCCTGCTTGTGGCACACCGCTTGTCGGTGGTGCAGCACGCTGATTGGATTGTCGTGTTGGATCAGGGAACGGTGGCCGAGCAGGGGACGCACGGGCAACTGCTGCGGCAAGGCGGGCTGTACGCCGACATGTACCGGTTGCAAGCGTTGCAAGCGGAGGGAAGGGCATGAATCAACAGACACCGGAACGCACGGGTGTTTCTGGGGCGTCAGGACCGCCGTCTGCGACAGGGGGGTCAGCGAGGTCAACGCCAGCGGGGCCGGGCTTCGTCCAGACAGCAGACGAGGTGCGGGGCAGCACCAGTTTGCGCCGGTTGTTGCCGTTTGCGCGGCCGTACGCCCGTCATTTCTTGGCGGTGGTGGTCTTGGTGCTGTTGGCCAACGCTGCTGCGGTGGCTCAGCCTTACCTGGTAAAGGTGGCCATAGACCAGGATATTGCTGGACCGCATCCGAACCCGCAGGCCTTGGTGGGCATTGGCGCGCTTTACGCGGGGGCGTCGTTGGCAGTCTTGTTGGCCAGTTACGCGCAGGTGTTGGTCCTGCAGTACGCCGGCCAGCGAGTCGTGCGGTCCATTCGCCTGACGTTGTTTCGCCATCTTGAATCGCTGTCCATGCGTTTTTTCGACACCAACGCGGTGGGCCGCTTGGTTACGCACGTGGCGAGTGACACCGAATCGGTGAGTCAGTTTTTCACCAACTTTTTTCTGACGCTGGTGCGCGACGGCTTGTCGCTGGTGATGATTGTGGTGGCCATGTACCAGTTGGACGCGCGTATCGCCACGTACTGCATGGCGATTTTGCCTGCGTTGTTTGTGATCTCGGCGGTGTTCCGGAAGCGCCTGCGCCAACGTTACCAAACCACGCGCACGCGCTTGTCTAATGTGGTGGCGTTTCTCGCTGAAAACCTGGCGGGCATGCGCATCATCCAGCTGTACCAGCAGGAGCAGCGGCAAGCGCAGCGATTCGACGAGCTCAACCGCGCGCACCGCGCCGCTAGCCGCGCCGAGTACCGTCTGTCGGTGTTGTTCAACCGCAGTTTTGAACTGCTCGGCAATGTGGCGGTGGCGGCAGTGGCCTGGGTTGGCGGGGACGCGGTGCTGCACCATACCATCCCGTTTGGCACGCTGTATGCGTTCATCACTTACATACGCCAGTTTTTTCAGCCCATCAACGCGCTGACACAGCAGTGGAACACCCTGCAGTCGGCCGGGGTGGCAGCGGAGCGGATTGCCCGTGTCCTGGCAGTCCAGCCGGACGTGCGTGACCCGGAACAGCCGGTGTCGCTCGCAGACTTGCCAGACCTGCGCGGGCATGTGCAGTTTGCGCATGTGACGTTTGCATACCAGCCAGGGCGGCCGGTGCTGCACGATATTACGCTTGAGGTCCCAGCGGGCGCGTTTTTCGGTATTGTCGGCGCAACGGGTGCTGGCAAGAGCTCGTTGATCAGTTTATTGGTGCGTTTTTACGACCCGCAGGAAGGGGTCATCACCCTTGATGGCATCGATTTGCGGCGTTTGCGCCAAGCGGACCTGCACCGCCTGATTGGGCTCGTCCAGCAGGATGTCCACCTGCTCAGTGGCACGGTGGCCGACAACATTCGCATGTTCCGCAGGGAGATCAGTGAACAACAGGTGGTGGACGCCGCGCGCACGGTGGGGGTCCACGAACGGATCTTGGCCCTGCCGGACGGGTATCAAACGCGCCTGTTTAGCAAGGGGGTCAATTTGTCATTGGGTGAGCGGCAGTTGTTAGCGTTTGCCCGGGTGGTAGCGCTTAATCCGCGCGTCTTGATACTCGACGAGGCCACCGCGCACCTGGACAGTGTCACGGAGCAGTGGGTCCAGCACGGTTTGCGCGCGGTCGCCCGGGATCGCACGACACTGGTCATTGCCCATCGCTTGAGTACAGTGCGGGAAGCGGATTGTATTGTCGTGTTGGACCAAGGCCGGATTGTCGAGCAAGGCAGGCATGCCGAGTTACTCGCGCAAGGCGGGCTGTACGCCCGGCTGTACGAACGGGCGGGTGTGGAAGAGCTGGCCGACCGCCGCTAATCGGTCAAGCCAGTGGCGCCCGTATAGCCGGGAAGGGGCAGGGAAAACTATTCCAGTCACCCTAAGTTATGGAGGGATGCTGGGTGTTCATGCATCAGACAACACGCTGGTGCTGGCGGGTAGGATGCAGCGGGCTCGCGGCAGCTGCCCTGTGGCTGTACGGGCCAGTGGCGTCGGCAGCCACCGTGTCATATCAGGTGGTGACCAATGAGATCAGTGCGAAGCAACCGGGGGGCGGTAAGGTCGAGGTGTACCGGTTTGACCCGGCGGTGTACGTCGCCATGCAGGGGGACGACGTGGAACTGCACTTGCATGGCCTGAAAGGCCACGACCACCCGGTGGTCTTGGAGGGGTACAACGTCAACGGAGTAATCCACCGGGGCCAGGAGACGGTGCTCAAATTTAAAGCGGACAAGCCGGGGTTCTACCGTTTGGTGTGCACCGCCCACGCCGACGCTGCGCATGTAGGCCCTATGGAAGGTTACCTTTTGGTCTTCCCAAGGCCAGCGTCGGGAAGCGGTGCTTAACCGCGGCCTGCAGCCGGTGGCGCAACGGTCTGCAAGTCTTGGACGATACGGTCGGCGATGCGCTGGTAGCCCACGCTGTTCGGATGAAAGTGATCTACGTACAAATAAGCAGCAGGCTGTGCGGCAAACAGGTCGAACGTCGGGACCACCGTCACGTTGGCGAAGGCGCTCGCTACCTGTTGCTCGCGCTCGTTCCATTGGAGCAATAGAGCGTTGGTTTCTGCCGAGCTGCCTGCGAGGTCGGCGTACGGATTATACAGTCCCACGAGCAGGACCCGCGCGTGGGGATTTAGTGTCTGCAGCTGTGCAAGGACCTCGTGCAACCGTTGTGCAAACGGATTCAATGCCTGTTCAACGCGTTGCGGGTCCAGGTTGGGCAGCGTGGCGGCGCTGCGCAAGTCGTTGCCGCCAATGGAAAGTAACACCACGTCGGCCGTTTGCACGGCGGACTGCGTGGCCGGTTGTTGCAGTTGACTGAGCAGACCGGCGCTGGTCAGACCGTTGACGGCCAGGTTGCGCAACTGTACCTGGTGACCGCTCTGGTGCAGCTGTTGTACCACATCGCCGACGAACCCGCGGCCGCTGGTGTCGCCAAAGCCGACGGCCAGCGAGTCGCCGAGTGCTAGCAAACGCAGACCCTGTGCCGCTCCGTTTGCCGTTTGGCTGCGGCTGGCCGAGGTGCGCGCTGATTCGGAGGCAGCGGCAGTGTTGGTGGGTTGCGGACGGAGCAGGGGTACGCCGTACGCTTGTCCACCAAGTGCAATGTACGCTCCCCAAACAAACCCCGCTGTACAGAGGGTGGCCGCCCCTGCGGCCAAGGCCATGGCCACCCGCAGCCACCTGTGACGCGGTGAACGCCAAGGGGAATAAGTCCCCGCAGACATGCAACCCCTCCTGCAGGTACGGAACTGTCTTGCATCCCTGTGATCCTTGTGTAGAGTGTACTATAAATGGCAGGGAAGCGGGAGAGCGGTGCGGTGGCTCCCGATACGGAGGGTGGGCGTGCATGGCAGAGCAGCCGGTGTTGCGCGTCGAGGGCTTGCGCAAGCGGGTGCGCGGGCGTTGGCTTGTGGACGGGGTGACGTTTGACGTGTGCCCCGGCGAAGTGTTTGGTTTTCTCGGTCCCAACGGCGCGGGCAAAACCACCACCATTCGCATGCTCGTAGGCTTGGTCAAACCGACGGCCGGGCGGGTGGTTATCGATGGGATGGATCTGGCACAACAGCCCTTGGCGGCGCTGCGCCAGGTGGGCTGCATTGTCGAAAACCCTGACCTGTATCCCTATCTCACCGGCTATGAGAATCTGTTGCTCTTTGCACAGATGCAAGGACCGCAGGCGGTTGCGCGGATAGATACGGTCGCCCGCTGGTTACATTTGAGCGAGCGGTTACACGACAAGGTCGGGACGTACTCCCTGGGCATGCGCCAGCGCTTAGGCATCGCGCAAGCGCTGCTCGGCGCGCCGAAGCTGTTGATCTTAGACGAGCCGAGCAACGGCTTGGACCCGCCGGGTATCCGCGACTTGCGCCATTTTTTGCGTCAGCTTGCGAGTCAAGGAATGGCAGTGCTGGTCAGCAGCCACCTGCTGGCGGAAGTGGAGCTGCTCTGCGACCGAGTCGCGTTTATCCGTGACGGGCGTGTGGTGCGCAGCGGGACGGTACAGGCTCTGTTGCAGGAGACCGCTGGCGAAGTTGAATGGCAGGTCGATCCGCTGGCCACCGCACGCTCGGTGTTGGCGCGCTTTGCCTGTGGGGAGGTCCTCCCTGGCCGGCCAGGCGCCTTGCTTTGCCCGATGGCGGCGGACGCGGTGCCAGCGGCGGTCGCGGCGTTGGCTGCAGCTGGTTGCCAGGTGCGGGCGGTGGCACCGCGGCGCTTGACGCTGGAGGATGTGTTTCTCGCCACCACAGGGGGAGGTGGCAGTCTGTGAATTTTGCTCACCTGGTATGGAATGAGTGGATGAAGGTATTGCGCAAGCGGCGCTTGCATGTAGTCTTGGCCATCCTTGTCGTCCTCATGGTTGTCTTCTCGTATGCAGAACTGCAGACGGCACACGTGCTGGCCCGCCAGATAGGGACCAGCGACTGGCACGCGCGCTTACAACAACAGTTGGCCAACGCGACCAACCGGTTGCACAACCCTTTCTTGTCGGACGCGGAGAAAGCGGCTATTCAAGCCAACATCAGCATCGGCCAGTACGAGCTGGCGCACAACATCAACCCGTATGCGCCTGGTGCCCCTGGATTTATGCGTACCTTCATGGACCAAGGGATGTCCTTGCTGGTGCCGTTGTTGGTCACCGTCTTGGCGGCTGACATGGTGTCGTCCGAGGTCAGCGGCGGAACCGTCAAGCTGTTGCTGACGCGCGGTGTCTCACGCACGCGCGTGTTGGCCAGCAAACTGGCTGCGCTGGGGCTGCTGGTGGCACTGCTGTTCCTGGCTATCGCGGTCTCCGCCTATGGGGTTGCGGGTTTGTTTTTTGGGTACAGCGGTTTTGGTTTGCCGGTGATTATCGGTTTTCACAGCCTGCCCAACGGCACGGTCGATGTATCGCACGTCCAACTTATCCCACAGTGGGAGTACTTGTGGATGTCGTATGGCTGTGGCTTTTTTGCCAGTTTGAGTGTCGCTTGTCTGGCGTTTATGGTCTCGACACTGGTGCGGTCGACCGCGTCCAGCATGGGGATCATGATGGCAGCCTTGGTGGCCGGGGCGCTTCTCACCACGCTTGCCAACCGCTGGACGGCGGCCAAGTACCTGCCTGTGGTCAATCTGCGCTTAAGCAACTATTTAAACGGTAGTCCGCCGCCGCTAGAAGGCATGACCTTCCTGTTTTCTGTGACGGTGTTGGCCGTCTCCGCCTTGGCGGCAGTGGCGGTCAGCTTTGCGGTCTTTGCCCGGCGTGACTTTCTCGGATGAAGGGAGCAGAGGGGATGGCACGCTGGCGGCGTTGGCTGGGCTGTGAATGGATGGTGCTGGGCGTGTGGTGGATAGTGTTTGCGGTTGACCAGATGCACCCGTACAACGATCCAGACACCCCGTGGCACCTTGCCGCCGGCCGCTATATGTTAGCTCATCATGCCGTGCCGACGACAGACCCGTTTTCTTGGACGATGCACGGACAACCTTGGGTGACCCAAGAGTGGCTGTTTGAAGTTGTGTTTGCCTGGGTTGTCGCGCACGCGCAGTTTGCCGGCGGGTGGCTGCTTCAGGTGGGTTTGCACACACTGACGGTTTGGCTGCTCTACTGCACCGCCATGCGTGCTAGTCAGGGGCACCGTGTGTTGGCCGCGGTACTCGCCTGTTGCGGCACCCTGGTGCCCTTGATTTACTGGACCATGCGGCCGCAAATGGTGTCGTATTTGATGTTTGCCGCGTTTTTGTGGATCCTGCAGCGCGTGCGCGCGGGGGAGCGGCGCCCGCTGTGGTGGATTCCGCCGCTGCTGTGCATTTGGGCCAACGCGCACGGTTCAGCATCGATTGGCTTGCTGATGTTGGTGTTGGAGATTGGCTTAAGCTTTGTACCGCCTATAGGGCGGTTGCAGCCGCTGCGCCTGCCGCCAGGGATGCGTTGGCGTCTGGGCCTGGCGGCGATGGCCGGATGTGCCGCTGGCCTGCTTAACCCCAATGGCCTCAAGGCGTATACGTATGCGCTGCTCTCCACCAACGCCTTGATGACAGACAACATTATGGAGTGGCACTCACCCGATTTCCACACCGATGTGTACCGCTACGGTGTCCTGCCGTTCTTGTTGGTGGTGTTTCTGATTTTGCTGGCGCAAGTGCGCACCTTGCCGCTGCGTGAGACGGTCTACCTGGGCGGCTGTTTGGCCATGACCCTCATCTATCAGCGCTTTACCCCGTACTTGGCCATGTCGGCGGTGCCGTTGTTGGCACAAGTCATGGCGGGTTGGGGCCGGTGTGTGCTGCGCCCACCGCTGTGGCTACAAGCTTTCAACGGTGCTGCCCTGCTTACCGCCGTGTTGGGATTGGCGTGGCGCCTGCCCCAGCTGGCCGGTCCGGTGGATCAGCATATGGACGACACCGCCTATCCGGTGGCAGCCGTGAACTACATGCTGGCTCACGGGCTCACGCAACATGTGCTCAACGCTTATCACTGGGGCGGGTACTTGATCTACCGCGGTATCCCGACGTTTGTCGACGGACGTACGGACATCTTTTTACAAAGCTCTGTGTTTAGTGATTACTTGGCTTTGCGCAACGTGTGGTGGAACTGTCCCAGTTTGTTATCCTCTTACGATTTTTCCGTGGCTGTTTTCCCAAGTGGCGATCCGATTGTGACGTATTTGGAGCATGACCCGCAGTGGCGGGTGGAGTTTCGCGGCGGACAAGCCGAGGTCTTGGCGCACGTACCTACTGGATCGGGGCCAGGTTAGGCCGTTGGCCATGGTGAATAGCGCTTTGCCCGCTCGTCAAGGGCCAGGGTGGCCGGCCGGCGGCTGGCGGGGTTCGCCGAACCTGGCCCCAGCAGGAGACAGGTGGACTGTTGTCACGCTTTGCTTCTCCCAGCCGTATCATGGCCTAGATGACACCGCGGCGGCCCAATCCGCGGCGGACAAGGGGGAACGAGCGGATGCAGGTGTACACGGTGGTCACGGGCGACGAGTTGCGCCTGATTGCCGAGGAGTTCGGGACCACTCCGCGTGAGTTGATGCGCCTGAATGAGCTGCCTCATCAAGATGTGCTGGTGCCTGGGTTGCACCTGTTGGTCCCAGGGCCGCCGACGTTGGCGCAACCGCACACGGTTCAAGCGGGTGAGTCCTTGGCTGCCATCGCCCGCCGCTATGGCGTACCTCAGGCGCAGCTGGAGCGCTACGCAGGGTACAGGGAAACCACCGGCCGGTTGCCACAGGCAGGGGAGACGCTGTTGGTACCGCGCCGTATCGAGCGTAAGCGGGCGATTGAAGTCAACGGCTATATGGTTCCGTCGGGTGCTACGGGGGACGCCAATGTTTTACAGGATGTAGGGCGGGCGCTAACCTTTCTGTCGGTATTCAGCTACCAGGCACGGGCGGACGGCAGCCTGACCCCCCCGCGCGATACCGTGGCCTTGCAAGCTGCCAACCGGCAGCGGGTGGCACCGCTCATGACGGTTACCAACTTTGACGGGAATACGTTTAACACCGAATTGGCTCATACCCTGCTGGCCAACGGCAGCATCCGCCGGCGGTTGCTTGACAACGTGCTGCGCACCGCGCGCAGTCGCGGGTATCGCGGAGTTAATCTCGACTTCGAGCACATGCGGCCTGGAGACCGTCCTTTATACAACCAGTTTGTCCGCGAGGTGGGGCAAGCAGTACGGGCGGCGGGCATGACGTTGTCCATTGCCATGGGACCCAAGACGGCAGACCTGCCCCAACAGGCTTGGATGGGGGCGTTTGACTACCGGACCCTCGGTCAAGAGGTTGATTTTCTCATGTTAATGACTTACGAGTGGGGCTGGGTCGGCGGTCCGCCGCAGGCGGTAGCACCGCTCCACCAGGTGCGGGCGGTGTTGGATTACGCCACTTCGGTGATTCCGCCGAGTAAGATTCTGATGGGCATGTCCCTGTACGGCTACGACTGGCCCCTGCCGTTTCCAACTGCCGGCCGGGCGTCAGGGATTGCCAATAACTCTGCGCAAAACCTCGCTATCCAGGAACAGGTGCCGATTCAATGGGATTCACGCTCGGCTTCCCCGTATTTTCGTTACCGGGCGCGGGACGGGGTCCCGCACATTGTCTGGTTTGACGACGCACTCAGCGCTTCGGCCAAGTTAAACCTGGTCTATGAGTACAACCTGCGCGGGGTGTCGTTCTGGTTGTTGGGGAAAGTCAACACCCGCTGGGGATTGGTCTGTTAGAGGGCCCATCGGATCTCAATCCGTCGGTCTGCATAAAGGATAACCTCAGCAACGGCCGCGCGCAAAAGCGATCGCTGCTCGTCCTCGGTCAGTGTTTCCCAGTCGGTGCCGATGGCCTGCATCACAGCCATCCAGTCCTGGCTCCGATTTTCCGACAGCTCGTCCTCTAGTTCCGCGAGGCGCAGTTCCAGCGCCCGCTTTTCCGCCTGCAGTTGCTCCGCTGTGCCCCGAATGGTATCCGGGGAGAACAGACCCGATGCCACGGCCTCCACAAGCCTGCGCAGGCGTGTGTCGGTGTCCTCAAGGCGCGCCTGGACATCCTCGTACACCTGGCGCGTGGTGTTGGCCGCCTCTGCCTCGCGCAGGGCTGCCGCGATGGCGTCCGCGTGCATGCCGCGCAGACGCTCTACGACCAGATGGTCGATGTCCTGCTGCTTATGGCTACGGCTCTCGGGGCAGGCGGCTTTCCCTTCGCGCTGCTTTCTTGAGCAGATGTAAAAGTCATACACGTATCGGCCTCCTTTACGCCGCCACTGCTGGTGTTTCATTGCCCCGCCGCAGTGCCCGCATGTTAACAGACCACTGAGTAAATACCGGCCGTACGGGCGTTTGCGCGCATCCAGCAGACGCTGCGCTCGCTCCCAAGTCTCACGGTCCACGATTGGCTCATGCTGTCCAGGCACAAGCTCATCGCCCGCGCGAACCAGTCCGCAGTAGGTCGCCCGGCGGAGCATGTCGTAGATGAGCGTATGGTCGCAGTACCTGGAACTGGTTTTCCCGGCCAGCCACTGCGCGATCTTGTACCGGGGTTCGCCGCGCAGGTACCGCTCGTATACCCCGCGCACCAGCTCCGCCTCGCTTGGTACGACGACCATCCGCTGCGCCTGCTCGTCCCATCGGTAGCCAAAGGGCGTGCGGCCGCTCCATAGGCCCTGGCGCCGGCGCTGGCGCTGCCCGGCGAGGCTGCGCTGTATGATCGTGTCGCGCTCGAGCTGAGCGAACACCGCAAGCATCCCGAGAACCGCTTTACCCAAGGGTGTGGAAGTGTCGATCGGCTCGGTGACGCTCCGAAACGCCACCCCGCGGGTCTCGAACACGTCCTCGAGGAGGTACAGAATGTCTCGTTGTCGCCGGCCCAGGCGGTCGAGCTTGTACACGACCACAGTACTGATACGGCCCTGCTCCACGTGCCGTACCAAGCGGCGGAGCGCCGGCCGGTCCGTGTTCGTGCCGGTGTACCCATCGTCGATGTACCACTCGTAGTCCGTCCAGCCCTGGGAGCGAGCGAAGGCTTCAAGGCGCTCTTTCTGGTCGTCAATGCTAAATCCGTGTTCGGCTTGTTCATCAGTTGATACGCGACAGTAAAGGGCTACGGCCACGAATGTACACTCCGTTTAACCGTGGTGAACGGAAAAGATCGCAGCCCAAACAGTGGAAGCCACAGTGAAACATATGGCCAAAATTGTGATAACAGTGGCGATCCGTCCCCAAAAATTTTGGGTGACCATAGAACGAACGTGCTGCTCGGTTTCGCGCATATCTTTTCGCATTTCTGCGAGTTCGCCACGTGTCTCTTCCCGCATCGCACGAATCTCAGCCAAGATACGATCTTCCCGTTCCTTCGCCTCTTCGCGAAAGCGGGCCTCTCGCTCTGCGGCATCTCGTTGATACACTGCGTGCATGTCACGCATTTCCTGCTTGTGATCCCGCATGTCTTGGTCCAAACGGTCGATCAAACGTTTGTAACCTTCGTCCATGGGATCACCACCTCTTCTGTAGTCCTTTTCATCCCATTGTACACTATGCGCCAATGGATCGATGCGAAATACATATGTACCTGTTTCCACATCAATTTTAGGCGCTTTTGGTGGTGTTACATCATATTGAGGCTCGTCCAAATTCGAGGTGGGAAAATAAACGAGTTCACCCACTGTTCTCACCTCGATTCCATAACGTAAAGTTCTGTATCTCCTAGAAGTTTCCCATCAAAGTAAATTTCGAATTTGTGTAATCCAACAACATTAAATGTGTAGTTTCTGAGTTAACCGGACCGCAAAAA
>JAILZF010000128.1 GCA_023512635.1 Alicyclobacillus sp. | reverse complement strand
GGTCGTCGACACTGCGCATGATGGCCGTCCTACAACCGGGAAGCGACGAGAGCGGTCAGGTCGGCAAGCCGGTTGGAGTACCCCCACTCGTTGTCGTACCAGGCAATCACTTTGACCATATTTCCGTCCATGACCATGGTGGAGAGGCCGTCGACGATGGCAGAGTGCGGGTCACCGTTAAAATCGCGCGAAACCAGCGGTTTGTCCGTGTACGCCAAGATCCCGCGCAAGCCCCCTGCAGCTGCTGCGGCCAGGGTGGCGTTGACCTCCTCGGCGGTCACAGAACGGCGTAATTCCGCTGTGAAGTCCACCACTGAGACGTTCGGCGTTGGTACGCGCATCGCCATGCCGTTTAACTTTCCCTGTAAGTGCGGCAATACCAAGCCCACTGCCTTGGCCGCACCAGTCGACGTTGGGATGATGGACAGGGCGGCGGCGCGCGCCCGGCGTAAGTCCTTGTGCGGTAAATCGAGGATTTGCTGGTCATTGGTATAGGAGTGCACCGTGGTCATCAAGCCACGCACGATGCCAAACGCATCGTCGAGCACCTTGGCCACGGGCGCCAGGCAGTTGGTGGTGCATGAAGCGTTGGAAATCACATGGTGTTGGTCAGGGTTGTACTTGTCCTGGTTGACCCCCATCACCACCGTGATGTCCTCACCTTTGGCAGGCGCTGAAATAATCACTTTTTTGGCACCCCCATGGGTGATGTGCAGCTGAGCCTGTGCCTTGTCTGTAAAGCGACCCGTGGACTCAATGACCACCTCCACCCCCACCTCGCGCCAAGGCAAGCGCGCGGGGTCGCGCTCGGCCAACACGCGAATGCGCCGACCGTTAACCATCAACGCCCCGTCTTCCGCGCGTACGTCCGCCTGCAGGCGGCCGTGCACCGAGTCGTATTCCAACAGCATTGCCAGCGTCTGGGCGTCGGTCAGGTCGTTCACCGCCACCACTTGTACGTCGTCCCGTTGCAACATGGCCCGGAAGACATTGCGGCCAATCCGTCCAAAACCGTTGATCCCGACTTTCACGGTCATGATGGCATCTCCCCCTTATCAGTCTGCCCGCGTCCCGGTAAGCCAGCCAGTAACGCTTGAGCTGCCGCCTCGTCGGTGACCAGCCGGTCAATCCGGTACGCCTTGGCTGCAGCGGCGATGGCCCGCGCCTTGGAGGCACCGCCCGCCACAGCCATCACCAAGCGCATCCTGGACAGGTCTGCCAACTGGAGCCCGACGGTAGACATCGCAAACACCGGATGGCCCTGCTTGTCGAAAAAGTAACCAAATGCTTCTGCGACAGCACCCCTTGCTTGTAGCCGCGCGAGGTCGGCAGCCGCCAGTTGGCGCCGACGGGCCATGGTCAATGCGTCGCCAATGCCATGCACCACCACCGTCGACTGGTGCACGGCGCGCAACCGCTCCTCTACTTGCGGCTCGTTCAACAAACGCTGGCGTGTTTCTGGACTCAGTTGGTCCGGAACGTGGAGCATCAAGGAACGTCCGCCCAATCGCTCGGCCAGGCGAGCGGCAATGGTGTTGGCTTGGATGGACACGTCCTCCCCTAACCCGCCGCGCGCCGGGACCACCATCACCGGCATCCGGCCGCCTGTATCAGGCATCTGCGTCGCCAGCGCTGCCATCGTCGTCCCGCCGGTCACCGCCAGGACATCGTTCGGTTGCAACAACTCTCGCAACTCCAGAGCTGCCTGCCACGCCAGGGCGTCTTTCACCCAACCCGCCTGGTCCGTGTCTCCTTGAACCACAGTCACCGCCGGGATGCCAAGCACGCGACTGAGCGCATGCCCCCCTTCGGTATGGCTGCGTACCGCTACCAAGACACCTGTCAACTGATCAAGCAGATTCTGCCCCGCTTCCGTCAGAGACATGCCGGCTGGCGCTGGATACACCAAACCCTGTTGCCGCAACAGCTCCACCTCGGCACGTAAAACGCGTTCAGTGAAACCCATGTTTGCCGCCAAAGCGCGCCGGCCAATCGGCTGCTGCAGGCGGATGCGCTGGAGAATTTGCATACGTAATTGGAAGGCCTCCACCCATTCTGGCACCAACCGCCGTACAGCCGGCCACAACTGCTCTGCGTCCATGTATCTCCCCCTCTCGCCACGCCGCCTTCCCTAGCTCGCCGCTTACAGGTTCCCAGGAGACCACCCCTCACATGGTTCACCAGCACCCCGATGGCCGCCCGGGATTCTGCTTTAATAGGGACGTAAAATGTCCCTGTGGTACATTTTTTGTCCCGATTAGGCCGCAAATAAACGATTGTTTGCTACACCCTGACATGCTTAGTGTATGGGAATCGGGCACGGTACGCAACAGGCAGCCATGACCCGTTACATCCCTCCTCACACGCAGATCAAACCCGGGTCCTATCACAGCTCGAATCATCACCGCCACAGGCCCCGAAAGTCTGACTCACCGCGGCTTGTCGCCGCTGCCAAGACGCGGGAATGCCCAGCTGCTCTCGGTACTTGGCCACCGTCCGGCGAGACACTTGAACCCCGCTGGCCAACAGCCGTTGTGCCAGTTCTGCGTCTGACCAAGGCTTGGCAGCGTCCTCTTGGGCTACCAGGTGCGCCAATGCAACCTTGACCACTCGCACCGCAGCAGCACCGTGCTGTGTTGGCACGGCGGCAGAGAACAGGTCTCTCAACGGCATCACCCCGTAAGGTGTGGCCAACCACTTGTCCCGTACCACACGGCTCACCGTCGAGACATGCAGGCCAAGGTGCGCGGCGAGGTCTTGCATGGTCAATGGCTGCAAACCGTCCCAACCATTGCAAAAAAATGCCTGCTGCATCTCTACCAGCGCTGTCATGACGCGCAGCAGCGTGTGCCGGCGCTGGGCCAGACCGCGCAGCAGGCCGTGCGCAGCCCGCCACTGCTGGACTAAGCTGGCCTGCATCCCCGGGTCTTGCACCTGCTGCAATAAGACTCGGTACTCCGTACGCAAGCGGAGCCGTGGCAGAGCGCGTTCATGCAGCACCACGGACCAACGACCGCCCTGGAACTCTACCCAGGCGTCCGGCACTACATACACCGGCCCTGCGGCCGAGAAACCTCCCCCCGGACGTGGCTGCAGGCGGCGCATCGCGGCCAGGGCAGCCTGTACCTGATGCAACGGCACACCCAAACGTCGCGCCAGCGTCTTCCAGCGACCGGCCGCGACGTCCGCCAAGTAGTGGTCAATCAACACCCGTACCAAGGATTGCTGGGCAGGGGGAACGAGATCAACTTGCAACAACAAGCACTCGCGCAGGTCTCGGGCACCCACTCCGCGCGGCTCACACGACTGCAGCAGGGACAACGCCGCCGTAAACGTAGCCTTGGTATAACCTTGAGCCAGCGCAGCCGCCTCAATATCCTGGGGCAAGTACCCGTTTTCGTCTAAACACCCGACTAGCCACAACGCACAGGATACGTGTTCGGCCGGCGACCCACTGAGGCGAAGCTGTTGGCTTACTTCGTCAGCAAGCGTCCATGGGACGCCCACGCGCGCCAGCGGATCAACGACCGGTTCCGCCCGGCTCTCCGAAGGGCGGACCGAGTTGGGCCACACCTCGCCCAAAGGCGCCGGTTCACACTCTAAAAACGGGTTGTTTGCCGCCAACTCACTGACGCGGGCAGCCAACTCCAACAC
>JAILZF010000127.1 GCA_023512635.1 Alicyclobacillus sp. | reverse complement strand
CCATCTCCCACATGGCCAGCACCTCCCAAAGCTAGTGTGCCCGTAGGCAGCAGGAGTCACTCGCTTGGTTTAGCGGGCGCAGGGAACGGAAATCATGGAAGGAGAGGCAAGCTGCTTGGCAAGCTCGGCTCACCCGGCTCATACGCTAGCGGTGTGGTACCAAAAGCACCAGCGGCGTTTGCCGTGGCGGCAGACGCGCGATCCGTACGCTATTTGGGTAAGCGAAACCATGCTGCAACAAACGCGCGTGGATACGGTGCGCTTGTATTATCCGGCGTTTTTACAGCGCTTCCCCACTGTGCAGCATTTGGCTGCGGCGTCTGAAACTGAGGTGCTGAAGGCTTGGGAGGGGTTGGGTTACTACCGCAGAGCACGCCACTTGCATGCGGCAGCCCGTCAGGTGGTGGCCTGCCATCACGGCTGTATCCCGGCCGACCCGGTGCAGTTCCGCGCCTTGCCTGGGGTAGGGCCGTATACCGCAGGTGCGGTGATGAGCATCGCGTTTGACCTCCCTGTCCCAGCGGTGGATGGCAACGTCTTGCGAGTGACCGCTCGTTGGTTGGGACTGGCAGAAACCGCTGCGTCACCACGCCTGCGCCGGCAAGCCGAGGCGTTGGCCGCCGCTTGGTTACGCGAGGTACGGCCTTCGCTATTAACCCAGGCGCTGATGGAGCTGGGTGCCACGGTGTGTACCCCGCGCCAGCCGCGTTGTTCGGAGTGCCCGTTGCGGCCAGGATGCCAAGCTGCGGCTGCCGGGAGGGCGGAGGCTTTCCCGCTGCCGGTGGCGCCGCGGGTCCGGCCGCACGTTTGGGTGGGGGCGTTGTGGATAGAGACGCCGTTGGGGGTGGTGGTGCAGCGGCGGCCGGAGCGCGGTTTGTTGGCTCGCCTGTGGCAATTACCCAATATAGAAGGAGAGCCGGATGAAGTTCCAGATGCACGCAGGCGCTTCGACCTCCTGCAGACACTGTGGCAACAAGTCTGGGGAGCGGGGTGTGTACCCCAGCCGGCGGATTGGGATTGCTGCGCGGCTGACCGGCACGAGTTTACTCACCGTACCTGGACGGTTGAGGTCTACCGGTGCTCGCGTCAGGAGTCACTGGCTTGTCTAGATCCTGACAAGTACGAGGTATATCCGCGGGATTGTCTGACTGAGTTAACGTGGCCACGTGTGTACCAGCGGCTGTTGGCCCAACTGCTTCGCCTGTAGAGTGGTGTGTGGGTGCTGTGTCGAGTGGAAGTGTGTTAGAGTAGAGCCAGGAGAGAGGTGAAGATAGATGCAATCCGTCGTTTTGACGCGTCATTCGCTGCTGGCCCGGGTGTTTTTTGGGTTGTTTTTAAGTCTGGTGACAGCGGCTGCAGGCGTTTGCGCAGGGACGTATATGCCGCCGGCGGTCGTGGGTGCTTTGATGCTGGTGGAACTGGTGATGATTTTTGCCGCGATGTTCTTGCAGCGACGCCGTGCCATTGGCATGCCGTTTGTCATGCTGTTTACCTTTATCTCCGGGGTGACACTGTGGCCGGCCATCAGCTATTACACCGGTGTGCTGGGTCCGGCTGCTGTCTTAAAAGCCTTGGCGGTCAGTGCCGTCGCTTTTTTGGTGGCAGCGGCTGTTGCGTCACGTACATCGTTTGACTTTACGTTTTTGGGCGGTTTCTTATTGATTGGTTTGGTGGCCTTGTTGTTGATGGGACTGGTGGCGTTCTTTGTACCGTTCTCTTCGACGGTGAACCTGGTGTATACCCTGGTGGGGGTAGCGGTTTTTGTGGGCTATGTGCTGTTTGACGTCAATCGCTTGGTGCATGACGGGGTGGGCGAACAACAAGTACCCTGGGTGGTCTTGTCGTTGTACTTGGATTTCGTCAACCTGTTCTTATTTGTCCTGCGGTTGATGGGCGTGTTCCAGTCGGACCGCCGTTAACGCTTGCTTGGCAGGCGTTGGGTGGGCTATAATCGCTGCAGAGAACCCCGAGGCCTCTCGTCCTGACCCAGGATGGGGGGCCGCGTTCGCTTTTTGGAGGAGGATGGAGCGGTGGACAAGCCATCAGCGCCGCAGTCAGCGGCGTCCGCGTACCAGCCGCGCGCGATTGAAGAAAAGTGGCGCCGGCGCTGGGAGGAAACACAGGCGCACCGGGTGCCTGACGTCAGCGACAAACCGAACTACTATTGTTTAGATATGTTTCCTTACCCTTCCGGCAGCGGGTTGCATGTCGGACACTGGCGCGGGTACACCATCTCAGACGTGTGGGCGCGCTATAAAAAAATTCAAGGATACAACGTGTTGCACCCGATGGGCTGGGACGCGTTTGGCCTGCCTGCCGAAAACGCCGCCATCAAACTGGGGATTCATCCGGCCGTCTCGACCGCCCAAAACATCGCCAACTTTAAACGTCAGTTGCAAGAAATCGGAGCCATGTACGACTGGGATCGAGAAATCAATACGAGCGACCCGGCGTATTACAAGTGGACCCAGTACTTCTTTGTCAAAATGTTTGAGCGGGGATTGGCCTACCGTAAGAAGATGCCCATTAACTGGTGCCCCAGCTGCAAAACAGGTCTGGCCAACGAAGAGGTGATAGACGGGACCTGTGAGCGCTGCGGTACGGAAGTCACCAAAAAAGAAATGAACCAATGGATGCTGAAAATCACCGCGTATGCCGACCGTCTGCTACAAGACTTAGAACGCCTGGACTGGCCAGATAAGGTGAAACGCATGCAGGCGGCTTGGATTGGACGGAGCGAAGGGGCTCGTATTCGCTTTGCTGTGCGCGCGCATACAGGTGCTGAGATTGAGGTGTTTACCACCCGGCCAGACACATTGTTCGGCGCAACGTATATGGTGTTGGCGCCAGAGCACCCGTTGGTGGAGCGGATCACCACACCTGAACAGCGTCCTGCGGTGGAGGCGTATGTGCGCGAAACACTAAAAAAATCGGCCGTCGCACGCCAGGTGATGGACAAGACCAAAACAGGGGTTTTCACGGGGGCTTACGCAGTGCACCCGTTCACCGGCCGGGACCTGCCCGTTTGGATTGCCGACTATGTCCTGATGGATTATGGAACTGGGGCTATCATGGCCGTCCCGGCACACGATGAGCGTGACTACGACTTCGCACAGGCGTTTGGCTTGCCCATTGTGCAAGTGGTGGCGCCAGATGCGGACGACACGGCTGCAGCAGCAGGGAAGTCAGACGCAGTGGCGCTGTATACCGGGCCTGGAAGACTGGTGAACTCTGGCGAATTCGACGGGATGCCTAACGAAGCGGCAAAACAAGCCATCACCCAACGACTCGCAGAGTTGGGCCAAGGGGAAGCGGCGGTAACGTACCGCATGCGCGATTGGGTGTTTGCCCGGCAGCGTTACTGGGGGGAGCCCATTCCCATCCTTTACTGCGACCGTTGCGGCACGCTGCCAGTGCCTGTGGAACAACTGCCTGTAAGGTTGCCGGATGTGGAGCGCTATGAGCCCACGGGTACGGGCGAGTCACCGCTGGCGGCGATTCCTGAGTTTGTCCATTCCACGTGTCCGCGCTGCGGCGGTCCGGCGAAGCGGGAAACGGACACCATGCCGCAGTGGGCGGGGTCTAGTTGGTACTTTTTGCGCTATCCCGACCCGCATAACAGCGAGGCGCCGTTTACACGCGAAAAAGCGAACCGCTGGTTGCCCGTAGACATGTATAT
>JAILZF010000126.1 GCA_023512635.1 Alicyclobacillus sp. | reverse complement strand
CTGCCAAAGCACTGGCGACGCCGCAGGCGGGGGCCGATTTGTGTGAACTGGTGTTGGCCGCCGCGGCGGCGCGCCGGTAAGGCGGTCAACGGGTAGGGCGACCTGCCCGCCCTTCACCTGGACAAGCCCCAGCGGGGACTTGGCCTGGCGCGGTGGGCGGGAAGCAGGCTGCAGGGAGAGGCACGCTCGCCGGGCAGGCACCATATGATGCCATACGGTCCTGGGCGGGGGAACCAGCTGGGGCCCGCCAGGTGAAGGCGACTGCTGGCAGGTCTGCGGAGGAGATGCCATGCGCGGTGTTGTAACTCTGGAACAACTGGCTGAGCTGGGCATTCGGCACGCCCGCTTGAACGAGCCCTTGGCACGGCACACCACTTGGCGGATTGGCGGGCCGGCGGATGTGTTTGTGGTGCCTGCCAGTGTGGCCGAACTGCAGTGCGCTTTGCGCGCCGCAGCGCAGCTGGGGCTGCCGTGGACGGTGTTGGGCCGCGGCTCGAACGTCCTCGTGCTCGATGGCGGAATCCGGGGTCTGGTGTTGCATCTGACAGAGGCGCTGGCAGAGGTGACGGTGGCAGACAACTGTCTGGTTGCCCAAGCGGGCCGGTCGATGGTGTCGGCTGCTCATCTCGCGGTTCGCCACCACTTAGCAGGACTCGAGTTTGCCACGGGCATTCCGGGTACAGTGGGCGGGGCCGTGATGATGAACGCCGGAGCGTATGGCGGTGAGATCAAAGACGTCCTGCTCTGGGCGGATGTGATGGATACGGCCGGTCACCTCCACCGCTGGTACAACGCCGACTTTCGCTTTGCTTACCGGTATAGCCGGTTAAAAGATGACCCGCATGTGGTGGTGCGAGCGGCGTTTCAGCTGCGTCCCGGAGACGGTGCGGCCATGGCCGAACAGGTTCGCACCTGGGCACTGCGGCGGTCCCAGACGCAGCCGCTGTCCCTGCCCAACTGCGGTTCTGTCTTTCGCAACCCGCCTGGTACGTATGCTGGGCGGCTGATTGAAGCGGCCGGGTTGAAGGGATTGCGCTACGGAAACGCCCAGATTAGCGAAAAACATGCCAATTTTATTGTCAACCTCGGCGGGGCCCGGGCAGAAGACGTGCTCTGGCTGATGCGCCACGCCCAAGCGACCGTGCGTGAACGATTCGGGATTCAGCTCGAGACTGAGGTGCGGATTCTCGGCGAACCGGCCTCAGGGAGGTGAAGGGTGTGGAGGCATTCGCCATTCGCGGCGGCCAGCCTTTGTCTGGGGAGACACAGGTCTACGGGGCCAAGAATGCGGTGTTGCCGGTCTTGGCGGCCACCGTGATGGTGGAAGACACCTGTGTGATTGAAGGCGTGCCTGACTTAGAAGACGTCCGTGTCATGCTTGCTATCCTGGAGGCGCTCGGTGCACGTGTCGAGCGGTCGGGTGAAACGGTGCAGGTGGACGCCAGGTACCTCCACAGCACCCAGGTGCCGCCAGAACTGATGCGACGGATGCGCAGCTCAGTGTTTTTAATGGGCCCGCTGTTGGCCCGCTTTGGGGAAGTGAGCGTTTCCAAGCCAGGCGGTTGTGTGATTGGCCAGCGGCCCATTGACTTCCATCTGCGCGGCATGCGTGCGCTCGGAGCGGCCGTGGAGGAGAAGCACGGTTACATACGGTGTACCGCCAACCGTTTGTACGGGACGCACTTGACGCTCGACTTCCCTAGTGTCGGTGCCACAGAAAACCTCATCATGGCGGCGGTGTTGGCAGACGGGGTCACGGTGATTGAGAACGCCGCCCGGGAGCCGGAGATCACAGACCTGGCCGACTTTTTAAACCGCTGCGGTGCACGCGTTGAAGGGGCGGGCGAAGATCAGGTGCGGGTGACGGGTGTGCATCACCTGCATGGGGCGGTACACCGGGTCATTCCAGACCGGATTGTCGCCGGAACCATGATGATTGCGGCAGCCGCCACGCGCGGGCGGTTGGTGTTGCGTGGTGCCTGCCCGGAACACCTGGGTGCACTCGTGAACAAACTGCGAGAGATGGGAGTGCGCGTAGAAATCAGTCGTGATATAATCAACCTTGAATCTCCAGGCTGTTTACGGGCGGTCGACGTGCGGACAGCGCCCTACCCCGGGTTTCCAACCGACTTGCAGGCGCCCATGATGGCGTTGCTGACCACTGCACAAGGCACCAGTGTCGTCCGTGAGCGCGTCTTCGAGGCCCGGTTTAAACACGTCAACGAGTTGGCACGGATGGGGGCAGACATCACCGTCGATTGGCAAACCGCCGTGGTGCGGGGTGTGCCGCGTTTGACAGGGGCTGTGGTGGAAGCCACCGATTTGCGCGGGGGAGCGGCTTTGGTGATTGCTGGGTTGATGGCAGAAGGCAACACGCGGGTTGAAGGTTTACACCATATCGACCGCGGCTATCAACAGATTGATGTGTATTTGCGAGACCTGGGAGCGGATATCGTCAGACTGTAGGCCGTTTGGTGAAGGGTCAGGATGGCCGGGTATGACGGTGAGATGATGAAGGAGGCGGTGGGATTCCTGCCGCCTTTTCCCTGTATTTGTAATCTGTTCACACATGGACGCAGGACTGCAGGGAGGACAAGCCCTTGCCCTTTAAATCCACAACGACCCCAGCGTTGCAGGCAGCACCGGGCCGCGGCCGCCGTACCCGCGTATGGGTGACCGCTTTTTTCCTGCTCATCGGGTTGGTGGTGGTCCTCGAGTCGCCGATCACGCGTGTCCGCGCGCTGGCGGTGGCCGGAAATGTCAGTTTACCTGCCCAACAAATCCTCGCTGCCAGTGGTTTGCATACGGGTCTGAGTTTGTGGCAGGTCAACCCGGGAGCGGTACAGCAGGCGGTCATGCAACAATTGCCTTTGGTTCAGGCGGTTGAGGTGCACACAGACCTGCGTTCGGGTACGGTGACCTTAACGGTACACGAGCGAAGGATTGTGGCCGTTTTGGCGCCGGGGACGGCGGGCGGGACATGGTACAACCTGCTGGACAACGGCGTGGTGTACAACATGGCGGTGCCTTCGTCTGGTTTTGTACACCCTGTGGTGAGCACCGACGGCACCCCCTCTGTCCACCCGGGGGATGTGCCGAGTCCAGAGGTGGCGAGTGTCTGTCAAGCCTTGGCACAGTTCGCCGGGGACGGCGCACCTTGGATTTCTGAGATTCACGTAGACCGGTACGGGACGGCTACAGTTTACATGACCAACGGCTTTGCTGCGCAGTGCAACGCGGACCAGTTGCAAGCGCGGTTACTGCAACTGCGGCAAGCGGTGCAGTACTTTTTAAGCCAGGGGTATGCGCCCGGTCTGGTGGACATGACAGGGCAACCGCCGTTTCGCTATACCCCCTACCCAGTTCAGGCCGGGCAAGCGTCCAGCGGATCGTCTGTTTCAATCCATGCCGGGTCGTCGTCGCAACCGGTTCAGAAGGGGGGAACGCCGTGATCTCTACACGCACCAAACTGGGGCTGTCGTTGACCGTGGTGGCGGCTGTGCTGGGCTTCATGATGTCGTTGCAGTACAAGCAGCAACTGGCCGTCCACCTGGCCGGGGGGGCGCCGTTGGCGCGCGACGCGGATACACAGAAGATGGCAACGCAATTGCAGGCGCTTAAACAGGAGAACGCCCAGCAATTGAAAGAGCTGCAAGACATCAACACCCAGTTGGCGGCGTTTGAACGGCAGTCTGCAGGCAGCGGGACGTTGCGCCAACTGCAGCAACGCTTACAAGACGAACGTATCTTGGCGGGGGTCACGGCGGTACAAGGGCCGGGCATCAGTGTGACCCTCATG
>JAILZF010000125.1 GCA_023512635.1 Alicyclobacillus sp. | reverse complement strand
ACACAGGGCTGGTGGCAGAGCCTTCATGGGTGTCGGTCAAGGTGCCGGTGTTTTCATTCGCCAAACTCCGGCGCGTGGATATTACCCTGGGGCCGGAGATGAAGTCAACCGGGGAGGTCATGGGCAGCGAGCACACGTACGCCAAGGCGTTATACAAAGGACTGTTGGCAGCGGGCATGGCTATTCCCAAGCACGGAACGGTTTTGGCTACCATCTCGGACAAGGACAAAGCTGAGGCGTTGCCGATTTTGCGCGGTTTTGCCGAGCTTGGTTTCCGCCTGGCCGCCACCGAAGGGACCGCCAAGTTTCTGCGCCAGCACGGGTTGGACGTACGTGTGGTGAACAAGTTGGCACAAGGCACCCCTAACCTGGCGGATGACATCCGTGACGGGAAAATCCAATTGGTGCTTAACACCCTGACCAAAGGTCTAAAGCCTGAGCGGGACGGTTTTCGCATCCGCCGGACGGCGGTGGAGCATGGGGTGCCATGTCTGACCTCACTCGACACAGCGCAGTCGCTGCTTGACGTGTTAAGCAGCCTGCGCTTCCATACCGCACCCTTGCCGGAAGCGGCTGGAATAGGTCAGCACCTCGTACGGCCACAGGAGGTCGTATCGTGAGCGGAGAACAAGCGACAGACGTCCAAGAGCGTTTGATGGCGGCACGGTATAACGCGGTTCGCAGTCGTACCTACGTGGCCCTGGATGTGCCGGATTGGGCTACAGCAGAGCGCCTGGTCGCGGCCCTAGGACCGGCGGTCGACGGCTACAAGGTCGGATTGGAGTTGTTTTGTGCGGCCGGCGCTGCAGGGGTCGAGCACTTGGTCAAGCTCGGGAAGCGCGTGTTCTTAGATTTAAAGCTGCACGATATTCCCAACACGGTAGCAGGTGCCTTACGTGCTGTCAGCGGGTGGGGCATCGAGATGGTCAACGTCCATGCCAGCGGTGGTGCGCGGATGATGGAGGCAGCTCGCGCTGCGGTAGGCCATGCGCCGGGGCGGCCCTTGCTGGTGGCGGTCACGGTGTTGACAAGCTTGGACGAGGCGGCCGCCGCGGCTGCTGGTCTGGCGGCCCCCCCTGCGCAACTGGTGCCCTGGTTGGCGCAGTTAGCGGCAGCTTGCGGATTGGACGGGGTGGTGGCTTCGGGTCATGAGGCAGCAGCCATCCGCAAGTGGGCGGTACCTGCGTTTGAGGTGGTGGTGCCGGGCACCCGGCCAGAAGGGTCAGCCCTCGGCGACCAAGCGCGTGTGATCACACCGCGCATGGCCATGCGGGCGGGGGCGACGCGCCTGGTTCTGGGTCGAGCGGTCACCCAAGCGCCAGATCCTCTCCTGGCTTTGCAACAGGTGTGGGAGGAGATGCTGCAAGGCTTGGCTGAGAGGGGGAACCCTTAGATGGAGCAGCACGGGTTGTTATCGAGCCCGCTGGACGTCAGCCGGCCGCTGGCCGCGGGCCTGTTGCAAATTCGGGCGGTACTGCTGCGGCCGCAGCAGCCGTTTACTTGGTCTTCAGGCTGGAAGTCCCCGATGTACTGCGATAACCGGCTGATTCTCAGCTATCCGGTGGTCCGGGAATGGGTGCTGCGCGGTATGCGCTCGGTCGTGGAAACGTACTGCCCGGGGGTGGACCTGATTGCCGGGGCGGCTACGGGTGGGATTGCGCACGCAGCCATGTTGGCAGACCGCCTCGGGTTGGCCAGCGGTTACGTGCGCAGCAGCACCAAGTCACACGGCACGCAGCGCTTGGTCGAAGGCAGAACAGCGCCAGGGATGCGCGCGGTAGTGATTGAGGACACCCTTTCCACAGGCCGTTCGGCGTACGATGCCGCTGCTGCGTTGCAAGCAGAAGGGGTGGACGTCTTGGCGGTGCTGACCATCTTCTCGTATGACTTTGCGGTGGCCCGTCAGCGTGCGCTCGACACTGGCATCCCGGCATACCGTCTACTGGCATTTGACACCTTGGTGGAGGTAGCCGTAGAGCAAGGTTACGTACGGCCAGAAGAGGTTGAACTGCTGCTCGCCTGGCGGCGGCAGCCCGAGCGGTACGGCACAGAGCCGGCTTCTTGAACAGGTCTAAGCGTGGTTTCTTCATTCTGAAGAAGGCAACAGCGGATTGGCCTGCCTGTCCAATCAGAGGGCCAATCCGCTGTCGTTTTGTACGTCAGGTTTGAGCCGTTACGCCAGAGTAGGTCCGGGGATTTGATCCCAGGTTTGTTTGGTCCGTTTTACTTGAGACCCGACCCACACCGTTCCATCCGGGTCAACACGGTAGTTGTACACGGCCAGCGGGTCAGGCGCAGGGGAGCTGGGCGAAGGTACCCCGTAGATGTTGTACATGCTGTTGTGGCAGGGGCACATAAACCAGTATTCGCCATTGCCGTATTTGGCTGCCACCGATTTCCCGTTGTCTTCTGAGCCATTGACGTGACAGCCTAGGTGTGTGCAGGTGTGAGACATGATCATTAACTTGTTTTTAAACTTAATAACGTAGACGTCGTTCGGGTTATCACGCGAGTTCCAGGCATCGTCAATATGTTCGTTGAACGAAACGTGGGTGGGCAGTTTGTCGTTAAAGTCTGACACCTTCCAGGTGGTTTTGGAAAACGACTCACTGCCACCGCGGTGCAATGGGTCAAATGCGCTCACCACCATGGGGGCAGCAATGACGGTGCCCATAAACGCACCCGTCCCGCCTAAGACATATGTAAGAAACTGCCTGCGCGTCAAACCTTGCCGTTCCGTCTGCAGCTCGACGTGCGGTTCTGACCCTGGCTGCAGCGGGGAGCCTGATTTGTGTTCCATCGCAACGGCCTCCTTGCCCCACTCTCTCGTCTGCCCTCTGCGCTCGCGGGCGCAGGAGGATGTGCGCACACGAACTCATGCTAAGCGTACCACGCTCGGCCGCCCCGGGAAAACCGGGGCGGCGCAAAATTGTGGAGAAACAGCGAAATTCTGCGGATTGGCCGGGGGTTCACACCCACCCGCGCCAACGCATGGCTTCCGCGAAGGGCTTGATGCCCACCATATACGCCGCCATGCGTGTGGAGACGTGGTAGCGCTCCGCCGTCTTGAGAATGTTGTGTACAGCACTGACCATCATTTGTTCCAGGCGCTGGTTTACTTCTTCTTCCGTCCAGTACCAGCCCTGGCTGTTCTGCACCCATTCAAAATACGACACGGTGACGCCGCCAGCGTTGGCCAACACGTCCGGGACCAGCAGCACGCCACGCTGGCTGAGAATTTCGTCCGCCTCGGGTGTGGTTGGACCGTTGGCCGCCTCCACAATGATGGAAGCTTTGATCTGGTGCGCATTGTCAGCGGTGAGTTGGTTTTCTAACGCGGCTGGTACCAAGACATCGCACGGTTGGACGAGGAATTCAGCGTTGCTCATGACGTTTTTCAAGTGCGGCGTCACCATCCCAAACGAGTCGCGCTGGTCGAGTAACTCGGGGATGTTCAGACCGTCAGGATTGTACACACCGCCGCCAGCGTCGCTGATCCCGACGACTTTGACGCCTTGGGCGTGCAACAGGGCGGCCACGTTGCTGCCGACGTTACCGAAACCTTGAATCAACACGCGCAGGTCTTGCAACTGTTGTTTGCGTGTGGCCGCCGCTTCACGCAGGGCTATGCAGACCCCGCGGGCAGTGGCTTGTTCACGGCCGCGCGAACCTCCCAGCACGAGCGGCTTGCCTGTGATAAAACCAGGCGAGTCGTACTCGCGGATATGGCTGTACTCGTCGTACATCCAGGCCATGATCTGCGGATTGGTGTATACATCAGGCGCCGGGATGTCTTTGGTAGG
>JAILZF010000124.1 GCA_023512635.1 Alicyclobacillus sp. | reverse complement strand
TGCAAGCGGCTTTGTCAACGCCCCCGGCGGACGGGACGAGTAACCTTACGAGCGGGTCGGCGGGGTTGAATTGGCAGGCTGCATTGGCCGTGCAGCCGCAATGGCAACAGGCGACGGGCAGCATTGACAACAGTGGCAACAACGTCGATATCGACGCAGAGATGGCGCGGTTGGCACAAAATCAAATCCGTTACAACGCGCTGGTCCAAGACGTCCGGATACGTCTCGACCGGTGGAAGAACGCCATTGACGGAGGTGGTTGATCGTGATCTACTGGGACAGCCTGGACGTGAGCGCATCCGGTTTGACGGCGCAGCGGCTGCGCCTGGATGTGATAGCAAGTAACATCGCCAACGCACAAACCACGCGCACTCCTGCAGGAGGTCCTTACCGGCGGCAAGAAGTGGTGTTATCCCCTGTCTCCAGTCCGTCGTTTGCGGACACCTTAGCACAAGCCTCCGGTTCCGCGCCGGTGGGCTTAGACGGTGTAAGAGTGGCCGCGGTGGTGCCAGATCCGAGTCCTTTTCGGCTCGTCTATGACCCAAGCAATCCAGATGCGGTCAACGGCTATGTCCAGATGCCCAACGTCGACCTTTCTGTGGAAATGACAGACCTAGTCGCGGCCGCGCGCGCGTATGAAGCGAACGTCACCGCGTTCAACGCAGGCAAACAGATGGCCATGGATGCTCTGACACTGGGCAAGTAGTGCTAGCGGCGAAGGTTAACAACAACCAAGTGAGGTGAGGTCGATGCCAGGAGGGATCTCGGGAATCCCTGGGGGGATGGCCATGCTAAGCGGGGTGCCTCTCAACCCTGCCCAGGCGGCCGCCGGGGGCCAGAACGGCGGGGGCAACCCCAACGGGGCTGCGCAAGACACCTCTTTTTCCGACATCTTGGCGAATGTCTGGGATGCTGCGAATCAGGCCGTGCAACAGGCAGACAACGCGGCGGCAGAGTACACCGCCGGCGGGCCGGTGACGCTTGACCAGTTGATGGTCAAGGAGCAGCAAGCGTCATTGGCGCTTGATTTGGTGGTCCAGGTGCGCAACCGCGTGGTCAACGCGTATCAAACGCTGATGAATCTGCAGATCTAGCCGTCCGGCCGGGCACCCGCAGGGGTTCAGGGGGAGAAAAAGACCGGGGCTGGTTGGGACTGGCCAGACGGGGATCACCCTGCGAGGGAGATTGAGGCTGGAGCGGAGGAAGTCGACGAATGGTCATTGCGGTAGACAAACTGCGAGCGTGGGGGGCAAGGGTTGCACCATGGTGGGAACAACGCAGTCCCAGCCAGCGGCGCAATCTCATCATAGCGGCTGGGGCAGGGGTGTGCTGTCTGGCGGTCGTTGGCTGGCTGTTGTTGCGCCCCAACTACGTGACGGTGATGACTGGTTTAGACGACAAGTCGCTCGGGCAGGTTCAAAGCAAGCTGCAAGACCTGAAGATCCCCAATAAAATTCAAGGGTCTTCGGTGTTGGTTCCTGCCCGAGATGCGGATACGGCCCGCGTGCAATTGGCCATGGCAGGACTGCCGAAGTCTGGATACATCGGTTACAGCTCGATACCGAACTCGTTTGCCATGACGCAGGATCAATTCAACGTCCAGGTCTTGGATGTGTTGCAGCAGAGTCTGGCTCAAACCATTGAAAGCATAGACGGGGTTGAAAGCGCCCAAGTCCATATTGTCATGCCGCAGCAACAGCTGTTTGTCTCGCAACCGACTGATCAAGCGAAAGCGTCGGTGTTTGTGCAACTAGGGCCAGGGGTTCAGCTGAGTGCAGCGCAAGTGGCCGGGATTCAACAGCTGGTGGCCCACGCAGTGCGTGGATTGGCCCCTGCCGATGTGGCAGTGGTGGACCAGAACGGGGTGTCATTGTCTAATCCTGCTACACCGGCTCAAACGGGTTCGGCGAGCGCACAGGCAGAGTTGACGTTGCGCCGGCAGCTGGAGCAGTCTTTAACCCAACAGTTGACCAGCGGTTTGGCGCAGATTGTGGGCCCGGGAAACGCGGTGGTGATGGTACACGCGAACGTCACGTTTAACCAGGTGCAGCAAACCTCCCACGTCTTTCAGCCCGCCCCTGGACAGACCACCGGGTTGCCCAACAGCACCCAGGTCACGCGCAAAAGCACCACCAATTCGACGCCGGCTGGCGGGGTGGCTGGACAGTCTGCCACCAATCCCAACCTGCCTGCGTATGCCGGCACGGGTGCGAGCGCGGGCAATGTGGCGACCAGTGAAACAGACACCGTTACCAAATACGACAACAGTTACACCGATACGGTCACCCAGGGCGATCCAATGCAAATCCAGGGCTACACCGTAGGGGTGTTTTTAAACAGTGACAACGCGGCCATCACCCCGGCGGTGGTCAGTCAGATCAAGTCCTTTGTGGCCAACGCCGTGGGCATGCAGCCAGGTGCCGCCAACAACAGCATCACGGTGGCCACCATTCCGTTTCGGAATCAGTCGGTCCAAACGCAACGCAGCAACTGGCGCAGCGTTCCGTGGTGGGAAGCGGCGGGGGGTGCGGCCGCCCTGCTGGCCTTGGCGGCAGGGGTCTGGGTCTGGCGCCGCCGGCAACAAGCTGTTGCTCTGCAGGCTGCAACAGCTGAAGAGGTGGCAGCTATTTCACTGGAAGAATTGCCGGTTTCTGAAGACGAGCGTATCAAAGAGGAGTTGACTCGTTTTGCTGACCGTAAGCCGGCAGAATTTGCCAGCCTGTTGCGCACTTGGTTAGCCAGTGACTGAAGGGAGGCGGATCGGACGCATGCCTAGGCAACGCAGTGGACTGACAGGGAGACAAAAGGCTGCGATCCTCCTGATCAGCCTCGGGCCGGACGTCGCTTCCAAAATCTATAAGAATTTGTCAGAAGAGGAGGTGGAACAGCTTACCCTCGAGATCGCCAATTTGCGCAAGGTAGAACCGGAGTTGGAGGAACAAGTTGTGCGGGAATTCCGGGACATTGCGGTGGCGAAGGATTACATCGCGCTGGGCGGCATTGATTTTGCGCGCGAGGTCCTGGAAAAAGCGCTTGGCAGCGAGCAAGCGGAGCGGTTATTGACGCGTTTAACTGCGGCATTGCAGGTCCGTCCCTTTGACTTTGTGCGCAAAGCTGACCCGAACCAGCTCGTTAGTTTTTTACAGGATGAGCATCCGCAGACGATGGCTCTGGTGTTGTCCTATTTAGAGCCACAACAGGCCGCTTTGGTTATCTCGTCGCTTCCGCATGATGTACAAGCGGACGTCGCACGGCGCATTGCCTTGATGAATGGGACGTCGCCGGACGTGATTGCAGAGGTTGAACAAGTTTTGGAGACCAAACTTTCCTCCATGGCTTCCATTGACAGCACGCAGACCGGCGGGGTCGATGCTGTGGTCAAAATCTTGAACGGCGTCGACCGCGGCACGGAAAAAACCATTTTGGAACAGCTGGAACTGCAAGACCCGGAGCTGGCCGAGGAGATCAAAAAGCGGATGTTCACCTTCGACGATATCGTCTTGCTGGACAGCCGCTCGCTGCAACGGGTCATCCGCGACGTCGACCCCAAGGATTTGCAGTTGGCCTTAAAGGTGGCTTCACAAGACGTGCAAGATGTGATCTTCGCCAATATGTCCAAGCGGATGGCTGAGACCTTCAAAGAAGACATGGAGTTTATGGGTCCTGTGCGGCTGCGGGACGTCGAGGACGCGCAGCAGCGCATTGTGGCCGTAATCCGGCGGTTGGAAGAGATGGGCGAGATCATTGTCGCCCGCGGCGGAGGTGACGACATCATTGTCTAAGGTGTTGAGGGGGGCTTGGCCAACAGAGGGGCAAC
>JAILZF010000123.1 GCA_023512635.1 Alicyclobacillus sp. | reverse complement strand
GATTTCCACCTCTTGGATTCCCTCACCAATGTCGGGTAACCTGAACTCGACAGCCGCCAACGCCATCCCTCCCAGCCTGATGAATGCGCTTTCATCTGCAGGCATACAACAAGGCTACGGCCGCAATCAACCGTCCGCGTCGCTTCCGGGGACGGATTTCAGCACGGCGATGCAGGCCAGGCACCATCGTTGGCGGATCACCGTCGCAGCGACTCGACGACCTGTTGCAGGTGTTCTACTTCCGACATCCGAATTCGCAGTTCCTGCTGCCGAGCCGGTTCCGCCGTACGCGCTTCCTCCTGCAGGAGCTTCCAACGCCGTTGCAGACTGCGCATAACTTGACGCATGGCGTCCTCGTAACCGATTTCTTCTCCCGTCGCCGCCACGGCGATCCACCTCATCGCTCGTCTCTGACCTTGTTCCAAATTATACGCAACAGTTGGGCTCAACGTCTACTGCCGGGAGGGGCGTGTTGCTGTGGTCCCACCCCATAACTCTGCCAGTGGAACCTCCAAGGCGTCTGCCAACTGCTGCAATTTTACGATATTGAAGCCACGCGTCCCTGATTCAATCGCGTAGATATAGCTGACTGAGACCCCGGCACGCTGAGCTAGTTCACGGACCGTAAGGTTCTTCTCCAACCGTATTTGTTTGAGGCGGACCCCTAGGCTCGACATCCCCGCACCCCCGCATGAATTCCTCTATTGTGAAATTATAGCGCATCCTGGAGAGAATCTCAGCTGACTTTTTCTTCAATTGAATGAGTGAATGAGCTAAGGGATGTTTTGTGCTCCCATGGGCGTCAGGCACTTTCGCTGTCGTACCAGGCCTGCACCTGCAGGTTCAACTTTAGGTAGAATCAAATCAGCGGATGCACGGAAGTGCGTTCTGCGGGAGAACAGGCTGGAGGGAAGAACCACATTGAACCAGGAACCCCGCGTGCGACTGGTGACCCCTGGTGCCCGCACCTTAAAAACCCTTTGGCAACTCGGCCACGCAGACCCGTACTGGCCGATACCCGATTGCAGCCAGGATGGGATGGCGCGCTGGGTCAACACGTGGCGAGCAGCCTCTTTGTGTGGTTGGGGTGGCCTGTGGACCGCCTGGTACAACCGTCAGGTCATCGGGATGGTCACCTTATCCCGCGTTGAGCCCGCTTTGCTAGGGAACCTGGAAGGGGTGTGGGAAGGGGGAACGTTTCTGCTGCCTGCTCAGCGCGGCCGTGGTCTGAACCTGCCTGTCAAACAGGCGATGTTGCGCCGGGCGTTTGCATCCAGGCAGGCACGTTGGTTGGTGTTGGCCATCAGCGCGGACAACCTGCGTGCATTGGCAGCGCTCACCCGCCTGCCTTGGCCTTGGCAGCGCGAGGATGGCACGGGTCCGTTCGCCCGGTTGCAGCGTTATAAAAGCTGGCAAACGGGAAAGCCGATGGTCGTCTTTGCGTTGGCACGTGCACATTGGCTGGCAACGGACGACATGCAACATTAAAACCCACTAAACCCCGTCCAGCCCTGAACCCACTGGGCCAACACCGATAACTGGTTGGTGATGAGCAGCACTCCCATCACCACCAATAGCCAGCCACCGGTACGGGCAGCCAAGCTGGCATAACGCAGCAGTGGCCGGATGGAAGGCAACGCCACGGCACAGAGCAAAAACGGGACCGTGAAGCCTAGGGCGTACGCCAACATGTACACCCACCCGCCAGCGCGTGTGACAATCAACGCCAAAACTGAACCCACCAACGGGCCAATGCAAGGCGTCCAGCCGGCGGCAAACGCCACCCCGACCAACACAGAACCCAGGTAGCCAAGCGGTTTGTGCACAGGCAGAGGCAACCGGCGCTCGCGCAACAACCACTCGCTGCGCCACACCCCTGCCATCAGCAGCCCCATCGCCACCACCCACACCCCGCCGAGGACACGCACCACTTGCCGGTACGCCAACAGCCATTGGCCCAGGGCAGAGGCCCCCCAACCCAGCAGGAGAAACAGCACAGATAACCCTACACAGAAACAGAGCGCGTGCAAGAACGCCTGAATACGCACACGCCTGGGTAGAGCGCCCGCGCCAGGGCGCAGCGTCACGCCGGACAGATAACCCAGGTATGACGGGAACAACGGCAGCGTGCAGGGGGACAAGAAGGACAAAAGACCAGCCACAAACGCCAATCCCCAGGTAACATCTACGTCCAACAGCACCCCTCCCACGCCAATCGGTTACCTCGATGTTACACTACGCTCTTAGCCCAGCCAAACCAACAACCACCCCGTATATTCCACATTTGTAGACACCTCGGCTATAATGAGCACAGAGAGGAGGTGGGGAAGTTGGCCACCATCGGCGAGAAACTGGCCAGACTGCGAGCGGAGCGCGGCTGGACTCTGAAGGAGTTGGCCGAGCGCTCGGGCGTATCCCTCAGCCATATCAGCGCCATTGAAAATGAAACGCGGCCTAATCCTTCGATTGGCCGCATGCAAAAAATCGCTCGCGCCCTGGGGGTTTCCCTGGCCTATTTTGACGATGATCCGCCTGCTCCTGCCCCTGGGGTGCCCAACACGGTGCCCGCACCACCTTCAACCCTTGAACTGGCGCAACAACTGCAGCGCCTGTACGACCCGGACACCCAGCGGTTTATCGCCTCTGAAGCCTCTCGCCCGTACGTGTCCCTGGCCCGGCAACTCGCCAACCCTGAGTGCCAGCACGACCCTTCGGGCATCTTGCAGGTCATTGCACAGTTTATGCGCGACCACAAAACGCCCTACACGAGCGAGCCGTACCCGCCAACGGCAGACTCACCCCATCCACCTAGACGTGAGGCGTAACCCGCCGGCCACCGGCAGGCGCGTGATGTCAGTTCACTTCAGTGTGCCAAGGGACCACCGGATCGACATCGGCCGTATAATCCACCGAGTCAAACGCAAAACCAAACAAGCGCAAAAACTCTCGCCGGTAACCCTCGATGTCCGCCAGGCGGTGCAGGTTGTCTGAGTTGACCGCAGACCATGCAGACAGCACGGCCTCTTGCACATCGCTGCGCAACTCGCGCTCGTCCAAGCGGATGCGCCCTTGCTCGTCCACCGGGACACCACCGCCATGGTACAGCCGTTCGGCAAACAACCGGTACATCTGCTCGATGCAACCTTCATGCAAGCCTTTTTCTTTCATCACTTTAAACAGCAACGAAATGTACAAAGGCACCACAGGAATGGCTGAACTGGATTGAGTCACCACCGCTTTATTGACCGAGACAAACGCCCGCCCCCCGTGCGCCCGCAAGCGTTGATCCAATCGCAGCGCGGTGGCCTCCAAGTCGTCTTTGGCACGGCCGATCGTCCCGTCGCGGTAGATGGCGCGCGTCAGCTCCGGCCCAATATAAGAATAGGCGACCGTCTGCGCGCCCGGGGCGAGCACCCCTGCGCGGTCCAGGGCGTCCAGCCACATCTCCCAGTCCTCACCACCCATGACCGCCACGGTGTGACGGATTTCCTCTTCCGTCGCCGGGTGAATGGTGACTTCAGTGACAGCGCCCGAATGGACATCCACCGTCTTGCTCGTGTACGGTTTGCCGATGGTCTTTAATACGGAAGAGAATGTCTCGCCCGTACGCGGGTGTTTGCGCCGCGGTGCAGCCAAGCTGTAAATGACCAGGTCTACCTGGCCTAAGTGGCGGCGGATCACGTCGATTGTCTCCTGTTTGATCTCATCCGAAAACGCGTCACCGTTCAGGGTTTGCGCAAACCGTCCGGCGGCACGAGCCATCTGCTCAAACGCAGCGGTGTTGTACCAACCTGCAGTGGCGGTGCGGTTGTCTGAAGCAGGTTTCTCGAAACAAACGCCAACCGTGTCAGCTCCTGCTGCAAACGCGGCC
>JAILZF010000122.1 GCA_023512635.1 Alicyclobacillus sp. | reverse complement strand
GATGTAGCAGAGCGTGGGTTCAGTTACCGCTGGGATGCACCCTTGGATATGCGGATGGATCAACGCCTCCCGCTGACCGCAGCCGACCTGGTGAATCAGTGGCCGGCTGAGGAGCTGGCCCGCGTGTTTTTTGCATACGGAGAAGAGCGGTTTGGCCGCCGGATTGCAGAGCGGATTATCCAGGAGCGGCAACGTGACCCGATTCGCACCACAGGACAATTGGTGGAGATTGTAAAATCTGCTATTCCTGCACCGGCGCGGCGGACGGGCCCCCACCCAGCGCGTCGCGTGTTTCAAGCCCTGCGCATGGCAGTCAACGACGAACTAGGCGCGTTGGCAGAGGGGTTGGAAGGTGCGTTTTCTATCCTCTCGCCAGGGGGCCGGCTGGCAGTCATCACGTTCCATTCGTTAGAGGACAGATGTGTCAAGCAGTGGTTCCAGACGTGGTGCAGCGGCTGTGTTTGCCCCCCTGACTTTCCTGTCTGCCGCTGTGGCCGTACGCCGCAGGCGACGTGGGTCTGGAAGAAACCCATTCTGCCGAGTGAGGCGGAAATCTCGGCCAATCCACGCGCGCGTTCGGCGAAGCTGCGTTGTATTGAAAAACTGTGACCGGATGAAAACAGGGACAGATGGCAGAAAAACGCTGTCGTGTCGGTTGAAAAGAAGGACTCGTACGTGACGCAAGCAATGCTCACGGGACACCTTGGGTGTGTCGTGTCCTTGTGCAGAGATGGAGGGACAGATACCTTATGCTGGCGATGAACCTGCGGCCACGGCACGAGCAACTGGCGCCGGCCGAACCGTCGCGCAAACCTGTTGCCCAACCTCGGCCGCAAGCGTTTTCTTGGTGGGATTGGATCAGCACGTGCGGTTGTCTGTTGGTGAGTCTTTTGGTGTTGTGGCACGTCGCCAGCACATCAGCCCAAATTGCAACTTTAAACACGCAGGTAGATCAACTGCAACAACAAATTCGCCAGGTTTCAGCGGACAACGCTTCGCTGACGGCGCAGGTGGACACCCTTAGCAAACCTAGCCGGATTCTTCAGATTGCCGTGAACAAGTTACATATGAAATACACGGCTCCTCTTGAGATTGCCACCGGGTCTGCAGGGGGTCCGTGAGGCACGGTGGAGACACGCAACTCAACACAGGAAAAGCCGAAATCTGCGACAACACGCTGGCGGGTGCGTGCGGTTCAGGCGGTCTGTCTGCTGGCGGTGGCCGGGGTTTTTATGCGCATGCAATTTGTCCAGAGTGCGTTTGGCCCGCGGCTGCTGGGACAGGCGGCGGAGGCGCAAGAGGTACACCAGGTGATGCTGGCTCCTCGTGGCGCGATTTTAGACCGCAACGGAAACCGGCTGGCGTATGACGTTCCGGCGTACATGCTGGATATCCGGACCCAGGCGTTTCATGACTTGTCAACTTTGGCGCAGTCTCTGTCTCCCGCCTTAGGTCAACCGGCTGACCAGGTTTTAAAGGTGTTGCAACGTAGTCACACCTGGGTGCGCTGGCCCCAGCCCCTCATGGAACCGGCTAAACAACAGGTGTTGGCTGCGGTCGGTAAAGACCACGCCAGCGATGTGACGTTTACGCCGACGGAAGAGCGGTTTTATCCGTACGGGGATTTCGCGTCGAACGTTTTAGGCTATGTGACGTACGACGGTAAGGGGGCAGGTGGGATTGAGGCGGAGTACGACCACGTGCTCGCCGGCGATCCTGGGGATGTGACCTATACGGTGGACGGGGCTGGCTTTCCTCTGCAGTCTTCCTTGCATGTCAACCAGCCGCCCAAACCGGGAGAGGATATAGAACTGACCCTGGACCAAACCATTCAGGGCTTTGTGGAAAACAAGATGAATGAGTTGGTGCAAAAATACCACCCTGAGCACGCGGCGATTCTCGTGTCTGACCCTAACACGGGTGAAATTCTCGGCATGACCAGCCGGCCGTCGTTCGACCCGAATCACTACGCCCAAGCGGCCCCACAGGCGCTGTCGGACAACTGGGCTGTAAGCGACGCGTTTGAACCGGGATCGACGTTTAAAATTTTAACGCTGGCTGCGGGTCTGGCGACGCATACCATCAGCTTGGACGACAAGGTCCAGTCTGGCCACATCGAGGTGGCAGGGCGCACCATTCACGACTGGAAGCCTGAGGGTTGGGGGATGATTACCTACCGCCAGGCGCTTGAGTACTCAAGCAATGCAGCGTTTGCCGCGGTGGCTTTAAAATTAGGCTGGAATACGTTGCTCGACTATATGCAGCGGTTTGGTTTTTTGAACAAGACAGGCATTGACCTGCCGGCGGAGGCCAACTCTATCATTTTTCCGCCGGCCTCGCGGCACACCTTGCAGTTGGCTACCTCTGGATTTGGCCAAGGCATTGCGGTGACGCCGTTGCAACAGTTGATGGCAGTTGGGGCCATCGCCAATGGAGGCAAGTTGATTCAACCCCACCTTGCGAAGGCGTTTCTCGACCCGTCAACCGGCAAGGTGGTGCAAACGGTCCAGCCAAAGGTTTTGAATCCGCAGGTGGTGCCGCCGGACGTTGTGCAACAAGTGAACGACACCCTGGTCCGCGACATCACCGAAGGAATTGACTCGACAGGTCAAATCCCGGGGTATCAAGTGGCAGGCAAGACAGGAACGGCGAACGTCGCAGACCCTAAGACCGGGAAATACTACAGTGACCGGTTGATTGTCTCATTTATCGGCTATGCCCCAGCGGATCATCCAAGGTTTGAGGTCTACGTGACGCTGTACTGGCCAAAGACGTCCTTAGACAACACTTGGGGTAGCACGATTGCTACGCCAGCTGCACGTGATATCCTGCAAGAGTGTCTTGAATATGCACACATCCCGCCCTCTAACCCGTCACAAGTCAAACTTTCTCCAGAGGTGGCGGCACACACGACGAAATATGTGCAAACGCCAGACCTCCAAGGGATGACTCAAGCAGCGGCGCAAACCCGCTTACAACAGGTGGGCTTGACGCCACAGTGGGTTGGCAACACCGGTGCAGGCAGCACCGTACGCAACCAGTGGCCAGCGGCAGGTATTCAAGTTGCTGCTGGCAGCAAAGTGTATGTCTATATGGGTAGTCCCGGGTCCCCGGCGCCGATGCCCGACCTCCACGGTTTATCGCTGCGGGAAGCCGACAATGTGTTGGCAGCACTTGGTGTAACCCTGCAAGCAGTGGGGAGTGGTTATGCTGTTAGCCAATCACTTCCACCTGGGCAACCGGTGCAACCGGGGACCAAGGTCACGGTGCAGTTTCAACCGTTACCCAATCCTGTACAGGCGTTGGCTGAGTTACAAAAAACAGGATTTGACAAAGGCGAATCAGCTTCTGTTCCAGGCTCGTCGTCGGGTACACCGACCCGAACTGGATAGGCGATAGGGAGGGTTGTTAACCTGTAAAGCAGAAGGGCAGCGAGAGGAGGGAACCCCTCCTCTTTTTCTCTTGGGTTAATCATGGTAATTAAGAGATGGGAAATTTTTCAGATCCAATCCACGATTTAACCACCCCCAGAAAATTCTCCACAGATGGATGGATAAACCGGTTGTTGGCATAGACCAGGTAGGTGGTTCGTGCCAAGCGGTGCTGGTGTGGGTAGGGGAGCTCAACCAACCGGCCGCTGGACAGGTCTTGGCTGACTACGGTACGTGGTAAAAAAGTTACACCTATCCCGTATATGGCGAGCTGTTTCATGATTTCAATATTATCGACGCAGAGTGTTTCTACTGGGGAATAGCCGGCATCCTTAAACAAGTTGAGTATGGGTTGGTTGTAATGGACGTCGCGTTTTAAGCTGATGAGCGTGTGTTCAAGAATATCAGAAAAGTGGACATGTCCCTGGCTTTGTGCCAAGGACCGCAATGGGTGGTCAGGGG
>JAILZF010000121.1 GCA_023512635.1 Alicyclobacillus sp. | reverse complement strand
GGCTGGAATGTCTCGGTCATCGGGTTCGGGGCCATCAAGCTACCCCGGATCGCCCAGCAAGAGTGTGATAGCCTCCTTCATCGGGCCCTTGACGAGGGCATCAACTTCTTTGATACAGCCGACTGCTATGGCGATAGCGAGGAAAAGGTCGGAAAGGCCCTTTCGAGACGTCGGGAAGAGTTTTTTCTTTCCACAAAGATCGACGAAAGGGATGATCGTGGCGTCACCCTCAAATTGGAGCGCTCCTTGCGAAGACTCCGGACCGATTTCATCGATCTCGTCTTCTTTCACGATGTCAGAGGAGAAGAGTATGAGGACCTTTTCGAAAGGGGATGCCTCTCAGCCCTCCAAAAAGACCAAGAACAGGGCAAGCGTAATGGGCCGCAGCAAGAAGCGTGGACCGTACAAGTCCAGCGACATATTCAAGTTGACCTCGGCCAGTTTACCGAGTACCAGGCCCATAATCAACGGGGCCTTGGGGTAATCAAAGCGGTCCAAAAAGTAGCCGAGGACGCCGAAGATGGCCACCATCGCCACGTCGCTGAGGCTGTTGTGGCTGCCATACGCCCCTAGCACAGCAAAAATCAAGACGATGGGAACAATCAATGAACCGCGCAGCTCGGTCAACTTCGCCATCTTGTTTGCAAACAGCAATCCCAAGGCAGCTCCCAACACGTTGGCCACGGCGATGGTCCAGCCCATGTGAAACACCGTGGCAAGGTGTTCCTGTAACATCTTAGGCCCTGGCGTCAGACCGAGAATGAGAAACGCGCCAAGCAAGATAGCCATGCTCGAGCTCCCAGGCACGCCAAACGCAACCGTCGGAATCAGGCCTCCGCCTTCTTTTGAGTTGTGTGCCGACTCTGGAGCAATCAAACCCTCAATCATGCCGTGCCCGAAGCGCTCCGGTGTCTTGGAACTCTGCATGGCATGGCCATAAGCGAGGAAACCCGCCACCTCGCCGCCCAGCCCAGGGATCATACCAATCACCGCGCCCAGCACCCCGCAGCGCAGGTTTAACCACCAGTATTTAAACACCGTCCTAATTCCTTGCCACACCCCGCCGTGCACGTGCACCCCTGCGTTGTCCACCAGCGAACCGCTGCGTTGGGCCAGCTTCAACATTTCCGCGACGGCAAACAGGCCAATCACCACAATCACCTGGTCGACGCCGTCGCTCAGGTACAGCCAACCGAACGTATAGCGGGATTGGCCGGTGGTGGGGTCGTCCCCGACCATCGACAGCAACAGTCCCAGGCACCCCACCGCCAGTCCTTTGACAGGGGACTTGCCCCCCATCAAGGCGAGAAACGCCACGCCCACCATCATCATCATAAAGAACTCTGGCGGACCAAACGCCAGAATGATAGGTTTGACGACGGGAATCAACAAGATCATGGCCAGGGCGCCAATCACTCCGCCGACAGCAGACGACGTCAAGGCAATCCCCAAAGCCTCACCCGCCCTGCCTTGCTGCACCAAAGGATACCCGTCGAACACGGTGGCCGCATTCGGCCCTGTCCCTGGTGTATTGAAAAGCAACGCAGAGATGGCACCCCCTGTGTGGACCACAGCATGCGCGCCCAGCAACAAGGCAAACGCTGCCTCCGGTTGCATGCCAAAGACAAACGGGATCATCATGGCCAGCATAAAGTTTCCGCCCAGGCCCGGCATAAACCCAACGAGCATGCCGATGACCGTCCCCAGCACCATCAAGCCGACATTCGGCCATGCGAACACGCTGGCGAGCCCGTGCATACTTGCTGCAAACACCACGTCCCCTCCTCGCCGGCCGGCTTGATTGCCTTATTGGCCTGTAACAATCGACTTGAGTTTTTGAACGTTTTCCGGCGTTTGGTTCAGCGCGTCGTGCACCAGGCTCGCTACCTCGGCGCCCGACATGTAATTCAGCGGCAGCTTGGCTTGTTTGGCTTTGGCTTGCAGGTCAGGGTCTTGCAGGGCTTTGGCAAACGCTTCCCGTAGCGCCTCAGCCCGCTCCGGCGGCAACCCTGGCGTCGCTGCGTACAACCGGCCGAGTGTCGCTTGCGATGTCATCAAGGAGACAAGCGGTTTGGCGTTGGCAGGAGCCACTTTCGTCAAGTCGGCCACCCCTTGCGGCAACCCTACACCCCAGCCGACAATGTACTTGGCAGCGCCGTTGTCCACCAGGTAACGCAGGGAGCTCAACGAGCCGACTTGGCCGTCAATCTCCCCGCGCTGCATGGCCAAGTCCGCTTGCTGGCCGGTGTAGCCATTGACAATCTGGACCGGAAAGCCGAGGATTTCGGCTAAAAGCTTTTCGTCATTGGTCGAGGAACTGCCGACACCCGCTCCCGCGAGCTTCAAAGGCTGCTTGGCCTTTTGCAAATCATCGACGGTGTTGTACGGACTATCTTTGCGCAGGATCAGCACCCGCGCGTCCGACGCCGCATTGCCGACCCATGTGAACTTGTTCAGGTCAAACTTGATACCTTTTTCTCCTGTCAATTGGGAAATGATCAGTCCGTTGTTAAATGTTCCCAGCGTCAAACCATCTGGTTTCTGTTCATAGATGTAGTTGGCCCCAATGATGTGACCTGCCCCGGGCACGTTTTTGACTATCACCGTGCTGCCAGGCAAGTACTTTTGCAGATAGGGCGCCAGCAAACGGCCATAGGTGTCGTAACCGCCGCCCGGACCTGTTGAAACCACCAACGTCACCGTCTTACCGTTATAAAATGCAAAGTCCGGCGCCACTTGCGCACTGCCCGCTGGTGCAGGGGCAGCGCTGTTTTGTGCGTTCGCCGAAGCAGACTGGCCAGCCGGGGTTGCCGTGTTGCTCCCGCCACCCCCACTGCTGTTTTGGTTGCCTGCGCCACAGCCTGCAAGCAACCACAGGCAACTGGCTGTTATCACAGCCATCCGACCCCCGCGCCCCCACCACGACAAACGACGCCTCTGTCCCTTCTGAACGCCTTGCACCATGAGACCCCCTTATCTGATTCCATTGAGTATTCTCTATCTGACTAGAGTATAAAGTTCTGAATAGGAAGCTATAAACTGGAGGATTCCCGCATATGGAACAAACCCTCCCTGCAACCTGCTGATACAATTTGCTTTACAATCCTCCCATCGCCGTGCTATGTTTAAAAAGAATTCTGAGTGCACCCTTGCAATCACACATGGTCACGGGAGCTTGAGGAATCAGGCTGAGAGGATAGCTAGTCCGCTATCGACCGTTACACCTGAACTGGGTAATGCCAGCGGAGGGAACAGCCGACAAACCCGCGCGCGGACCCCAGGGCTGCGCGCTTTTCCGTTGCCCAGGCCCCTCCGGCTGCTGACCCACGTAAGACGCCGAGGAGGGAGCCCTATGCCCACTACCCCCCAGCATCCTACCCCTGACACCAACCGGCCCACCTGCTCTGAGAGTCCTGTTGATTCCGCGTCTAACGAGCGCGGCAGCTTAACCACTGTCCTCATGGCGGGTCCAGAAGACCGCTTGCCGCCATTGCGCACCCTGTTGCACGGCGTGCAACACGTCTTAGTGTCTAACGCCTGGCTCGATCCGGTGTTTGTCGCCGGTGCCATCGGATTGCCCTTGGCCACTGCGGGCAACATGGTCAACGCCATCTTTTTGGCAGCCGGCCTGGTCACCCTCACGCAAGCTACGCGCCTTGCCCGCTTGCCCATCGTCCAAGGCCCGTCTGCCGCGTTTGACGTCCTCCTCATTGGCGCCGGTAAGGCCGGCAGCTTAGCGGCCGCCGCCGGCGGTATTCTCGTGAGTGGAACGGTCGTTCTTGTACTCGCTCTCACCGGGCTGATCAGCCGCCTGCGTTCCTGGTTCACGCCTGCCGTCGCCGGCTCCGTCATATTGATTGTCGGTTTGGCGCTGTCAGGCTTCACCCTCAGTGAACTGTTAGGCGGCCCTCCGGGAAGCC
>JAILZF010000120.1 GCA_023512635.1 Alicyclobacillus sp. | reverse complement strand
GCGCTGCTTTGCATTCCACAAGCGGTCGTTCCGGCTGCGGTGGCGGCGTGCGCGCGCCGCGGGGTGCGGGCGGCGGTGGTGTTTGCTGCCGGATTTGCTGAGGAGGGTGCGGAAGGCCACCGGCTGCAGGCGGACATGGCGGCGTTGGCTGCGGCGCACGGTCTGTTGTTGGCAGGGCCGAACTGCATGGGCCTGACCAACTTTGTGGACAGGGTGCCGCTTACCTTTGCGCCTGGCTTAAAGCGCAGTGAGGTCACGGGGGAACCAGCGCTGGCCATCCTGACGCAAAGCGGTGGGTTGATGTCCTTGGCCCGCGAGTCCTGTCAAGCGCGCGGGGTGTCCTTGACGTACGCCATCTCCACCGGCAATGAGGCGATGGTGGGCATCGAAGATTACCTCGAGGTCTTGGTGGCAGACAGCCACACGGCAGTGATTGCCGTGTACGCCGAGCAGTTGCGCCAGCCTGCGCGCTTTTTGGCGTTGGCACGGCAGGCGCGCGCGCAGGGCAAACCTTTGGTCTTGCTCCATCCCGGACACAGTCAGGCAGCGCGGGCAGCTGTCCAGTCCCATACTGGCAAGCTCGCCGGCGATCACGCGGTGATGCGTACGTTGGTGGAGCACGCGGGTGTCGTCTGGGCAGACTCCTTAGACGCTTGGCTCGACATCGCTTGGCTGTTGACCTGGCAACCACGTCCAGTCACCGCTGGGGTGGGGGTGTTGACCGATTCCGGGGCGCTCAAAACCTTGGCCTTGGACTGGGCCGAGCGGGAAGCCGTCACGCTGCCTGCTCTGAGCCGCGAAACCGCTGATCGGCTTATGCCGCGCTTGCCCTCTTACACCCGCGCGGACAATCCGCTTGACCTTACGGCGCAAGCACTCAGTGAGCCTGATCTTTACTCCGAATCGGCTGCCGCGCTGCTGGCAGACCCGGCCATCGGCAGCTTGCTGGTGGCTGTCTTGCCGGGTTCGCCCCAGGTAGGCTGGTTGAAGATGCGCGCCCTTCTGCCGGGACTGACCACCACTGCCAAACCGGTGGCTGTGGTGGTCATGGGGGATGAAGTCCCGCTGGCGGATGAGACAGTAACTGCCTTGCGCACAGCCCGGGTGCCACTGTTTCGCTCGCCGGAGCGGGCGCTGCGTGCGCTCGCTGGCGCTGCCCGCTGGCAATTCCAGGTGTCTTTAGATACGCGGCCGGAATTGGCCGAGGTGGAGACGGAGATGACGGGAGACCTACCCGTCTTACCTCCAGTCGGAGGGGTGTTGACCGAGGCAGAAGGCAAACGTCTGTTGGCCGCTTTAGGGGTGGCCGTGCCCTTGGGCGAGCAGGCGGACAACGCCGAAGCCGCTGTGGCTGCGGCAGAACAGCTAGGATATCCGGTGGTCCTCAAGGTGCAAGCCGCTGGCTTGGCGCATAAGAGCGAGGTGGGCGGCGTGGTGTTGAATTTGTATACTGCCCAAGATGTGCGCAACGCCTGGCAGCGACTGGCGGAGCGCATGGCGCAGGCCCTCCCAGGCACGGCTTGGCGTGGTTGGGTGGAGCAGCAGGCGGCGGCCGGAGGCACTGAAGTGTTGGTGGGAGGTCGCCGCGATCCGCAGTGGGGTCCCGTGGTAATTGCCGGATTCGGCGGCCTTGGCGTGGAAGTGTGGAGGGATGTCGTCCTTATCCCGCCGGATGCTACGGCTGCGGAGGTGGCCCATGCCTTGCAGCGACTACGCGGGGCCGGCTGGTTCAAAGGAGCGCGTGGCAGGCCGCCGCTCGATACAGACGCGGTGGTGCGCGTGATTCAGCAAGTCGGTCGCTGGCTGCTAGCGGAGCCGCGTGTCTTGGAAGTGGAAGTGAACCCGTTGATGGTCTACCCAGCTGGACAAGGTGTGTTGGCCGTAGACGCGCTCGTCGTGGTGCAGGCCCCCACAGGATAGACGACTTTTGCGGGTGTTGTCGGTCCCTCGTCTTGGGGGGGCAGGGAGTATCAAGCCATGGGAGGTGCGAAGGTGGATTTTGCATTGTCCCAGGAACAGCGGATCATCCGCGACACCGTGCGGCGGTTTGTGGAGGAGCACCTGCTGCCGCTGGAACCTGAATTGCTGCGGCGGGACCGCTCCGGTCAACCCGGTTTGCCTGCAGAAACCCTGCAAGCGTTGCAAGAGAAGGCCCGGCGCCTGGGCTTGTGGGGAATCACCACACCGCAGGAATATGGCGGGGCAGAGCTCGGCATGGTGGCCACAACCCTTGTACATATGGAATTGGGCCGAACCTTTCTTCCGTTTACCTTCGGCGGCGAGGCGGATAACCTGCTTTATCATTGCAATGAAGCACAAAAACAGCGCTATCTGCTGCCCGTCCTGCGAGGGGAACGTCGCGCCTGTTTTGCGTTGACCGAACCGGGAGCCGGTTCAGATGCCCGAGGCATTCAGATGAGCGCTGTGAAAGAGGGCCGAGAATGGGTACTGAACGGCGAAAAAATATTTATCTCGCGCGGTTTACAGGCTGATTTTGCCATTGTCTTCGCTGTCACGGGACGCAGCGTGAACGGGCACCGTGAAATCACCTGCTTTTTAGCCGATCGCGCTAGCGGCTGGCGGTCTGAGCCGATTCAGACGATGGACGACTGGGCTGTGGCCTCACTGGTCTTTGACCAGGTGCGCGTGCCTGAAGAAAACGTCTTGGGGGAGATTGGACGAGGCTTAGAGCTGGCGTTGGCCTGGATTGTACCGGGGCGCATCAAGATTGGCGCTTGGTCGGTCGGAACGGCCGAGCGGCTGTTGCAAATGGCTTTGGATTATGCGAAACAACGGAAGGCGTTTGGCCATCCGATTGCCGACTACCAAGCGATTCAGTGGATGATTGCCGATTCTGCCGTGGAATTGGAGGCGGCGCGCTGGCTGGTCTTGCACGCAGCCTACCAGGCAGAACGCCGCCAAGACCCTTACCGCCATCATGCTTCCATGGCCAAGCTGTACGCAGCCAACATGGTCCAGCGGGTGGTGGACCGCGTCTTGCAGATTCACGGCGGCATGGGTTTGACGAAAGACCTGCCAATTGAGCGTTGGTACCGGACGGTGCGCAAGTACCGCATCTTTGAAGGAACGGACGAAATTTTGCGGCGCACCTTGGCACTCAACCTGTTGCAGGAACGCGTGCGCCTGCCCGAGTAAACGGTGGATGGGGAGCTCGGTAAGGTGGACATTCCTCGCAAGACACTCTGATGTAAACGTTGTACATAGGGTGAGGGGTAGCCGTGGCAGTGAAGTCCATCAAGGTGAAGCTGATGGTCGGCAATCGGCCGGATGTCCGCGAAGGCATGTGGCATCTCCACGAGGCGATCAATGCGGGGGTGCGGTACTACACGGAATGGTTGGCTCTGTTGCGGCAGGGAAACCTGTACAAGCGCGGGGCTGACGGCAGGCAAGAGATCTATATGACGGCCAAAGAGTGTCAAGAGGAGTTGCTGAAGCGGCTTCGGGATCGACAGAGGAAGAATGGGCATACGGGCGATCCCGGAACCGATGAAGATTTGCTTCGTGTCGCACGGCAGTTGTACGAACTGCTGGTGCCGCAGTCTGTCCGTCAACAAGGCAATGCGCAGATGTTGTCTAGCGGATTTTTGAGCCCTTTGACGGACCCCAACTCGGAAGGGGGGAAAGGGACCTCCAAGGCGGGACGGAAGCCCAGGTGGATGCTGATGAAGGAGGCGGGTGACCCCGGTTGGGTGGAGGCGAAGGCGAGGTACGATGCCAACAAAGCTGCCGATCCAACCAAACAGATGATAGAGACCCTTGAGGGTTACGGAATCAGACCGTTGATGGACGTGTTCACGGAAGCGTGGACGAAGATTCGCTGGAAGCCGCTCGCATCTCGGCAAGGTGTCCGGACATGGGACCGCGACATGTTTCAGCAGGCCCTCGAACGACTCATGTCGTGGGAATCCTGGAACCAGCGCGTTGGCGAGGAGTATGCAAG
>JAILZF010000012.1 GCA_023512635.1 Alicyclobacillus sp. | reverse complement strand
GTTGGCGGTTGCCCTGTTACGCAACGTCACCGAAACCACCCGGCCGCGGTTTGACCTGCCCGGCTTTGTCACTTCCACCATCGGCTTTGGGGCGCTGCTTTACGGGTTTAGTGAGGCGGGGAATAAAGGTTGGGGCAACAGTACCGTCTTAACCTCGATTGTGGTGGGCGTCTTGGCCTTGGCAGCGTTCATCGTCTGTGAGCTGGCGTCTGACCACCCAGTACTGGAGTTGCGGGTCTTTCGCTACAGCATGTTCTCGTTAACCACGGTGGTCAGCTGTGTCATTAACATGGCGATGTTCGGTGCGATGGTGTTGCTGCCTATCTACGTCCAAAACCTGCGCGGTTACACCCCTCTCCAATCCGGCTTGCTGATGATGCCAGGGGCCATCCTGATGGGCATCATGTCGCCGATTACCGGAGCGCTGTTCGACCGAATAGGCGCCCGGCCGCTGGTGCTGGTGGGCCTGTTGATTACGATTGTGACCACGTATCAATTCGCCCAACTCACCCCCAGCACCCCATACAGGCACCTCATGTTTCTGTACGCGTTGCGCATGTTTGGCATGTCTTTCATCATGATGACGGTGATGACCGCCGGCCTGAACCAGCTGCCACACCGCTTGAACGCACACGGCACAGCCGCAGCCAACACCGCCCGCACAGTGGCAGGTTCCTTAGGCACCGCCATCCTAGTGAGCATCTCAAGTACCCGGACGCCGTTGCACCAAATGCGCTACGCAGATTGGATGGACGTGACCAATCTTGCGTTTTTCGGCAGTCTGCAACAGTGGGCCAACAGTTTGGCCGGCCAGTTGGCAATGCCCTTGCAGGCCGCCCAGAGTGTCTTGGTCAGCCTGCTGTCGGGGTTGGTCACCATGCAGGCCACCATCGACAGCATCAACGACGCCTTCCTCGTCGCCACTGGTGTCACGGTGGTGGCGTTTATCCTTGCCTTTTTTATCCGCCGTGTTCAGCCCGCCCAAGATTCCCCGTCTGCAGCCCCCAGTGAGCAGACAGCCAGCACCCCACAGCCCTCCCCCAGCGTGGTAAGATAGAGACAGTCCAGCCAGGGCCTGCCGGCCCTGGCGCATCCCTGCCCAGGGACTGCCGCCGGGCGAGAGGGGGAGCACCCGTTTTGCCAGATCCACACAGCTTGTCTGATACAGAGCGCGTCGTGGTCACCGGCTGCGGGGCCGTGACACCGTTTGGCACGGGCGTAGCCGTCTTTTGGGACGCCCTGCTCGCTGGACGTTCTGCCGTTCAGCCGACGCGTGACTCGCAATTACGCGCATGGCTGCCCGTGGCTGCGGAAGCAGCCGCCTTTGACCCTGCTCAACACCTGCCTAAAAAACGTGTCGCGGACAGCGACCGCTTTGCCCAACTGGCCCTCGTGGCAGCGCTTGAAGCCCTGGCGCAAGCCGGTTGGCAAACCACAGCCGCAGGCGATCCCGCTGGTCTGCAAGACCCTCGGCCTGCTTTGGCAACCCTGGCCGACCGTGCAGGGATTTTTCTCGGGTCTGCGTTCGGGGGTGTACAAACGCTGGAAGCGGGTGCTGCACGGCTGGCCACCGGCGCCAACCGGTTGAGCCCGCGCCTGGTCCCCAAGTCTATCCCCAATGCCGCAGCGGGTCTGTTGGCCATTCACTGCGGTATCCGCGGTCCTGTGCTGACGTACGCCACCGCGTGCGCCTCGTCAGCCAACGCCCTGGGTGAGGCCTGGCACTGGCTGCGCCGGGGCGAGGGAGACGTTGCCTTGGCAGGCGGTGCGGAATGCCTGTTTTCCCCAGCCATAGCAGCCGGGCTGCGGGCTGCAGGCGCAGTCGCCACGACCGGTCCTGAGAACCCGGCTGCTTGGTCACGCCCGTTTGACCGCCACCGCGCCGGCATGGTGATGGGTGAAGGAGCAGCCGTCCTGGTGCTCGAGACCTTGGCGCACGCCCGTCGCCGCGGTGCCCCTGTGTTGGCCGAGTTGATTGGCTACGGTGCCTCCAACGATGCCTACCACGAAACCTCCCCGCACCCGCAAGGAGAAGGGGCCGCACTCGCCATGCGCCGTGCGTTACAGTCTGCCGGATTAACGCCACACGACATCGACTACGTCAACGCCCACGCCACCGCCACCCCTGCCGGCGACACGGCTGAAGCGTTGGCGTTGCGCGCCGTCTTTGGGGATGACCTGCAACACCTGCCTGTCAGCTCCATCAAAGGCGCTGTGGGCCACTTATTGGGTGCAGCCGGTGCCATTGAAAGCATTGCCTGCATCTTGGCGCTGCAGACCGGTTGGTTACCCCCAACGCTGCACTGTGATGAACCTGACCCGTTGGCTCCGCCAGACGTGGTGCCCCACCGCGCCCGGCAACAGCGCATCCACCGCGCCTTAAGCAACTCTTTCGGTTTTGGCGGACAAAACGGGGTGTTGATTTGGCAGGCCACCTAAACCAGGCCCTGAAGAACCGCCAAAGCGGGACCATCACAAACACCGCGGCGGGCGCAACGGCCCTGCCGCGGCTGTGAGGGGAACAGGCAGGCGAAACAAGGAGGCCTCTGTCAAGGCAAGACGAGGGTGATGCCGCCGTCGATGCGCACCGTTTGACCTCGGATCATCTCAGCTTGCGGCGAACACAAAAACAGCGCCAGATGGGCGACGTCGTCCGCCGTGACCATGCGGTGATAGGGCAGCTTCTGCTTGATTTTCTCCCACGTCTGTTCAATCTCAGGAAAGTGTTCCAGAGCGCCCGTTTCCACTGCTCCAGCTGAGATAGCGTTGACGTTGATGCGCAGCGGTGCCAATTCCACCGCCAAATAGCGAACCAACGCCTCTGCCGCTGCCTTGCTCGCCCCTACGCTGGTGTAATAGGGAAAAACGCGATCAGCGCCGAACGACGAGATGGCCAGCATGGCTCCGCCGTTGTGCATGAGCGCCGCCGCCCGCTGGGCACCGATGAGAAAAGAACGGGTATTGACGTTTTGCGTCCACTCCCATCCTTTCACATCCAGCTCCAGGGCCCGCCTGTTTCGCCCGGACGCCGCATTATGGACATACACGTCCAATCGGCCGAAGTGCTCCGCGACGGCGTCAAACAACGCGTGCACCTTCGCCTCTTCGGCCAGGTTGGCCTTAACCATCAGCACTTCGGCACCGCGTGCTTCGGCCTCTGCCGCCGTCTGCCGGGCTGCATCGCCGTTGCGGAAGTAGTGAATCACCACACGCGCTCCTTCTTCCGCAAAGCGCAGGGCCAAGCAGCGGCCAATTCCGCGCGAACTGCCGGTCACCAACACCACCTTGTCTTGATACCGCCGCTCCACAGCCGTCCTCCTTCTCTGCGCTTCTCGTCTGGTCAGGCACAAATGCCAACAGCCGCCTGGCACCGGCCTGCACCGGACCAGGCGGCCCCAGCCCTTACGCCCCTTGCCCGGCTGCCTGCACCCACGCGACAATCTGCTCCGGCCGAATGGGTAACTCGGTGACCAGTACACCAAACGGCGCCAGAGCGTCCGAGACGGCGTTGGCCAAGGCGGCGGGAGCTGCAATCAGCGAGCCTTCGCCCATGCCTTTGAACCCGCCCAGGGACGGGGACGGGGTTTCAAGATGTTGAACGCGCATCCGAGGTACGTCTGTGGCCGCAGGCAACAGGTAGTCCATCAGCGAGGTGGTGAGCAGTTGCCCGTGCTCATCGTAGCGCAGCTCTTCCAGAAAGGCACTGCCAATACCCTGGGCCACCCCGCCGTGAATCTGGCCTTCAACAATCAAGGGATTGATCAACCGGCCACAGTCATTCACCGCTGCATAATCTAGCACTCGGACCAAACCGGTACGGATGTCTACCTCGACAATGGCCGCATGCGTCCCGTTGGAATACGTGGCGGGAGCGGGTGGCTGGTAACGGGCCACCACCTCCAGCCCCGGCGGCATGTCGGCCGGCAGGCGATTCACGTCGGTATACGCAATCCGCGCCAGTTCGCGTACAGGGATGCCGCGCGCCGGCACACCAGCGACGAACGCCTGTCCGTCAGCCAGCTCGATGTCTTCCTCGGCAGCTTCCAACAAGTGGGCCGCCAGCTTCACCAACTTCGCCCGCAACTGCTCGCCAGCGCGGATGGCTGCCCCGCCGCCAATCGTCCCGGAGCGGCTACCACCCGTACCGCCGCCAAACGGAGCAGAGTCCGTGTCTCCGTGCAAAACCACCACGTCCTTGACGTCTACCCCCAAGCGGTCGGCGATAATCTGCGCCATGGTGGTCTCGTGGCCTTGGCCGGTCGGCCCCAGACCGAGGGCAGCCGTCACCGTGCCGTTGGGTTCCATACGGATAAACGCCGCCTCATATGGGGTCGATCCCGCTTCCGAATGCGCCATGGCCGACGGTTCGACAAACACACACACGCCAAAGCCGAGGTAGCGGCCTTGCTTGCGCAACTGCGCCTGGCGGCGGCGAAACCCTTCGTAATCCAGCAGGCGCAAAGCAGCTTCCAGCGACTCGCTGTAGGAACCGGGATCGTACACGTTCCCTGTCGCCGTCCGGTAAGGGAAGTCTTCCGGTTGAATCAGATTGACGCGGCGCACCTCCATCGCGTCTTTGCCGAGGTGGCGAGCCACCGCTTCAACCATGCCCTCTTGGACTTGGGCGCCAATCGGTCCGCCGACACCACGGTACGGCCCAAGCGGCGTCTTGTTAGAAAAGACACAGTCCACCGTCAAGGAGATATGCGGGATTTTATACGGTCCAGGCAGCATGTTGGTGGCCCAGTTGGATTCTCCTACCGCACCAGGAAAGCCTGGAAACGGATACGCGCCGTTATCGCCAAGGACCCGGTCGCGCACGGCCACAATCCGGCCTTCTTCCGTGAACGCCACCGCCACTTCATGCACGCTGTCGCGCCCATGCGCGTCGGACAGCAGGCACTCTGTCCGGTCTGAGACCCACTTGACCGGTTTGCCTAGCTTGCGCGCCAAGGCGGTCACAACGACGTACTCTGGGTAAAACATCGCCTTGATGCCAAAGCCGCCGCCCACCTCCGGGACAATGACACGCAACTCGTTTTCTGGGATGCCGAGGACGCGCGCCAGTTGGGCGCGCACGCCGTGCGGCGATTGATGCGAGACGTACACCGTGAGGCGGCCAGACGCCGGGTCAGGCATGGCCGCGCAGCCGCGCGTCTCCATTGACACGCCCGTCTGACGATGGACCCGGAACGTCAACTGCAGGTGGTGCGGCGCCTGAGCAAACGCCTCCGCAAAGCCTTCAGTGGTGTGCTCTGAGTGGAAAAATACGTTCGCCCGCTGGCTGTGGACCCGCCGCGGAGCGTCAGCCAAGGCCTGCTCCATGTCCAGCACGGGCGGCAGCGGGTCGTAACTGACCTTAACGCGCTCTACCCCGTCTTCTGCCGCGTAACGGCTGTCCGCTACGACCACCGCCACCGGTTCACCGACAAACCGTACCTCGTCGCGCGCCAACACCGGCTGGGTGACCCCAAACCCATCGTTTCGGATCTCCCACGGCAAGTCTGCGTGAGTCAACACCGCCACCACACCCGGGGTGCGCAACGCCTCCTGCACGTCGATCCCGGTGATGCGTGCCGCTGCCCGTGTCGAGCGGACAAACGCCACCTCCAACATGCCTGGCAGGTGAATATCGTCCAGGTAGCGCGCCTGCCCGCGCAGCAGACGCGCGTCCTCCAAGCGCGTGACACGCGCACCCGTAAACTGGGGTTTCAGCATGTCGACCGCCATTTACCGCCCCTCCTTCGCCGCGGCCAGCACCGCGTCGACGATAAACTGATAGCCCGTGCAACGGCAGACGTTGCCGGACAGCGCCTCACGCACCGTTGCTTCGTCAGGGTGGGGGTTTTCGCGCAGCAACGCTTCCATGGTGACGAGAATGCCCGGTGTACAAAACCCGCACTGCAAGGCGTGGTGTTGCTGGAACGCGGCCTGCAGCGGGCTGAGTCCCGCAGCCGGTGTCAACCCTTCGACTGTCGTAACCTCGCAGCCTTCCGCTTGCACCGCCAGCATCAGGCAACTGCGTTCCGGCTTGCCATCGACCAACACGGTGCATGCCCCGCACACCCCTTGCTCGCAACCGACGTGCGTGGCCGTCAGCCCCAGTTGGTGGCGCAACACATCCGCCAGCAGCCAGCGCGGTTCTACGTCGAGCTCGTGCCGTTGCCCATTGACCTGCAAGACCACCCGCTGCGTCTGCCTCGCTTCTGCCTGACTCACTGGCCATCCCTCCCTAACGACCGTAGATACGCTGTTTCTGCCACCACCGCCGCCAGGTGCCGCCGGTAATCGTCCTGCGCGTCTAGCGTGGCCGCCAGGTCTTGCCACTGCGCAGCCCGCTCATTTGCGTCTGCGGCCACCACAAGTTCGTGCCGCTCGGGTCCACCACCAACCGCAAACCACGTGACCGCGCCAGTCCCGTCCGGCCGGCATTCGCAAATCGCCCCGGCCAATGCAAAATCGCCTGGGCGCCGGGCCACCTCGGCAAACCCCCAGGACGTACCGCTGGCCAAAGGCAGTTCGACGGCGGCCAAGACTTCATCCGGTTGCAAGGCCGTCATCAGGTAGCCGTAGAAAAACTCGCGCGCCGGCACCTGTCGTACGCCGTCTGCGCTCACTAGCTCAAACACGGCGTCAGCCGCCACCATCACCGCCGGCAACTCGGCCGCCGGGTCGGCGTGCGCCAGCGACCCGCCGAGCGTCCCGCGGTTGCGAATGGCCCAGTGACCGACCTCGCCTGCCGCTTGCGCCAACACTGGCCAGTGCTGTCGCACCAACGGGTGCTCATGCAGTTGCTGATGTCGTACCAGTCCGCCGATACGCAGGCGCTGCCCACGTACCTCGACCTCGTCGAGACCAGGAATGCGGTTCAAATCGACCAGCGCCTCTGGCCGCGCCATGCGGAAATTGAGCAGCGGGATTAAACTCTGCCCGCCTGCAATTGGCTTGCTGCCAGGGTGCTCGCGCAACATCCGCACCGCTTCTGCCAACGATTGCGGCCGGTAGTACGCAAAAGCCACTGGTTTCAATCCCATCCCTCCATCCATCGGTTCGTCCGTCTACAAACCGGCCAGTGCCAGCAGCGCCGCCGGCGAATCCCCCGGCAACAAGCCGAGCAGGTACGGCTGAGCTGCCCGCAGGGTGCGCGTCTTCGGCGCAAACCCTGGCGTCGTCAACAACGGGTGAATCCACCACACGGCCGCATCGCACGCCCGCAGCGTACGTAACGCGTCGGCCACCAACTGGGGCGGACCTGTGTCCCAACCGTCGCTTAAGACCACCACCGTGGTCTGCGCCCCCAGCCATTGCGGCCCGTACCGCACCAGCCAGGTGTGCAGGGCGGCACCCATACGCGTTCCCCCCGACCACACCCGCGCCAGCTGTTGCAGCTCGGCGAACACCTGGGCGTACGGCCGCCGCAGCGCCGCTGTGGCATCGACCACGTCAGGGCCAAAGGGGAACACCCCGGCTTGCGGCAGCTGCTGCACCAGGGCGTACAGCCAAGCCAGATAAAGCTCAAAGGTATCCGCCATGGAGCCGGAAACGTCCCACAAGACCACCAGCCTGCCGGGGCGGCGTGGCCGGCCCTGCCGCACCAGGAGCAGGCCAGGCCGACCCCACCGCGCCCAGCATCGAACCGTCCGGCGAACGTCCAACAAGACGTATGGGCCTGGACGTCCGCCCCGTCGCGCTGGCAGGTCCGGCAGCCAGCGCGGCGGCTGAACACGCTGGCTCCACGCAGGCAAACGAGCCAGCCAAGCTGCCGGCAACTCCTGGCCCCCACCCGTGCTGGCTGCAGTCCCCAGCCACTGTTCTGCCCCTGCTGGTCCTTCTTGGACCGCGGGGTTGGCTGTCAGTGCAGCAGTCGGCCCTTGGACGTCCGCTGGCTCGTCTTTACGCTCAGCCTCCACCGGCGGCTGCGCCGAGGCCAGTCAAGTGTCGTCTAACAGAGAGGCCAACCGCTCGTGTACCAAAGCCAAATCGGTAGCGTCTTTCACCACACAACTCAAGGTCTTACGCAACCACGGCTCTGTCCACGCGGCCTCCGGCCAGTGCGCCCAAGCCTTCCCCCAATCCAGGGTTTCCGCCAACCCCGGCGGCTTGACCAACGGCCACTGCCGCATACACTGCACGGCGCGCACCACCCGTGCCGCCAGTGCCGGAGGCAACTGCGGTACATGCCGCGCCAGAATCGCTTGTTCTCTGTCTGCCCCTGGCCAACCGACCCACGCATAGAGACAACGGCGGCGTAAGGCATCGCTCAACGACCGCGTGCGGTTGGAGGTCAACACCACCACTGGCGGTACGTGGGCACGCACCGTCCCCCACTCGGGAATGGTGACTTGGTATTCCGCCAGGAACTCTAGCAGCAAAGCTTCAAACGCGCTGTCTGCCCGGTCCACCTCATCCACCAGCAAGACGGCACCCGCTTCCGCTTGCAAAGCCTGCAGCAGCGGCCGCGGTAACAGGTAGCGTGCGCTAAATACATCCGCCTCGCTGTGGCGCGCCAGGTCGGCCAGTTGCCGATGGTAGTTCCAGTCGTACAAGGCGTGGCTGGCGTCCAAACCCTCGAAACACTGCAGGCGCACAAGCGGTCGACCTAACACCGTCGCTAAGGCCTGGGCCAAGGAGGTTTTGCCTGAGCCAGCCGGACCCTCGAGCAACAGTGGGCGGGCCAGCGCCAGCGCCAACTCGACCGTCACCGCCAATTCCGGGTCAGGCAGGTAACCGGCGGCCTGCAGCCGTTCCTCCCAGGTTCCAACCACCGCGTTGGTACCGCCCGTGCTCACGTGCCGTACGCGCGGCGGGCTTCCGCCACCACACTGTTAAAAAACTGGTTGATTAAAAACCGGGCAACCCCTGCCAAGACGCGCTGGCCGACACCCGCGACCGTCCCGCCGACCTTCGCTTCACCGTCGTATGTCACCCGGCAGCCGCCCTCCATAGAGGCTAGCGCAATCTTGACATCCGCCTCGACAAACCCGAGCGGTCCCTCACCGTTGACACGGAGGGTGTAGCGCTCGCCCGGGACCACGTCGGTCATCTCCAGCTTTCCTTGGTAGTTGCCCTTGATGCCCGCTACCCCGACTTCCATTTCCGCCTCGTATTGTGTCTCGGACACAGCTTTCAGCGACTTGATGCCAGGCATCGAGCGGACAATCACCTCTGGATTGGTCAACAGCTCATACGTCTGCGCCGGTGTCGTCGGAAAGTCTTTGCTGCCTGCAATCTGCACCGTTCTTCCTCCTTTACGCCGGGTTCCGTCCTGCCCCTCGGTCCCCCAGGTCCTCGCTTGGCTGGGGCACACCCGTTGGACAAAGCTGTTTACTCCTCACCGTACGCTTGCCAAAACGCCGACACGGCTGCTTGCACGGGTACCGGCCGGCCGTTTGCTTGTAACACCTCGCCCACCTGCTGCAGCGCTTGGGCGATTTGGTCTGCGCGGACGTTGCCCATGTGGCCCATGCGCACCGCCCGCCCTGCCAAGTGCGCCAATCCGCCCGCAACGACCACACCGCGCGCTGCCAACTGCTTGCGTACAGCCGCCTCGTCCACCCCCTCTGGGCACAGCGCGCACGTCAAGGTCGGAGCGGCCGCCGCTTCCTCGGCCAAGGGGCGAAACCCGTATTGTCGCAACGCCGCCCGAACCGCCCTTCCCAGCCGCTCATGCCGTGCGTAACGCGCAGCCCAACCTTCCGCCAAGGCAATTTGCAAGCCTTTATGTAAGGCGTACACCATATTGACAGGAGGGGTTGCAAAGTAGCGCGTCGGGTCTGCCATGATGGGCTGCCAGCGGGCAATGTCTAAAAAATAAGCGGGCACACGGGGCAGCGCCGCGCGCGCTGCCAGGGCTCGCGGGCCGAACGCCACCAGTCCTAGACCAGGCGGTACCCCCAACGCCTTTTGCGAGGCGGTCAACACCACATCCAGCGTCCACTCTGGCTGTCCGTACGGGCGGCGCATATCTTCCTCCATGGCCGCCGTCGCACACACCCCGTCGAGAATACAGAGCGCGCCACTTTCTTTGATGACCGGCACAAGCGTCGCTAGGTCAGCGCGTACCCCCGTCGAAGTGTCGACATGCGTCAGCGTCACCGCCCGTACACCGCCGCGCGCCAGGGCTTGTCGGACCATTTCCGGGTCAACCTGTTCCCCCCAGGCGCTGCGCACCACCTCCACGCGCAAGCCGTACGCCTGCCCAATCTCGGCAAAGCGGTCGCCGAAATACCCTTGGCTGACCACCAGCAGGGTCTCCCCCGGCGCGACCGTGTTCACCAACGCCATCTCCATGGCCAGCGTTCCTGAACCGGCAAACAGGAACACCTCTCCGTCGGTGTTCCACAGTTGCCGCATGTACGCCAAGCAGTCGCTGAGCACCGCGGCAAAACGCGGGTCGGTGTGCGACCTTGTCTCTTGCGCCAACGCCTCATAAATCTCGTCGTGCACAGGTGTCGGACCGGGTATCAACAGCAACTCGCGGTTGGGCATCCCCCCACCCCTTTCCTTCCTCCACGCACAGCAGACCGCTGGCCGCACCGTCACGCGAGTCACAGACCGCCGGCCGCCTGCCTATCCACATTATACCGGTTTTGTCTAAGAAAATAGAATTGCCTTAAGAACCCTCCCAGCTGGCCGTTGACACATCCTCCATGTAAAGATTTGCCGGCACCGCTGCCAGCCACGGGCTTAACGCGCCAACGGCCGTCACACGCAGGCGGTGCAGCGGCCGCGTGCAAGCGGTGTACAACAACGCTTTATCCCGTTCCTCCCCGTATTCAGCCGGTGAAGCGTCGTACACCACCACCGCGTCGAATTCCAAACCTTTGGCCAGATACACTGGGATGACCCACACGCCAGGCCCTATATCGGGATGGTCCACGCTCGCCAGGCGCACCTCTGAACCGCCATCCCGCAGCGCCCCCGCCACCGCGGCCGCCTTAGCTGCGGTTTTGCACAGTACTGCTATTGTTTTCCAATTCTCTGACCGAAACTCTGCAATGCTGCGCGCCACGTACGCGTCCAGCTGGCGGCGGTTGGACAAGACCGCTACCCGCGGCCGCTCACCGGGGCGTGCAAACGGCTCGCCTGCAGCCACCGGCCACAGCGCCTGGGCAAATTCGGCAATCTCACGTGTCGTCCGGTAGCTGCGTTGTAAATGCAACACCGCGGCGGGCGTCTCGTCCAGCCACGGCAAAGCCGGGTCTGCAGCCAGTGCTGAGCCATGCGGCGCCAGCGCCTGCAGCGGATCGCCCAAGAGGGTGAGCTTGGCACGCGGAAACAGGCGGTGCATCAACTGCACCTGCAAGGGGGAGTAGTCCTGGGCCTCATCCACCAACACATAGCGTACATCCGTTTGCACCGCCTGCCCCAGGATCCGGTCGAGCAGGTACAGGTAAGGCGCCACGTCCTCGTACGCCAACTCGCCGGCATCCAAGCGCGCCACGGTTTGCGCGCACACTTGCGGCCACACCTCCGGCCGCTCTTCCCCTCCCGGCAAGACTGCCAGCCGTGCAGGGTCAGTGAACAATTGCCGGTATACCGCCGGCACATCCACAAACGCCAACCGGTGCACCCAAGTGCGCAGCGGTTGCAGCCGGCGCTCAACCACCCACTCGGCCAGTTGTTTGCGCTCAGCCGCCAACGCCTCAGCACTGCCCAACTTGGCCTGCCGCGCCACCACCCGCTCTGCCCGGCGATAGTCGGCGTCAGACAGGTGTTGGATGGCATCCTCCACCCAGTCTGCTTCCGTTTGGTCCGCCGCCCACGCCGACAACCGTTGCAGCAGCCAGCGGCGCGCTTGGTCCAGTCTTTCTGGGAGCGGTTGTGGCCGGTCCGGATGGTACACGTAGGCTGCCAACTCTGCAGCGCTGACCAGCGTCTCCCCCTTGACCTGCAGCGGCCGCAACACCAGTCCTGCGACCATGAGTTGATCCGCGTATGCCGCAAGGGCCCGCATAAACGCCAGCGAACCTTTGTACTGAACCCCTGCCCAGCGAATGTCCCTGGCCGCAGCGTCCAACCCTTGCTCCCCCGCCGCACCAGCGCCCCCAACCGGGGCTTCTCCCGTTGTAGCCTTGCCGGCAGGTACATCCCCCGCACCGGCCGCCGCGGCCGGTGTCGCCCACAGCGCCTCCCATTGTGCAAACGGAGATTCAACCGCAAACGTCTCCCCCAGCCGCTTTTGGGCATACCCGTACCACGTCACGGCTGGCACGTTTTGTTCCCCAAGTTCTGGCAGGACGTTGGCAATATAGCGGGAAAACAGGGGATTGGGCGTGAGCAGCACCACCTGTTCCGGACGCAAGGTTTGCCGGTGTTTGTACATTAAATAAGCAATCCGCTGCAATGCCACCGCTGTCTTGCCGCTGCCCGCCGGTCCCAGGACCACCAGCAAGCGGTGTTGGTCATCGCGGATGGCGCGGTTTTGCTCCGCTTGAATGGTAGCCACAATGTTCCGCATCTGCGCATCCGCGCGCCGGCTCAGCAAGGCCATCAACAGCTCGTCACCAATCGTCACCTGGGTGTCGAACAGCAGGCGGATGCGCCCGCCGCGGATGAGAAACTGGCGCTTGCGGCGCATCTCGCCGCGTACCGTGCCAGCAGGGGCGGCGTACGCCACCGGCCCCGGTGTAGCGTCGTAGTACAGGCTGGCAATCGGCGCACGCCAGTCGTACACCCAAAATTCACCTGTCTCATCCTGAAACGAAGCCAGACCTATGTAAATCTTCTCTATCTCACGGCCGCCGTCCTCGATAAAATCGACCCGGGCAAAGTAAGGGGAATCCATCTGCCGCTCCAACGTGCGCAGGACGGCCGCCGCGTGCTGATAGCGCCGCTCCTGCTCCGCCAACACCTCAGCCTGCTGGCGGATGCTCAGCTGGGCCTCCAACCAATCGTCAGCACTGCCGACGTCGAGGGTGACCTCATCCCAAAAGTTTCTGCGCAACTCCACCACATCTGCGCGTACATCGCCAGCCTGCTGCCGTAGCACTGCCGCGCGCTGGCGCAGCAACGCCAGCAGAGCATCCACACGCGCCTGTTCCGCCGGCCAATCGCGGTCCGCTTCGGTCATCTCCACCGCCTCCTGGGAAACGCTGGCTAATCAGCGTAGCACGAGGGGCAAGGGATGTCAACGCCAAGCCCTCGACGCTCTGAGCTGCCTCACTACCCAAGTTCGTGGATGTAGACGCGGTGCGTGTCCGTCAGCGCCTGCGCGGCCGTCACCACCTCGCGGTGGTGTGTAAAGTACAACACCTGCGTTTGCCCCGCCAACTCGGCCAAGGCAGCAAGCGCCGCACGCGTACGCTGGTCGTCGAAATGCACCAACACGTCGTCCAACACCAGAGGCAACGGTTCCGCAGCGGCGTTGTGGCGTTCGACAAACGCCAACCGCAGCGCCAGAAACAACTGGTCACGCGTGCCATCGCTCAACTGGGGTACGCGCAGGCAAAGACCGTCCGCTCGCTCAGCCTGGAGATACGGGGCAGATCCCTCATACTCGACCGTAAGCTTGCGGTAACGGCCCAGGGTCAATCGCGCCAACCAGGCGCTCGCCCGCGCCAACACAGCGCCTTCATTGCGCTCGCGGAACACCTCCACCGCACGCTCCAACAGGCGGCGGGCCAACTCCACGCGCACGTACTCCTGCCACAGCTCCGCCAGCTCTGCCCGCTTCGCTTCTGCCAACTGCGCCTGTTGCGCGGCGTCGTCGCGTTGACCCGTCCACTGTGCAAGCTCGTGCCGGCGCGCCGCAAGCTGTTCCTGCACGGCTTGCTGCTCCTGCTCACACGCCGCCAGTTCTTCCCCCAACACGCGCAGGCGTTGCGCCACGGCGTCCACGTCAGGCGCTTGCACCACCGCCGCAGCCAAGTCTGCGGCTGGCAGGCCGTCGCCCGCCGCTTGCAGCTGGTGCTCCAGGTCAGCGCTCTGTACGGCAAGTTGGCGATCCAGCTGGGTGCGCTCCACCATGTCTTGCAGCTCAGCCAGGTCCTGGCCGCCGTACGGCGCCGCCAGCTCAGCCAGGGTACGCTCCAGCTCGCTGCGCCGCGCTTGCGCCTGCCGCAGCTGGGTCTCCGCCTGCGCCTGCGCAGTCTGCCACGCCTGCTGTTGCGCCTGCACGGCGACTGCCGCTCGCACGCGCTCGCCGGCCCGGCGCAGCCACTGTCCCACCGGTTCCGCCAGCGCCATCCCCTCCAGCTGTTCAGCCACACCAGTCACCGCGCTCCGGTAGGCTGCGCACTGCGCCTGCAACTGCTGCAGCTCCGCCGTGCGTTTGGCCAACTCGTCGACCAAGCGGAACAGCTCTTGCACCTGCTCGACGTACTCTTCTGCCGCCAGCCAGTGTTCTGGCAAGCTAGGACAGCGCCGGCGCAGGTCCTGCCACGCCGCCGCCCATGCGGCCCCTGCACGCTCCACCTGCTGCAGCGCCACCGCCAGCGTCTGCTGGCGTTGTTCCCAATGCTGCCAACGGCTCTGCCAGGCTGCCCGCCGCCGTGCCGCCTGCTCTGCCGCCTCACGCAGCGCCTCCAGCTGGTTGCGCAGGCCCTGCCACACCACAGGGTTCGCCACCGCATCCGCCGCCAACAGCGGCCAATCGCCCGGCGTTTGCGCGAAGACCCTTGCGGCTGAACAGGCTGCCAGCGCAGGCTCTCGGCCATGGCCGGCCGCAGCGGCATGCAGTCTGCTGACGGCCTCCTCCACAACCGCCTGCCCCATTCCCAGGGTTGAGGCCCATCGGTTGAACGCCTCAGCCAGCGTCCGGCAGCGCCGAGCCGCGTCTTCCGCCTCCGACCGCAGGGCGAGCAGTGTATGCCAGCCTTCGAGCAACGGTTGCCAGTGTTCTGTCAGCCATCCCTTCATCTCAGCCGGTGGCAGTGGCTGAATACCACTGGCCGCCCACTCCGCCCGCCAGGCTGCAGCCAAACGCTTCTGCTCAGCCTCCGCCGCGGCCAGCGCTGCGTCCCACTGCGCCACAGACTGCGCCAACTGGTGCTGCTGTTGCAGCAGGCGATCACGCTGGCCAGCGCGGTCCGCTGCGCGGTACAGCTCGTCGACCAGCGCATCGGCGCGCTGCACGGCCGCCTCGTACGCCACCCAAAGCGGCTGCTCACCCGCAAACACGCGCAGTGCTTCGTCAGCCGCTTTTCCCGTCTGCAACACCTGGCGTACCAAGGCCCACCCAGTCTCGCGCTCCGACCGCGCGGCCAGCACGTCCTCCCACGCCGGTACCCGGCCAGCGCCCTCCAGTGCTGCCAACTGCGCCTGGACCCTGGCCTCCTCCGCCAACACCCTGTCCCGCTCCCGTTCGCAGTGGGCGCGCCGCTCCTCCGCTTGGGCCCAGGCCTCCTGCCAGCGGTCTAAGGTAGCCCGCAACGGGATGGACCGTGTGGCAACGTCCGCTAACGCTCCCTGGTACAGCCCTTGCCGCGCTAAGCGGACCACCAACTCGCCTTCCCGCCGCTCCACTTCCGCTGCTGCACGCTGTGCCTGCGCCGCGGCCTCTTCCCCTTGGCGCACCAGTTCCCATGCCTGCCGCAAACGCGCCACATCATCGACTGGCGCCAGAGCCTCCTGCTCTGTCACGAGAGCCTGCCGTTCTACCAACAGCTGCGTTTGCTGCTCTTGCAGGGACGCCTGCCGTTGTGTCCACTCCCGGGCGTTGTGCAGGAGTTGGCGCAGTTCACTCAGTGACTCCAGCGGCAGTCGTAACTGTTCTACGTCAGACCAGTCCAACCTCGGCGCCAACGCGCGCAGACGCTGTTCAGCCGCTGCCCGCAGCTGGGCTACTTCAGCCATCAGACGAGGCAGCCGGGTCTGCTCCGTTTGCTCGAACTGCTGAAGGCCTTCTAACAGTTGCCGGATCACGTCAGCGTGCGCCAGAACAGATTCGTCCACAACGAGACCGGCCGCCGACGCCGCCAACCGCGCCAGTTCCTGCTGCCAGTGCGCCGAAGCCCGTACCACCTCGGCTAACTCTTGCTGGCAGGCTGCCGCGCGCTCTGCCACCGCCAGCGGCAACAACGGTCGAACCTGCAGTTCTGCGCGGCGGGCTTGCAGGGTTTGCCAAGCGGATACCAGCCCGCGCACCCGCTGTACACGCTGGAGGGCTGACAGCTCGCCAGCCAGCGCCTGCTGGCGCGCGCGCACTTCCTTGTAACGACGCTCCAGTTGTACCAAGTCGTCGCGCAGCGCCTGCCAGTGTTCACTAGGCAACGCCGCCGCCCGGACCGCCTGCTCCGCCGCCTGCAGTTCTGCCGCCGCCCGGTTGAGCAGGCGCGCCGAGTTGCGGCGAAACGCGGGATCGAGCAACTGCTCTGCGCGCTGGGCGAGTCGCGTCCGCAGCTGTTGCAGCGACTGAACCCCAGACCCGGCTTCAAACAGCGAGATCCCAGCATGCCCTTGGGCTTGCAGCAGGCGCTCTCCGCCGTGGCGCAAGCGCTCCGCGTCGAGACCAAACAGCAGCACGTACCGCTCCCGGTCCACACCGCCGAGGTAGGTATGCACCGCTTCCTCAGTACCCGTTTCCAACACCAGGCTGTGGTAGCGGCGCCGCCGCTGTAAGGAAAACGGCGGAAATTGGCTGTGTTCAAGCTCAGCGGCAAGACGCGTCTCTGAGGTGTAGCGGTCGCGCAACTCCAACGGCAACGGTCCCCCGTACAACAGGTCAATCACGGCTTGCAAAAGAGAACTTTTCCCCGCTTCATTGGGACCGTAGAGGATGTGCAGATCTCCGCCAGCGCCGGCCTCGCCGAATGTCAACCGCCGATCCGCACAGACAGGCAAGCCGTGGACGGCCAATGTGCGCAACCTCACTCCGGCCACCCCCTGCGCAACAGCTGTTCCACCATGTCGGCAGCCGCTTGCAACAACTCCGCCAATCCGTCTTCGGTGATCCGCTCCTCTGCCGCCAGCCGGCTGCCCAACCGCCGTTCCACCGCCTGCACGTGCTGCATGAAGTTGGATTGCAGCTGCGCGTCCTGGAGAGCCGTCATGATAGCCGACCAAACGGGGGTCCACGCAGCATGGTCCCCGTCTGCCAGCTGTCCAGGCGGTTGCGTCGTCACGCGCACCTGTTCCACCCACACCCGCTCCGCCCCTGCCAAGGCGGCCGCGTTCAACACCTCGTACACGGTTCTGTCCCGCTCGGCGAGCAAAGCGCCGTGCAACGGCGTGCAGCCCGTCAGCTGTACGCGCACAGCCAACAGCCGCTCGGCGTGCTCGGCTGCCAGGGCGGCCAAACCGTCCGCCACGCGCGCCACCAGCTCTTCGAAACTTGCGGCCCCGTCCAATGACACACGGCACCAAGCCCAACGCACCACGTCCACGCTGCGGTGCGCCAACTGTACATCCCAGCCACCCCCGGGCCGGCCACGAACGCGCACCAGGGTGCAGCCTTTCGCCCCTGATTCGTGCACGTGCCGCCCTTGGAGATTGCCGGGAAACACGACATACGGCTGGGTGTGCAGCACCTGCCGTTGGTGAATGTGCCCGAGCGCCCAGTAATCATAACCTTTGTCCACCAACTCCGCGATGCGGCAAGGGGCGTACGGTTCATGTCCCTCCTGGCCCTCGGCGGCAGTATGCAACACGCCAATATTGAAGTACCCAGCCATCGGGGCAGGATAGCCGGGCACCAGGTTGGCGTGCAGCGCGCGTTCGGCAAATCCTTGGCCGTGCAGCGCCACGCGCACGTTGTCGAGGGTGAAGGTGGCTGGCTGGTGCACGGAGAACTCGTGGACGTTGGCAGGCAATACCAAGCGCCGGCTAATGGCGCTGGCCGCATCGTGGTTACCGCGCAACATGTACACAGGTATCCCGTGATTGCCTAGACGCGCCATCTGGGAGTGAAAAAACAAGCCGGTGGAGTAGTCCGGCCAGTCGCCGTCATACACGTCGCCGGCGATGACGACAAAGTCTACCTGCTCGTCGATGCACAGTTGCACCAAGTTGCTCAGAGCCTGGCGGGTGGCCCCGCGCAAGGCCTCGACAGGAGCGTCCGGGCGGTTGGACAAACCGCGCAGTGGGCTGTCCAGGTGTAAATCGGCGCAGTGGACAAAAGAAAACACCCGGCTCCCCCCTGTCTGCCGCCGTCCTCGCCGGGACACGCAGCGTTTGCCAAAGGCATTCGACAGAGGGAACCGGGTTCCCTGCCGTCTGGTCGGCAGACGGCAGGTGGCGGTCATCCGCAAGCCGCAACCGTTTACCAGCGGTGCCGGGGCCGCGGATGGTGTGGGTGAGGAGGGCGAGGTGGAGCAGCGGGTGACGGCGGCAACTGCGGGTCTTGGCTGAGCAAGTCAATCAACCGCGCTGCGTCGAACGATCCCCAGCCGCTGCACGGGTCCCATCCCGGCCCTGCGCTGTAACCGGGTACGCCGTTAAACGAGTTGTCGCCTTGTGTAATGTCGCGCAGTGCTGTTGCCAGACTGCCGTCGTAAAGGCGCGCCGCCAGCCCGCTCAGCGGCGGCAACCCGAGCTGAGCCCGGCGCTGGTTGGCCAACGCGACGACGGCGGCAAATACCGGACACGCGACCGAAGTACCGCCCACCACGGCCAACTGGTCCTGAAACACGATTTGGTAGCCGAGCAGGGGGTCGGCGTTGCAGGCCACGTCCGGCAATCCGCGCCAAGCCCCGGGCACCCCCTGTTGATACGGGGGTTTGGAGAACACGGCACTAAATCCACCCCCCGTGGCTCCGCCCGCGTCTGGGCTGCCGTTGTTCCATACGGTCTCCGTTCCATCCGGCTGCAGAGACGTCCCGCCTACGGCAATCACCTGAGGAAGCGAAGCCGGGGTGTCAGCGTGCGGCACCGGTGGACCTGACAGGTCGTGCAGTCCGTACGCCCCTTGGTCCCCCGCCGCCACACACACCGTGACGCCCTGGGCGTCGAGCGCGGCTACGGCCTGGGCCCACTGTTGCAGCATCGCTGGAGAAAACGAAACCTCCCCGTCACCGTACGAGATGGATAACACAGAAGGGCGGTTTTGCGTGTCTTGCAGCACATAGTTGAGGCTGCGCAACATGGCCGCGGCAAATGAATCGTAGGTGTCCCCAGCGTTCGCTTCGTACACCACCAATCGCGATCCCGGTGCCAGCGCCCCGGCCCACTGCAGGTCGAGGCTGGCTTCCTCGTCATCAGGCGAGCGGCCGCGGTCGTTCGGGGTGCCGTCGACCGAAATGAAGGTCACACTCGGGATAGGAACGCCGTGTTGGTGCCAAAACTGACGGGCATCGCGCAGGCTGTAACCACTGGAAAACTCCAGCAAGCCAATGGTTTGCCCACTGCCGTCAAGGTCAGAGGGAAAGTTGTAGAGCCGCCGAATGTCTTGAGGAAAGTAGCCCTGTCCGCCGTTGGGCACGGCTTGGCCAAGACGATACAGTACGCGCCGCTTGTGCATGGTGCAGCCTCCTCGGCAAGAATCGAAGGCCCCGGGCAGGCCTTTCGTCGTTGCCAAGGTATGGGACAAGCAACCCACACGACACGGCGGTTGACTGGCCTCGGTGGATGCCCTGCACGTCTGCGCAGGCACGCAGCTTCAAGGCTTACGGCCAAACCGCTAACAGACTGACGTCCGCCGGCCCACTCCCCCGCCAAACCGTGTGGACCTCCCCTGTTCCATCTGCCGCCATGCACACCAACTGCTGATTCTGCAAAAAGCACAGTCGTTTCCCGTCGGGAGACCAGTACGGCCGGCTGTTCACTCCGCCTGGTACCTTCAGTACACGGGCCTGCTGCCCCGTGTGGTCCACCACCACCGCCAGCTGCTGAAACCAGTCGCGCGCCTGCCCCGCCGTCGTCTTCCCGGTCCACACTGGACCTTGAACCCAGGCCACCGCAGAACCGTCAGCTCGTATGCTTGGCCACATCTGGGTCACTAGACCCCCCTCTGCTCCTTGCGATGTCCACAAGGGATGCAGCGTCTGCCCGTCCCAAAGGACGACCTGCTTGACCGTGTTCAACAGCTGCCGGCCAGCGCCTGTCTGCAAGATGGCGCCGTGCGCTCCATACGGCAACACACTCCCCGGTTGCACCAGGGTTGTCGCCACTTCCCGGATGTGTCCGGAAAGGTCCACTTGCCATAAAGGCATGCCGTCCGCCACCAGGGACCCACTGTGCAGCGGATCGCGCCAGAAAAACAGGGATTGTCCATCCTGGGTCCATGGACCGAGCCGTAAGCCGTCGCCCGGAGCGGCGGTGTATAACGTCTGCTGTATACCCGTAGCCGGCTGCCAAACGACAAGCTGATCGAATCGTTTCATGAAATCGCCGTCAGGCCCTGGCAACACCCAATCGATGGCAATCTGCCCCTCGGAAGGGCTGGGTTGCAAGGCGGATACGTGTGCTCCTGCTGGCCTGCGCAAAGTCACCGGTTGGGGCGCCTGTCCCGGTTGGACTTGTTCCAACCCGCCTGAGGCATCGGCAAACAGAAAGGTGGGCCGCGGCGTCCCGTTTGCCCCTGAACCTGTCGTCCGCAACCAGGTCCCGGCCACCCCATCGACCCCCCCGACACGCTGCCGCTGTTGACCGTCCACGGATACCAACCATAACACCAACCCCTCAGCAGCAACCGTCGGCCCCCCTTGGCCCGGTGGTGTGCCACCCTCCGGTGACGCAGCCTCCGGTGACGCACCTTCCGGTGAAAAGGCATGGCCGGTTGACGCAGGCGGACGGGCCGAAACGACTGCAAGCTCTTGGGTCCACACCGCCAACCAGTGGCCGTCAGGCGAGAACTGCGCTTGAATCACATGCTGTACCAACGGCGGCAACGGAACGTCCGGCGCTAGAGAAAGAGACCCTGCCGGCACTCCTTGTGGAGAGAGGTTTGCCTGGGACGAGTCTGCCAGGGACGGACCTGCCACGGGCGGAGTGACCAGAGGCGGTTGCGCCGGTAAGACGTACAAGTCCCCACCAGGCCATGACTGCCCGTTAGGGTACACCAGCAACGCTGCGGCCCCCATGCCACGCCACACAGCAGGTGCCCAGTACGCAGCCATCCCCGGGGTCTGCCGGGGAGCAGATGGGGGAGGAGGTGGGGGGGACCCGTTTTCACGGTTGGATGCAGAGCCAGTGACAGGCGTTTGCACCTCCTCTGATACGCTGCGCAGCTGTCCGACGGGCGTGCTGAAGGGCGTTTCCATCCCCGCCACCCCCGCCAAGCCCATCACTATGACTGAACACGCCCAATAGGTCTGCTTTCTCCGCCTTCGCACCATCCAACATCCCCCTCGGCCCTTATTCGACCTCGCAGCCTTCCCCGCGAGCGCGTGAGCGTCTCCGCCGGGCCTTCTTCGCCTTCTCCCAGCCCCCACGCCCACGCTAGCGCCCGCCACGCTATTGCACCTCAGGCCCCGCCACACCGCCCTTACCAACGAGACGACACGATCCGGTGGCACGTGACAACGCTGTCACCTTCTGCTTATCCCTTGCCTTCACCTCACCACCCCCGATGCCCTGGTTATCGGCACCCCTTTGTCCCTTGCCTTCGGTATACAATTCGTATCCCGGCTCATCATGAAGGTAAATGCTGTAGCCAAAGGGGATGTCAACCTTGGATCAACGGCAGGAGACAACCGTTCCCACCTTGGACCCATGGAGCCCGGAGACGAGCATGAGCCCGTTTGAGCTGAAAAACCAACTACTGCAACTGGCCCAGGGGCACCAGCGCAAAAGCGCACGCGTGCTGCTGGACGCCGGCCGCGGTAACCCCAATTGGATGGCCGCCGCTCCGCGCGAGGCGTTTTTCACCCTCGGCCAGTTTGCCATGAGAGAGTGCCGGCGCGTCTGGAGTGCGGGCAATCTCGCGGGTAAACCCCGCCGGGATGGCATGGGGGAACGCTTTGCCGCGTTTGCAGCGGAGCATCCCGACCTGCCCGGGATGAAGCTGTTGCAGCAGATTGTCCAGTACGGAGTGGACACCTGTGGCTGGAGTGCAGACGAGTGGTTGTACGAGCTGGTGGACGGCATCGCGGGCGACAACTACCCAACACCGGATCGCATCTTGACACGCGTAGAAACGGTGCTGCACCACTACTTGATTCGCGAGCTGTGCCAAGGCGACGAAACGTGCGGCCCGTTTGACCTGTTTGCCACCGAAGGCGGGACGGCTGCGATGTGCTACCTGTTTGATACCCTGCAGGCCAACCAGCTGCTGCAGCAAGGGGATCGCATCGCTTTGGGCGTACCCATTTTCCCGCCGTATCTAGAGATCCCACAGCTGCAACGGTACGCCTTCGACATCGTGGAGATACGCGCCCGCAGCACAGACCATCAAGGCCGCCACACCTGGCAGTACCCGCCAGACGAAATTCAAAAGCTGGCCGATCCCGCTGTCAAAGCTTTCTTCCTCGTCAACCCGAGCAACCCGCCGTCTGTCGCCATGGCCCCCGAGACCCTGCGCCTGGTGTCAGAGGTGGTGCGCAACCACAACCCTGATTTAATGATCATCACCGACGACGTGTACGCCACGTTTGTGGACAGCTTTCGCTCCTTGCTCGCGGAGCTGCCCCACAACACCGCCTGTGTGTACTCGCTCTCCAAATACTTTGGCGTCACCGGCTGGCGCCTGGGGGTGATTGCCGTACACCGCCACGACAACGTGTTTGACCGCCGGTTGCGTTCACACCCCTCTGCCACTCAACAGGCTTTGGCCGCCCGCTATGCTTCGCTCACTCCTCATGTTGAATCGTTACGCTTCATCGACCGCTTGGTGGCCGACAGCCGCCAAGTAGCCCTTAACCATACGGCTGGTCTGTCTACCCCGCAGCAGGTGCAAATGGCGTTGATGGCCGTCTTCGCCTTGCTGGACCGAGACAATACCTACAAACGCCAGACCCAGGACATCTGCCAGCGCCGCATGCGCTTGCTTTATCAAGGTCTCGGGCTGCCCGCACCCGATGTGCCATGGGACGCCGACTACTACACCGAATTCGATTTAGAAGAATGGTCCATCCAGCACTACGGGGAGGCGTTCACCCGCTACCTCACCACCCACCATCACCCCTTCGAGGTGCTGCAACGGCTGGCCGCCCAGTCGGCCATCGTGCTCTTGCCTGGTGGAGGGTTTCACGGCCCGCGTTGGTCGGTACGCGTCTCGTTGGCCAACTTAGACGACGCTGATTACCACGCCATCGGCCAGGCGCTGCACCAGGTATTAACAGCGTTTGTCAGTGAATGGCGGCAGGTATCCCGAACACCCGGCGCTCCACCCCTCCAGCAACCCCATCCAGTTCCTTGAGTCCCGCGCAGGCCCTCGTAGGATGGCCATCACGCCGGTCCTCCCAGACATAAGGGACGCAAAAAACCGCCGGCGGGGAATACCCCGCCGGCGGTACTGTCTGCAGACCGCGCCTGATCTGCTGGTCCTAAGGGTCTTTCAGTGGCCCTTGACCTCCACCACAGGTGTACCATACGTATGGAAGCTCTCTACCGTCTTGTTGCCCCACGCCTGACCCCGCGCACGCTCAGCTTCCGACCAGGTAATAGGCTCCCAGTCGGGCGCCAATACCAAGTAGCCGCCTGAACAGATCTCAATACGGTTGCCACCAGGTTCGTATACGTACACGAAATACGTTTGGTTAATCGCGTGCTTGCTCGGCGCAAATTCAATAAACACGCCGTGTTCCAGGAAGATGTCAGCCGATCGCCAGACGCTCTCGTGCACATGCACGGCAAATGCGATATGGTGCAAGCGCCCGCGCGAGCCCGTGGCATCATGGGTGTAAACGAGATCGTACGACTTATTGGTTGCCCGGAACCAGACCCCCGGTCGGTATCCGTTGTTCAACCGAATCTGCTCGGTGAGACGCAGACCCAACACCTCTTCAGCAAACTTGGCGTCTGCCTCGGTGTTGCTGGAGAAGTAGTTGATGTGGTCGAGGTGGTAAACGGCCACTCCTTCCCCCGTATACTTCTGCGGTTGGTTTTTCAGAGCCGGTTTGAGGTTGTCAGGCGCCTGATAGCGCTCCGACTCGTAATACAGCTCCATCAGATGGCCGTCTGGCCCGCGGAACTGGTAAGACCGTCCGTGGCCGATGTCACCTTCTGTCCATTCGCCGCCCAGGCCGGCCGCCTGGACCGCCTGCACACGCCGTTCCAAGGCGGACGGGCTCATGGCGCGCAACCCCGAGTGACCAATACCCGCCTGCCGGGACTCCGTTAAAATGAGAGAATACGGTTCCCAGTCTCCCCAGCACCGTAAATACACCGACTGTCCCTTCCGGGCGTATTCAGTCATGCCCAAGACCTTGGTAAAGAAATGCAGACTCTCCTCCGGTTTTGGAGAAAACAGCTCGACGTGACCTACATGAGCAATGTCCCAAATCGGCTCTTTGGCCAAGGCCCCCACTCCTCTTCCCCTTGCTATCAAGCCGTTTGTATTCCCTGCACCGCAAGGAATACCTTGCCAACAAATTACCGTACTGCGTGCACCGGATCAAACGCTTCCCTCCGCGGAGCCCATGCCCTCACTCCACGCCTGTGCCACCGCCGAGCAGTAGCTACATCAGCTTGTCCCGCTGTGACACTCCGCCATCGACCCATCCACGCGTGAGGGTCAGGTTGTCTGGCGCACCCCACCAGCCAATGCGTCGAGCAAGGCGCTGTAACTGGCGAAATCCCCCGTGTCTCTCCGAGCCTGTAAGCGCTCCGCCGACCATGTCAACCGTTGCGCACCACCTTCGGTGGCGTGCGGGGTCAGTCCACACTCCGCAATCGTCGCGGCTGCCTCCTGAAGTTCATGCGCCCGCCGCGCCGCGTGTTGCGCGTGCCGCTCCAGCAAGTACGTCCCCAAACGGGCAATGTCCATAGAACCAAACGACGCGGACAAGGAGTCAAGCACCCGCTGGTCCACCCCATACAACCGTGCAGGTACTAGTGCTTCTAAAAACAGCGCCTCCACACCCTTGACAATCGCGCTGCGGAACATTTTAATGGCGGCCGCCGCCCCAACTGCACCGGGTACCACTTCAATCTGCATACCGTACGGCGTCATCCGTTCGGCGAGCACCGCTGCCCCCGGTCCATCCGCAAGCATCGGCACCCGTTGACGCAGCGGGGGGACCGCAGACATCACCGCCACCCCGGCAAAAAGCGCACCGGTGTTGGCCACTACCTGGTCAACTTGGGCCTTCACCGCCGGTGAGCAAGAGTTTAAATCGGCATAGACCTGGCCCGCACGCAGGAAAGAGGCAATCTCCGAAGCTGCCTGCACACAAGTATCGGCCGTTACAGCGGAGAACACGACGTCGCACGTTCCCAGCTCTGCCGCTTCATGCAAACGGTGACGTCCGATACGCGCCAGGCGCTCTGACGTTTTCGGTCCCACCATCACGTCATACGCAACGATGTCCTGCACACCCGCCTCGTACAATCCAGCCGCTATTGATGAGGCGGCTTCACCAAAACCGAGAAACCCAACGCGCACCCCGCATCCCCTCAATTCGTTTGAGCAGTTTTCCACACAGCATTTTCATAGGTTACTTTGCCCACGGATGGATCGACATATTGTGCTGTGAAATCACGGAGAATATCAAATCCTTTTCGCGGAATTGAAGAATCGGTAGGGTAACCTTCTGCCTCAGTGACAACTATTTTTTTAATAATATCTGGATCCGTTTTTGGGAACATCTCTTGCAAATCTTTTACAGCCTGATCAGGATGCTGATGAATAAATTGCAATGCATCCGCCAAAGCTCTACGAACCGCTTCCACCACATCTGGATGCGCTTCAGCATATTGATCAGTTACAAACATGGTTTGGTGAACGGCACCAGAAAACTCTGGCACTGCTCCTCCCCAGAAGTTTGCTAGCATCACTGCATAACCGTCTTTTACGGCAATGTCTCCATATGGTATTGGAACCAGGGCCACATCAATTTGTCCTCGTTTTAAAGCATCTAATTCTGTAGGATACGGGTGTATTGCTGTAACCGTAAAATCCTTGTTTGGATCGAGTCCATTTTTCTTCACAAGTCCATTAAATAACAGGTGGATGCTTCCACCAATATCTGGTGTCCCCACCTTTAAACCTTTAATCTTTTTAATCTTATCCGAAACGGGCATCTGATCCGTAATACCAAGCTTTTCAGCCAAATCTTTCCGAATAATAAACTCTGAAACAAATTGATCTGTAAAGGGTGCAATGATTTTCAGATTTTGTCCCTTACCAATTGCCTCTAGCGTTGAAATAGAAGTCACTGCGCCAAATTGAGCATTTCCTGATATGACAGCCGGTAATGCTGCAGCATCGCCACCTGTCATCACCTGTATGTCTGCATCCAGACCTTCTTTCTTAAAGAAGCCTTCTTTTAAAGCTAAATCGTCTGCTGCCCATCCTAATGCGTCACTGGTTTGGGCGATGGTAATTTTAGTCAAAGTATGATTAGCTTTTTCGGATTGATTAGCTTGTACAGCATTGGAACCTGATGAAGAGGTTGCGTTTGCCCCAGCAATTGAATTAGTACTTCCCCCACATGCGGTTATAACAAACAAAACAACACCAAAGCTAGCAAACAATCCAATTTTTTTCACCAAGTTCTTACCTCCTTTTCATGCCAGAAGCTTGATTAACGGCAGAGTTGGCCAATAACGCCATGATCATCAAGACAAATAAACCTGCATATACTCCCGCCGTGTCCAACTGAGTAGCTGCAAATTGAATCATGTATCCCAAACCTTTGTTTGAAACAATCATTTCACCTACAACTGCACCAACCAACGCTTCTGGAACAGCCATTTTTAATCCAAGGAAAATGGCTGATAAAGCGCTCGGAAAAATAACCCACCGGCGAATTTGAGTCGGGGAAACTCCTAAAAGCTGTATGGTTCTTAACATATCTTGGTCAACTTCACGAACACCATGATAAGTCGCGTAAAAAACTACAAAAAATACAATCACCGCCGCCATAACAACTTTAGGCATTAAATTAATACCAAACCAAACGACAAACAAAGGACCTAATGCAATTTTGGGTATACCATAAATAGCTATCATGACCGGGTCAAGGATTCCTGCAACAATCTCGTTGCTTCCTAATATGAATCCAACGACAATCCCTGCAAAAGCACCCACAATATAGCCCAAAGCAATCTCTTCTAAAGTTGTCCATAAGTTTGGCCATAATGAGCCTGTCAATACAGATTCCACCAGATTACGAGCAATATCAGCTGGTGAACTAAAAACCGTTTTATCTAGATATGGACTCGCAACTTGCCATATTAATAAAAACACGATTAAAAAGAGAACTCTCCCAATCCAAATCATGCGCATTTTCCGGGAGGCTTGTTCCATGGGAGACAATGAAGTTCTCTGACTTGCGGCGAGTTGAAGCTCAGTGGAACTCATGGTCCACCTCCAATGTTACATCAATAAGGCTCCAAAGTTCTTTATGAAGCCGTTGAAATTCAGGTTCAAAACGTATAGAAATGGGGTCACGCGGCCGAGGTAAATCCACGTGAATCACTTGCTTCACACTGGAAGGACGCCCGGAGAGCACAACCACCATATCTGATAACGCAATAGCTTCTTCTAAATCATGAGTTACAAAAATAACCGTTTGTTTTTCTTGATGCCAGATTCTCAGTAATTCTCTCTGTAACTGTAGTTTGAGCTGAGCATCCAAATTTCCGAAAGGTTCGTCCATTAGTAAAGTAGATGGATGAAATACCAAGGTTCTAGCCATTGCAGCCCGTTTTAACATTCCTCCCGACAATTCACGAGGGAAGTTGTGTTCAAAACCCTCTAGACCAACTCGTTTAATATATTCAAGAGCCCTTTGTTTTCCTTCTTTTGTTGGAATACCACGGGCCTGCAAAGGTAGCCATACGTTATCTAAAACATCTCTCCAAGGTAACAAATAATCTTTCTGTGTCATGTAGCCGATTCCGACATTCAATCCTCGGATTTCTTTCCCTTCAAAGATGACTTTTCCAGCATCCGGGTACTGGAATCCAGCTATACAGTTTAAGATAGTAGATTTTCCACAACCACTGGGTCCAACCAAGCTTACAAAAGCACCTTTGGGTATTTCCAAATCAATTTGGGATAAAGCAACAACTTTTTCCCCTTGTGAGCGATAGAACCATTTACTTACTCCTTCAAGCCGGATCCCTCCAGATCCGGCTTGATATTTATAGCTCGATGTATCGTTGAACACTGTCGAGACGTGACCGATGGATGTGCGATCTTTCTTTAAATCATTTAAATCGGAACGTTTTGCTAAGCTGTTATTCTCCCACATAACGCACACCCATTTGCTCTAATTTTTGACGAAATCCATAGATGTCCATCCCCAGCTCACCCTTGCGCAGCCGCTCACGCACCGCGTCTTCGCGCTGCATCCGCTGCTCTGCACGTGAGGCCACCGCTTCTGCCTCTTCCCTTGGAACGACCACGACCCCATCGCCGTCTCCGACAATGATGTCGCCCGGACGTACCAAAGCCCCCGCACACACAACAGGAATGTTGACCGACCCGGGTGTAGCCTTGACTGTCCCTTGCGCGGAAATAGCTTTCGACCATACAGGGAAATTCATCTGGGCGATCACTTCGCTGTCGCGCACCCCCGCATCAATCACCAGACCTGTAATGCCACGAGCCTGGCAGGAAACGGCAAGCAGCTCACCGAACATACCGTCCGTCGAGTCGGAGGCAAGGGCCACCACCAATACGTCACCAGGTTGGCAGACGTCAATAGCCGCGTGGATCATCAAGTTATCCCCCGGGTGGGAGAGAATGGTGACGGCACTGCCTGCCACTTTCGCACCTGGATAGAGCGGTCGCATGTACGGACGCATTAAACCCGACCGGTTCATCGCTTCATGGATGGTAGCTACACCTGCCTCGCCAAGTTTGGCGATGACCTGTGTATCAGCCCGAGCAATCTTGCGGACAATCACAGGGTTCATACAAACTCCCTCCCTACGCCTGGGTAGATGCGTTGATAGGCCTCAGCGTATTCACAGGTCTTTGGGCCGCCATTGCGCTTGCACTGCAAGCCGCGCCGTTTCGCCAAGTCGGTGTAGTACTCCCACAAGTACTCTTGCGCCTCCATACACTCCATGGCCTTACGCTTGCGGTCAAACACTTCTGTGATGTCCAGCAAGAAGTCCACTTTGAAGTCGCACTGCTCGGTCTGGTGCGGCTCAAACAAGAATACCGGAGGAGCATCAATCACGTTCGCCGGGCCAGGATACCCATGCGCCTGAGCCAACACTCGGGCTTCCAAGGTTAAACGGTTGGCTCGTTCATGGTCCATGTTATAAGGGTCT
>JAILZF010000119.1 GCA_023512635.1 Alicyclobacillus sp. | reverse complement strand
GGTTGGCGTGCTGTCCTCCGAAGGGTAGGTCAAAGGGGGAACCAGGTTGGCGAAAAAAGTTCTTGTCGTCGATGACCAGTTCGGCATCCGCGTGTTGTTACAGGAGGTTTTAACGCAAGAGGGTTATCAGGTATTCCAGGCGCCAAGCGGCCCAGCCGCGCTGGACATCGTCAAGCAGGAATCCCCTGACCTGATTCTGCTCGACATGAAAATCCCGGGGATGGACGGTTTGGAGATTTTGCGCGATATCCGGAAAATGGGGCTGGATACGAAGGTCATCATGATGACAGCGTACGGAGAGCTCGACCTGATCCAAGAGGCGATGGAGATGGGGGCACTGGCCCACTTCACCAAGCCGTTTGACATCGAAGAGCTGCGGCAGGCGGTCAATGCTCACCTGGCGTAACCCTGCTGCGGATACCACGCCTGCCGGCCGCAAGACGTGCGTTTGACTGCCGGGCCAGCGGTGTCAAGGGGGTCCACCGCAACCCAGACGGACACGCCACGGCGCCAGCCGCAGGGTCACGACCGCGCAAGGAGGGATGTACAGTGAAAATCTTTATCGACACGGCCAACGTTGCCGAGATTCGCAACGCGGCAGAGATGGGGATTCTTAGTGGGGTGACCACCAATCCCTCGCTGGTGGCGAAAGAAGGCCGCGATTTTATCGAAGTCCTGCAAGAAATCGTCACCGTCGTTGACGGGCCTGTCAGTGCAGAGGTGGTGTCACTGGACGCGGACAGTATGGTGGAAGAGGGCTTGCGCCTCGCGGCCTTGCACCCCAACATTGTGATTAAAGTGCCTATGACAGCCGAAGGCCTCAAGGCGGTGCACCGCTTCCGCAAAAAAGGCGTGCGTACCAATGTGACGCTTGTCTTCAGCGCCAACCAGGCGTTGCTGGCGGCGCGTGCGGGGGCAGCGTTTGTCAGCCCGTTCATGGGCCGGCTGGACGACATCAGCTTTGACGGGGTGGGGTTGGTCCGCGAGATTGCCGAGATCTTCGACTTGCACGCCATCGACACCGAGATCATCGCAGCCAGTGTACGCCACCCGGTCCACGTCACCGAAGCGGCGAAGGCGGGTGCCCACATTGCCACCTGTCCGTACGCGGTGATTGACCGGATGATCAAACACCCATTGACAGATCAAGGGATTGAACGGTTCCTGGCGGATTGGAATACGGCTCAGAAAAAATAACTGGAACCTTCACAGCCGTCACCGCCATACGCAGCAGCGACAGCAAGGAGAGATGAACATGGGACAGACGGGCATGGACGCGCAGCAGTTGATTGAACGGATACGCACCAGCCCCAAAAAGACACCCGTCAAAGTGTATCTGCAAGGGGATGTCAGCGGAGTCGACTTTGGCCCGGACGCCAAGGTGTTTCAGGCTGGCGAATTTGCCTTGGTGTTTGGGGAATGGGCGCAGGTGCAAGCCGCTCTGGCGCAACATCAAAACCGCTTCCGCCTGGTCGAAATCGAGAGCGACCGGCGCAACTCAGCCATTCCTCTGCTTGACACCAAACACCTGCACGCGCGCATTGAACCGGGTGCCATCATCCGTGATCACGTGGAGATTGGCGCCAACGCGGTGGTGATGATGGGGGCCGTGATCAACATCGGCGCGGTGATTGGCGAAGGTACGATGATTGACATGAATGCTGTGGTCGGCGGCCGCGGTATCATCGGCAAGAACTGTCACATCGGGGCTGGCGCGGTGATTGCCGGCGTGATTGAACCTCCCTCCGCCAAACCGGTGGTGATTGAGGACGACGTCTTGATTGGTGCCAATGCGGTCATTTTGGAAGGCGTGCGCGTCGGCCGCGGCTCGGTGGTGGCCGCCGGGGCGGTGGTGATTGAAGACGTGCCTGAACGTGTCGTCGTGGCGGGCGTGCCGGCGCGCGTCATCAAACAGATGGACGAGCGGACGGCGGCCAAGGTCGAAATTAAACAGGAGCTGCGGCAACTGTAAGATGACGGAAGGAACCATGCCTTCGCAGTGGTTGGATGTGCGCCGCAGACTGCACCAGATTCCGGAAGGGGGCTTCGCCGAGGTCAAGACGCAGCAGTTGCTGCTCGCCCACCTGCGCACCCTGCCAGCCGAGCGGGTGGAACTGCAGACGTGGCGTACCGGTGTGCTGGTGCGTGTGCGGGGAACCCAACCGCGTCGGACGCTCGGTTACCGGGCGGACATGGACGGCCTGCCGGTGACCGAGGAAACCGGCGTGCCGTTTCAGTCGCAGCACCCGGGTTGGATGCACGCCTGCGGCCACGACGTGCATATGACCGTGGCGCTGGCAGTGACCGCCCATTTTGCCGAGCATCCGATGGCGGATGACTTGGTGGTGATTTTTCAGCCGGCAGAGGAGGGTCCAGGGGGAGCGGCACCGCTGTTGGCCAGCGCGGAGTTCCAGCGCTGGCGGCCTGACGCCCTGTTGGCCCTGCACGTCGCCCCGGAGCATCCGGTGGGGACAGTGGCATGCAGACCAGGTCTGCTGTTTGCCAATACCTCAGAGTTGTTCATCGACCTGGTGGGCCAGGGTGGTCATGCAGCTTTTCCCCACCGGGCCAACGACATGGTGGTGGCCGCTGCTCACCTGGTCACCCAGTTGCAAACCATCGTCGCCCGAAATGTCGATCCGCTCGACAGCGCTGTCTTGACGATAGGCAAAATCAGCGGCGGCAGCAAACAGAACATCATTGCCGAGCGCGCCCGCTTAGAAGGGACGCTGCGCACCCTGTCGGCGGCCGCCATGGTGCGCGTCAAGTCGCGCATCGAGGCGTTGGTGCGCGGGATTGAAACAGGTTTTGCCTGTCAAGCGTCCATCGACTACGGTGCCAACTACCGCCAGGTGGACAACAACCCGCGGCTCTTTCAGGTGTTTGCCGACTGGTTGCAGACGAGCGGCGCTGCCCGCCTTGAGGTCTGTCCTGCGGCCATGACGGGCGAGGACTTTGGGTATTTCTCTGAAGTCATCCCTTCCCTCATGTTCTGGCTGGGCGTGCAGTCGCCGCACGGCCTGCATCATTCGCAGATGTTGCCCGATGAGCGCGCCCTGGACGTGGCCTTCCGCGTGACCACCGGATTCCTGCGGCACTTGTCGGCGCAGCCGTAACCGTCCGGCGGCCCTGCGGCAGACCGTCACGGCGTGCCGAGCCGGCGTACGAACCGCTCCATCCGCGTCAGGGCTTCTTCCAAGAGGTCGTCCGGTACGGCCAGCGACAAGCGTATAAAGCCTTCGCCAAAGCGTGAAAAGGCCGTGCCGGGCAACACTGCCACATGTTCTTCCTGCAGCAGGCGAGTGGCAAACGCCAGTGCGTTCATCCCCCAGCGGCGGATGGAAGGGAAGACGTAAAACGTCCCTTCCGGCGGAACCACCTCACAGCCCATTGCCTGCAGGCGGGCACAGGCCAGGTCGCGCCGGCGGCGGTAAGTCTCGCGCATGGGTGCGGGATCGTCCAGACCGTGGGTCAGCGCCTCCAGGGCGGCGTACTGCGTGGCCACTGGGGCGCACAAGGCGCTGTACTGGTGGACTTTCAGCATGTGTTGGGCCAGTGCCCGTGGTGCCAGCACAAACCCGATGCGCCAACCTGTCATCGCGTGTGACTTGGACAAGCCTTGCACAAGTACGGTGCGCTCGCGCATACCGGGAAACTGCACGATGGACGTGTACGATTCGCTAAAGACCAGCTCACTGTAAATCTCATCCGATACGACAAACACCTCGCGCTGGCTGAGCAGCGCGGCGAGTTCACTGAGCTCCGCACGGTTGAGCACCGTGCCTGTGGGATTGGCTGGGTAAGGCAGCACCACCAGGCGCGTGCGCGGGGTTAGGTACGGTTCCAGCCATGCGGCACTCAGCCGGAAGCGGTGGCGGCTGGTATCCACCAACAGCACCTTCGCTCCGCACAGCCGCGCCACCGGTTCGTACCCGGGGTATACAGGGGCGGGGATCACCACCTCCGAGCCTTCGGTCAACAGGGTGCGAAAGGCGATGTCGAGCGCTTGCGTGGCGCCGATGGTGGCAATCACTTCGCTGGCCGGGTCATAGCTCACCCC
>JAILZF010000118.1 GCA_023512635.1 Alicyclobacillus sp. | reverse complement strand
ACCTTCAAGACCTTGACAGAATATCCATCAAGACCACAACCAACGGCAACATGTGAATCTAGGGATGCTTTCAGGTCCTGGCCTTTGTCATAGGCCGAGGTTCAAATCAAGGGGGGCTTCAAGCCTGCAGAAAGGGTGGAATGGCTGTGTCACAGCGATTGTTGGGCAAAGTCGCCATTGTAACGGGGGGAGGTCATGGCATTGGTAAAGCGTACGCAAGGCGGTTGGCAGAAGAAGGGGCCCGCGTAGTGATTGCCGAGCTCGACGAACAAGCTTGTCAACGTGTAGCAGAGGAGTTGTCAGCGTGCGGGTGGGAAGTCCTAGGCGTCCCGGTGGATGTGCGGGATGAGCAACAACTTCAAGCCATGGCAGAAAAGTCGCTAAGCCGCTTTGGCCGAATCGATATCTTGGTGAACAATGCTGCAGTGTTTGCGACCATCCCCATTTCGCGCACGACGTTTGACCGTATCGACCCAACAGAATGGGACCTCGTCATGGAGGTCAACGTGAAGGGGACTTGGTTGGCGTGCCGCGCGGTGGCCCCGGTCATGCAGGCTCAGCGCAGTGGCAAGATTATCAATATTGCCTCCGGTACGGCGTTCCACGGCCGGGGTGGCCGTATCCACTATATTTCTTCCAAAGCGGCCATTCTCGGATTTACCAAAGCCCTCGCTAGGGAACTTGGCGATTTTAACATCAACGTGAACTGTATTGCACCGGGCAGCACGTTAAGCGAGGAAAATCCGGACGATCAGGTGGTGCAACACCGCTTGGAAAGCTCGCGGACGCGTGTGTTAAAGCGCGTTCAAACCCCTGAAGACTTGCTAGGAGCACTCGTATTCCTCGCATCGTCAGAAAGTGACTTTATCACAGGACAGACGCTGGTTGTCGATGGTGGCAACTACATGCACTAAGGAAAACGGTCAGGAGAGAAGCCGAAGAAACGGGTGACGCAAAGGAGGGGTGGAAGATGCAATTGTCACCCAACGTACGCCGGCCGGTGTCGTCTGCAGCGGCTATACCAACCTCGGTACGCTGGACGCACATTGGTTTGACACTGTTGGTGGCTTGGACCATAGGCATGATTGATAAGTCGAGTTTAAGTATTGTCATGGCAAACAAAGACTTTCTCAAGGAAACCGGGTTGGCTGGCCATACCGTAGAGCTAGGTATGTTGACAACTGCCATGCTGATTGCCTACGCCATAGGTCAACCCATCTGGGGTCATGTGTTAACAAGGTGGGGGGCGCGCCGGTGTTTGACCCTTGGATTGTTCATCTGGGTGGTTGCCCTCTTGGCTTTTGCGGCGTCTTCCAGTTATGGGGCGATGCTGTTCTGGCGCATTGTGTTGGGACTAGGTGAAGCCGTCTTGTTCCCGGTTTGCAGTCTTTATGTCTATTACTGGTACCCTGAACAAGAGCGGGCGCGGGCTTCTTCGGTTTGGTACAGCGGTACCATGATTGGTCCGGCTTTGTCAGGTTTTAGTTTGGCTTGGATTGTGGGGAGAGGAGGGTGGCGTGTTTGCTTTATCGTGTTTGCGGTGTTGACCCTGGTGGTGACCATTCCAATGGTGATATGGCTCACCCGCGAAACCCCGCAACAGCACCCACGCGTAAATGAGGCAGAACGCCGGTGGATTCTCGAGGCTTCTGGCACTATGCCAACATGGTCGGCCCATCAGGCGGAACCGGCAAACTACCAGTTCTTAAAAGACGTTCGCTTTTGGCTGCTGACGGTCTCACATATTGGGAACAGTGTGTTTTTTTGGGGATGGTCCACCTGGATTCCGTCCTATTTGCGCAGTACCGAAGGGTTCTCCCTGCAGCAAGTCGGGTGGTTAACGACCCTGATGTACGGCTGTTGCTTGATTACGATATTTGCCGGGTCTGTACTGTCAGATAAGGACAAGAAGTTACGGCGGGCACCCTATGGGGTCATGGGTTTCACCTTGGCTGGGTGTTTTGCGCTGTTGCAGGTTGCCAAGCTGCCCGCAGGCCTGGCCTTGGTGATGTTGATTTCGACCTTGGCCTTCCAACAGGTGGGGGCGTCGATTTTTTATCCTATGTTGCAGCGGATTGTCAATAACGCCAGCGTCGGCCGTGCGCAAGGGGTCAGCAGTTTCTTCGCCCAAGGGGGCGCGGCTTTAAGCCCAGTGGTGATTGGATCTATTCTTGGTAAATCGGGTGGCTTTACCAGTGCCTTTGTGGTGATGGCCGTTGCATTGCTCGTTGCAGCCGGTACCATCGCCTTTTTGATCCGGCGCGAAGACCTGGTGGCTTCGTGAGTGGCAGGTTCGGGTATACAGGTTCGGGTATGAACGAGGGAATCAGACGCGTAGGGAAAAGATGGAGAAGCGGAGGAAATTCGATATGTGGAAAAAATGGATGGTGCTCGCCTCTGTTCCCATTTTTCTAGCAGGATGTGGATCGAATCCGCAGGACCATGCCGCGCCGGTTGCCAACAAGGCGAGTGCACCGGCTCAAGCGCAGGCAGACACGAGCACGGAGTCATCCTCTGCGGGGACGGATTTTTATAAAGGAAAGACCTTGCGTATTGTGGTACCGCATGCCCCAGGGGGCGGATATGACCAGTGGGCGCGCTTACTCGCCCCATATCTTCAGAAGTATCTCAACCTTGGCAAAGTGGAAGTGGTCAACATCGACGGCGGTGGCGGTTTGGTTGGCACCAATACCGTGTACTCTGCCACGCCGGACGGGTTGACCATCGGCGATACGGACGCGACGGGGGATGTGATGGATCAGATTTCCGGTGCGCAAGGGATGAAATTTGACGTCAACAAGTTCAGTTGGATTGGCCGCCCGGACAATGACCCTCACACCATCGCCGTTCATACCCAAGGGCCGTTCCCGTCGTTTACGGCCTTGGAGCACGCGCAATCTCCTGTCAAGGCTTTGGCTACGGGCAAGGAGGGAACCGATTACAGCGCAGCCGCCATCACCTTGAACGCGTTTCACATCCCACACACCATCGTGGCGGCTTTTAACGGCAGCAAAGACGTAAAAGCTGCCTTTTTACGCGGGAACGGCGATTTGTGTGCGGAATCAGCGTCGGACATCATGGAGATTCCGCAGCAGGCCAAGATTGTCGCGGTACTGTCAAAGCAACCGTTTTCAAAACTGCCGGGTGTACCCACCATATTGGATCTGGCCAAACAGGCGGGTTTAGACCAAAGCCGAATCAACGCTTTAACCGCTATGGCTGACGCGTTGGATTTGGGGCACGCGTTCTTTACTGCTCCAGGGGTGCCAGCTGACCGCCTTGCGGCATTGCGTCAAGCCTTCCAACAAGCCCTGCAAGACTCGCAGTTCCAGGCAGAGGCGAGCAAGGCCGGGCTGCAGGTGGGGCTCGTCCTGAGCCTCGCCGGCGCGGTCGTGGTAGGCCTGTCCATGCTGTGGGCGTCGTTCCCGCTGTTCCTCGTCGGGATGCTCGTGTTCGGGCTCGGCGTGGGCGCTGGCCGGGCTCGCGGGAATGAGCGAGGTGGCCGGCGTGGGGCACCAGCTCCAGCGGAATCTTTCGCCGGGGTACGGCTACACGGCGATCATCGTTGCCTGGCTTGGGCGGCTGCACCCGCTGGGAATCGTGCTCGTCTCCTTCTTGCTGGCGGCGCTGCTGGTCGGCGGCCTGCCGGAGTTCTACGCGCGTGTGACCGCGACGATGCAGACGCGCCCCGGCGCGAGCCTGCTCGCGGGCTTCGTCGCGCTCGTATGCGTTCCGATCGCGGCGGTGGTGCTGTTCGTGACGATCGTCGGCATCCCGCTCGCGCTGATCGCCGTCGGGCTTTATCTCGCGCTGCTGGTGATCGGTTACGCGAGCGCCGGTGTCGCGCTCGGCGACTGGGCGCTGACGCGCCTCAGAGCGGCAGCCGCCGCCGAGTTGTGGTGGCGCGTGGGCGCGGCGATGCTCGCCACGCTGGCGATCGCGCTCTTCGCGCGCGTGCCCTATCTGGGCGGCGCGGCGATGTTCGCCGCGCTCGTGATCGGCATCGGCGCGCTGCTGCTGCAGGCGAAGCGGCCTGCAGCGGCGTAACGACGCGGCGCTATGGGAAAACGGGCATCGTCGGGTCGACGCCGCGGTCGATCGCCTCCTGGTGGCGGCGCGTGATCATC
>JAILZF010000117.1 GCA_023512635.1 Alicyclobacillus sp. | reverse complement strand
GGTGTGGACTGTGGTTTCAGTCATGCAATATCTACCGGGCACTCTTGTACGCGAGCGGCCTGGTCAGCTCAGCGTGGGTTGCTACCCAGGTATCTGCCTGGTGGGTCAAACACTTACCGGCCCAAGCCGAGGCAGCAGCAGCCTGGCTCATGGAACGGTTGGCCACCCCCGAACAAACGGTGGCAGCAGCAGCTTGGTTACCACCTGAACCTGCCGTGCTCACTGGTCATCCTGGGCAATGGGTGGTACTGCACATCCTGCGCACCATGGCTTACGCATTGGCCACCTTTACCGTGTTTACGGCGTTTTCCATGGCGGGGTGGCTGCGCAGTGTGTTGTGGGAGCAACCCTCCGCGCCGGCAACTCAGAGTGAGCGTTGGCTGTGCTTTGGTTTAGGTAGCGTTTGCGGGTTATATCTGGCTGGGGTTGCTACAGTCTGCCTGGCCAATCTTGCCTGGGTGCCATCTTTCCCGGGGCTTGCCCATGTATTAAACCATTCGCTGTGGATACATGTACTCGGGAATCTGCATCATTGGTTGGGAGGATGAGTTAAGTCAAGCCGTGTCATCGGCTGAGGATGCTCCTGAAACAAACCGTGGTACCGCCAAGGTCAGTGAACAATCATGATATAGTAAACAGGACAGGTTGCAGAGCAAGGTGGGAGAGCTATGGACAACCTTAGTCAGAACTTGGAACATTGGTTGCAAGACAATGCAGGCCAGTTGCTGTGGCACGCTGTCGGCATCATAGGATTCTTCCTGTTGACGCGGCTGGCCATTCGGATTTCAGCACGGACCGTAGAAAAAGTGTTGCGATCCCGGGCGGTCAAATTGGACGATCGGCGCCGCGAGACCTTGGCATCGCTGCTAGACAACGTGATCCGCTGGACTCTCTATTTCATGTATTTCCTCATTGTCCTGGAGTTGCTGAACTTTCGCGTGCAAACTCTGTTGGCTGGAGCTGGCATCGCAGGCTTGGTCGTTGGGTTTGGTGCGCAGAGTTTAATTCGGGACATCCTCACGGGGTTGTTCATTTTATTTGAAGACCAGTATGGTGTTGGTGATGTGGTGAAGATCAATTCCTTTACGGGCACGGTCAAATCGGTCGGTCTGCGGCTGACGCGGGTGCAGGCGTGGACCGGAGAAATTGAGATCATACCCAATGGACAAATTAAACAAGTCACGAATTATTCAAAGGCAGCATCAGTCGCCGTGGTCGACGTCAATGTTCGCTGGGATTGTGATGTCCGCCAGGCATTGGCAGTGATGAGCAAGGAGTTGCAGGCATTGCAAGCGGAAACACCAGAAGTAACGGGAGAGGTCAAGGTACTGGGGATCCAGTCATTTAACCAAACAGATATTACCCTGCGGGCCACGTTAGAATGTCAACCTGGAATGCAGTTTGCCGTAGAACGGCAGGCGCGGTTGCGAATTAAAGAAGCATTTGAACGGGCAGGTGTCGCGCTGCCCGTTAGTACCGGAGTCGTTCCAGGCGGATCGGGATGGGCAACGGTGCCTTGGGCTGCACCGCCAGTCACGGCCAACCTGCCAGGACAAGGGGGACAGGACACGCGCAGTTCATCAGCAGACCAGGAGATCCCAAAGACCAGCCAAACGGTCAAAGCGACGGAAGAAGCGGCCGGGAATGACAAGGAGAGACCGGGTAACAGTTCGGATGCCCAGGCAACGGCAGCCGTTCAGACCACGTACATAGAGAGTACCCACGCAGGAACAGCACAAACAGGGGAGTCTAATTAAGGGATGGAATTTCACTTAGGCGATGTGGTGCAGCTTAAAAAACCGCACGCTTGCGGCGGTCATACATGGCAGATCATCCGCATGGGGATGGACATCCGGGTCAAGTGCCAACAGTGTGGGCACAGCGTCATGATACCGCGGGTCCGCTTTGAACGATTGGTGCGTTCAGTCTTGCCCGGTCATACGGAAACAGACCCATCCAGGTAGGACAGTTCGATAAAAGTCTCCACAGCCTTTGGAAACAGCGACACAGAAACCAGCTGCCCAAAGGAGACGCCAACAAAAAAAGCCCGTCTCTTGCGGGCACGAATGGCCAGGGGCGGACATACACAGAGTCAGCGCTTGCGTTAAGCGCACGGGGCACACTGCTCACGCTGACGGTTCGACGGATGGAGTTCTATCGCAAAGACCTTGGTGGACAACTTGCGAACACGCAGTTTACGCATTAATCGCCGCAGCATGTGCACACCTCCTTCATTTGGTGATGACGCACGTCCGCACTTTCAGTTTGCCACAAGGGTTACACATTATCCATGCGCGTTGGCCGTCAACTGCAGGCGGTACCCCAGACTGGAGCCGGCGACGGGCGATCGCGCGGCCGCTGTCGTACAAAAGCTTGTGATTTCACACAGTCCGAGATTGAGTGCGGCTTTCTCTATCCACTATAATGGCCGCGAAGCCAAGGAAATGAGGGGTACAGATGCCACTGCAAGCGGGAATCGTGGGACTTCCTAACGTCGGTAAATCAACGCTGTTTAATGCCATTACCCAAGCTGGGGCAGAAGCGGCAAACTATCCGTTTTGCACCATAGACCCCAACGTCGGCGTGGTGGAGGTGCCAGACCCGCGGTTACAGGGGCTTGCCCAAGTGGTTCACCCTCGGCGGATTGTACCTACCACGTTTGAGTTTGTCGACATTGCAGGGTTGGTGGCCGGGGCAAGCCGAGGGGAAGGGTTGGGCAACCAGTTTCTTGGACATATCCGCGAGGTGGATGCGATTGTCCACGTCGTTCGCTGTTTTGAGAATGACGATATCACTCACGTCCATGGTTCGGTAGATCCACTGCGTGACATAGAAACGATTGAGCTAGAACTGGTTCTGGCTGATCTGGAGAGCGTGCAACGACGCTTAGAGAAAGTACGGCGCAGCATGAAATCCGGCGAAAAACGGTATGCCTTGGAAGCCGCAGCATTGGCGAAAATTGAGGCGGCGCTGGCAGATGGCCAGCCGGCACGGACGGTTGAGTTGACGGAGGAAGAACGTGGATTGCTGCGCGACTTGCACCTGTTGACGACAAAACCTGTCTTGTACGCCGCCAATGTGGATGAGGCGGGGTTGGCCGACGCGGCAGGCAATGCCAGGGTCCAGGCAGTGGCTGAACGGGCTCGCTTGACCCATAGCCCGGTTGTCGTGGTCTGTGCGCAGCTCGAGGCTGAGCTGACAGAGTTGGACGAGCCGGACCGGCAGGCGCTGTTGGCTGACCTGGGACAGTCAGAGCCTGGGCTACACCGGCTGATTCGCGCGGCCTATGAGCTGCTGGGGCTGATTACGTATTTTACAGCAGGAGAGCCGGAGGTGCGCGCTTGGACCGTGCGTGCGGGGACCAAAGCACCGCAGGCTGCGGGGGTGATTCACTCGGATTTTGAGCGCGGATTTATCCGGGCTGAAGTGGTCGCCTATGAGGATTTAGTACGTGCAGGGTCCTACGCGGCAGCTCGGGAGGCAGGTAAGGTTCGCCTGGAAGGGAAGGATTACGTGGTGCAGGACGGCGATGTGATGCACTTTCGCTTTCATGTCTAACCTTCTGGATGGCTATCTTGCTGGTTGACGATAGCCGTGGTAACATAAAACCTTGGCACGCGCTTAGCGTGTCCCGCCATCCTTGCTCTGCCCACAGGCAGGGCCACAGGGCCAAAAGGAGGTGAACCGGCATGCGCCAGTATGAGACCATGTACTTGTTGAAACCGGACCTCGAGCCGGAAAAGACGGCAGAAGTGGTAGCCAAGTATCAGTCTGTGGTCACCGAGAAAGGTGGTACCATAGACCAGCTACAGGAATTGGGGAAACGGCGGCTGGCTTACGAGATCAAAAATTACCGGGAAGGCTACTACGTGCTCATGCAGTACACGGCAGACACGGACTTTACCCGTGAGCTGGAGCGCATGTTGAGGATCGACGACAGTGTGTTGCGATACCTCACCGTGCGTGTAGGCGAATAGAGCACGAGGGGGAGCGTCGATGTTAAACCGGGTGATTCTGATTGGCCGGCTGACGCAGGACCCTGAGTTGCGTTACACCAACTCTGGGACACCTGTGGCGACGTTTGGCCTCGCGGTGGACAGACCGCGCCCTAATTCGATGGGGGAGCGCGAAACGGATTTCATTAACAT
>JAILZF010000116.1 GCA_023512635.1 Alicyclobacillus sp. | reverse complement strand
CCTCACCATTGGCCATGTCGTGGTGGACAACCCGGTGATTCTCGCCCCCATGGCGGGCGTGTGCAATCCGCCGTTCCGCCATGTAGCCAAGCGGTTAGGAGCCGGAATGGTCTGCGCAGAGATGGTCAGCGACAAGGCCCTGGTCAACGGCAACGAAAAGAGCCAGAAGATGCTCACCATCTTGCCGGATGAGCATCCGGTCAGCCTGCAGCTGGTTGGGTACGACCTGGCTTCCATGGCACAAGCGGCAGAGCTGATTGGTTCGCGGACCAACGCAGACATCATTGATATCAACATGGGGTGTCCCGTGTTAAAAATCTATAAAAACGGATCGGGGGCAGCGCTCGCCCGCAACCCTGAGTACGCCGCAGCCATTGTGCGGGCGGTGGTAGAGCGGGTGGACAAACCGGTTACCGTGAAGTTCCGCAAAGGCTGGGATGACGACCACGTGAACGCGGTGGAAGTAGCCCTCGCCGTCCAAGAGGCGGGCGCTCAGGCGGTGGCGGTGCACGGCCGTACCGCCAAACAATTGTACAGCGGCCGGGCCGATTGGGACATCATTCGCCGGGTAAAGGAAGCGGTCCGTATCCCGGTGATTGGCAATGGCGACGTGGTAGAACCGGAGGACGCGCTGCGGCTGTTGGCGGAAACCGGTTGTGACGGGGTGATGATTGGCCGGGGTGCACTTGGGAATCCGTGGATTTTTCGAGAGGTTTGCCACTACTTGGCGACCGGTGAGAAGCTGCCGAAGCCTTCTGCGGCGGAGCGGATTTCTGTGGCCGTTGAACACCTGCACCGGTTGGTCGAGTACAAAGGGGAGTGGACGGGCGTACGGGAAATGCGCAAGCACGCCGCTTGGTATCTCAAGGGCTTGCCTGGCGCTGCCCAGTTGCGGGAATTGATCAACCAGCAGACCACGCTGGCCGGTATGGAGGCGCTCCTCTGCGGCTGGCTGGAGGCACGGCCCATGGCGGTGTAAGGCAGGACAGGCCCGGCGGAGTCCGCCGGGCCTGGTGATGCACACTGGCCGGAGGCGAGGCTCAAATCGCCTGCCCTTTGGTTTCTTTTCCCCAGACGAACACGAAGAGCAACCCCAGTGCTAAGGCGATAAAGAACAGGGTAAAGATCACGCCAAAGCTGACATGGGCGGCAATCAACGCGCCAACCAGCGCGGGTGCAATGATGGCGCCAATCCGCCCAAAGCCGCTGGCCCAGCCGATGCCGGTGGCGCGGGCGTGAATGGGGAACTGTTCCACGGTAAAAATATACGTTCCAGCCCAGGCCCCTAACATAAAATAGTTGACGAGAATACCGAAGACAAAGATCCACAGGGTGTTGCTGGCGAAGCCGAAGCCTAATGCGGCCAGGGCTGACCCTAACATGGCCGGCACCAACGTCCACTTGCGCCCCCATTTTTCTACCAACCAGGCGGCGGTAAGGTAGCCAGGGATCTGAGCCAGGTTCATGATCAACACATAGCTGAGGCTGTGCACCAGCGAGTAGCCTTTGAGCGCGAGGATCGACGGCAGCCACAAGACCATCCCGTAGAAAGCAAAGTTCATGGTAAACCAGAGCACCCAGGTCACCACTGTACTCTTGGCAATCCCGGATTGCCAAAGGGTCGCAAACGACTCGCCGATGCTGTGCCGCCGGGCGAGTGACTGAAAGCGCGGCGATTCGGGCAGTTGCCGGCGCAAGACGAGCACGTACAAGGCGGGCAGCGCGCCGATGAGGAAGGCGACCCGCCAACCGACCGAGGGGATGACGAGGTTGGAGATCAGGGCGGCTGCCAAGGAACCAAACGCGTAAAACATCTCTAGCAAAACCACGTGGCGGCCGCGCTGGTTATCAGGAGCAGACTCCAGCACGTACGTGGTCGCCACGGGCAGTTCACCGCCCAAACCAAACCCGACTAAAAAGCGCAGGACGTAAAAAATGCCGACCCCCCACGCGAACGCCGTGAACCCTGTGGCCAGGCTGTAGATCAACAGCGTCCACATAAACACCGCTTTCCGTCCGAAACGGTCCGCCAACAGTCCCGCCAGCGCAGCTCCGACGGCCATGCCTATAAACCCCATACTGCCCAGGTTGCCGACCACACTGGGGTTTAAGTTCCACTGTTTGGCCACGGCCACCAAAATAAACGCGACGAGGTTGACGTCCATGGAGTCAAACAGCAGACCCAGGCCGGAGACCGTGATCAGTTTTTTCGAGGAGGGGAGAGCGGCTACGACAGGCGAGGCGGCCGCGGGTTGCATGTTCATGGACTTCACTCCTTTTCTGAAATGCTCAGCCAGCGTTGGGCTTATAGCGTCATATGCCTAGGGCCGCCAAGGTGTGCCGCTGGATCTGGCAGACGGGCCGTTGCAAGCCACCCAGGGGTAGGCTACAGTGGGGACAAAGTAACGTACGAGGAGGGGAGCGGCGTGGGGAACGTGCAAATCTGGTTGGCCGGGGCGGCCGCGGGCAAGTCGGCGCGCATTGCCGCAGCCTTGGCTGACCAAGTACAGGAAAACCCGCTCGGCGGACCCCTGTGGTGGGTGGTGCCTGGGGACGCCTCGTACGCTGCCGAGCGCCAGTTGTTGGCGCGGGTTGTGTCGTCCCTGCGCGCGGCGGTGGTCAGCGTGCCGCGTTTGGCAGAACTAGCGAACCGGGAGGTGCGTGCCGTTCCGGGGACGCCGCTGCAACAGACGGGCAAGCGTTTGCTGCTGGCGGCTGTGTACCGCGAGTGCCGAGACAGCTTGCTGGTGTTGCACCGGGATCGGCTGACGGTGCCGTTTTTAGACGCCTTGCTGGCAGGGTTTGCTGAGTTGACGTGCAGCGCTGTGCCGTGGACGTCCGTCGAAGCCGCTCTGGAGACGGCAGCCGCCAGCGTACGGGCCACGCCCGGCCGGGCCACGGCGGCATCAGGCCGCTCCCTTGTCGGGAAGCTGCGCGATCTCTGTCAACTCTATGTGGTTTGGCAGCAGCGTTTGGCAGAGCGGCAAGTCTATGACCCGGAGGAATTGCCGCTGCGGTTGCTGCCGCATGTGGCATCCTGGCCGGCGTTGCAAGGGGCGCGCCTGTACATCGACGGCCTGACCCAACTGCCGCCGCGCGACCTGGTGTTTCTGTTGGCGCTCGCCGCGGTGGCCGAGCAGACAGTGTTTGCGCTGCCCGCCGACCCGCGCTGGTGGCAAGCCGGCCACGGAACGGGCCACGGGACACGCCATGGGACAAAGGCGGCGACGGGCGAAATAGGAGGAGGAGGAAGACCCCTTGGCCCCCATCCATTGTTACTTTTTTTCAGAGGTGCTCGGATTGAGCACCTCGATGACGGTCATTCTGCCGCAACAGACGTCGCGCCAGATCGGCATGCAAAGTGCGGCCGTCCGGGACAAGCACCCCACCCTGTACCTGTTGCACGGGTTGTCGGACGACGACACGATTTGGCTCCGGCGGACCTCCATCGAGCGGTATGTCGCACCGCTCGGACTGGCGGTGGTGATGCCCCAGGTGCACCGAAGTTTTTACACGGACATGGTGTACGGCGGGCAGTACTGGACGCTCGTCAGCGAGGAGCTGCCCGCCATTGCCCGCTCATTCTTCCCGCTGTCGGACGCGCGGGAGGACAACTTTGTCGCCGGACTGTCGATGGGCGGCTACGGTGCCTTCAAACTCGCGCTCCGACACCCGCAGCGGTTTGCGGCGGCGGCCAGCCTGTCCGGGGCGTTGAACATCGGGAATCCCGACTTCAGCCTGCCCGATGCGCGGTTCATCTTCGGCGACAAGCCCGTCGCCGGCACGGACAACGACCTTTTGTGGCTGCTGCAGAATCTGGGCCCATCTTCCGGGCCAATGCCGAAGCTTTACCAGTGTTGCGGTACCGAGGACTTCCTGTACGAGGGCAACCTCGCGTTCCGCGACGCTTGCCGGAAAGCGAACTACCCCTCCCACGTCTATGAGGAGGGGCCCGGAAGCCATACGTGGAGCTATTGGGACGAGCACATTCAGAACGCGCTGGCGTTCTTTTTCCGCGATCGCAAGTAGCCGCACCGTTCCCGCTACAACCAGACGCTCATGATCCACGGGGCGGCGGCCAGCGTCACGAACGCGGTGAACAGCATCGAGATCGCGGCGACGGAGCCGGTGACGGCGTCGTACTCGAACGCCTTGCCG
>JAILZF010000115.1 GCA_023512635.1 Alicyclobacillus sp. | reverse complement strand
CGCCCGTATCCTGATGCTGGTGACGGCCAGCCACCGCAATCGACAGGACCATGCCTTTTGCCCCCTCGCCCATCAGGTAGACGCTGGGGTACTTCATCGTAACCTTGGACCCGATGTTGCCATCCACCCATTCCATCGTCGCATCCTTGTAGGCCACGGCACGCTTGGTCACCAGGTTATAAATGTTGGGCGCCCAGTTCTGAATGGTGGTGTAGCGGCAGCGGGCGCGGTCTTTGACAATAATCTCGACCACCGCGCTGTGCAGTGAGTTGGTGCTGTAAATTGGCGCCGTGCAGCCTTCCACATAATGGACAAAGCTGTCTTCGTCGACGATGATCAGCGTCCGCTCAAACTGCCCCATGTTTTCCGAGTTGATGCGGAAGTACGCCTGCAGCGGCACCTCGCACTTGACGCCCTTGGGCACGTAGATAAAGCTGCCACCACTCCACACCGCCGAGTTAAGCGCGGCAAACTTGTTGTCCTCAGGCGGGATGACGGTTCCGAAGTACTCCTTAAAAATCTCCGGGTACTCGCGCAGTGCCGTGTCCGTATCACAAAACAGGATGCCGAGCTTCTCCAAGTCGGCCCGCATCGAGTGGTACACCACTTCTGACTCGTACTGGGCAGAGACGCCGGCGAGAAACTTCTGCTCCGCCTCCGGGATACCCAACCGGTCAAACGTGTTCTTGATTTCTTCTGGCACCTCTTCCCAAGACTTCCCCTTCTTCTCCGTGGGCTTCACGTAATACGTGATGTCATCAAAGTCCAGGTCGTCCAGGTTGGCACCCCAGTGCGGCATCGGCTTCTGGTAAAAGACTTCTAAGGAACGCAGGCGGAAATCGGTCATCCAGCCTGGTTCGTTTTTCATCATGGAAATCTCCTCGACGACCTTGCGCGACAGACCTTTTTGGAACTTCACCACGGCAATGTCTTTATCTCGAAACCCGTACTGGTACTCTTCCAGGTCTGGCAATACCTTGGCCATCGCTCATGCCCCCTTTGCAGCTCATCTGCCCATCCATCGACACCTTGCCCTGAGGCAGGCAACCGCGGCGGTCCGCATCATCCGCCGTGCTCGTGTTCCAACCCCGCCAGACTGGCGGCATTCTCCAGCGCCTGCCAGGCGAGCGTAGCGCACTTGATGCGCGCCGGAAACTTGGACACACCTTGCAAGGCTTCCAACTCCCCCAGTTGCTCCACATCCACCGCCTCGCCGCGCATCATGGCGCGAAACGCTTGAGCCAGCGCCAACGCCTCGGCCAACGGTTTCCCCTTGATGGCCTCCGTCATCATGGAGGCAGAGGAAATGGAGATGGAGCACCCCGCACCGCGGAAACGGGCGTCACACACCACGCCGTCCGCCACCTGCAACTGCAGTCGAATCTCATCGCCGCAGCTGGGGTTGCGCAAGTCTACCGTCAACGCATCCGCCCCAATCTCCCCTTGGTTGCGCGGGTGTTGGTAGTGGTCCATAATCACCTGCCGGTATAAATCATCCAATTGCATGTTGGAAAAACTCCTTTGCCGTGGTCAGCGCCGTCACCAACGCGTCGATGTCCGCTTCCGTGTTGTACAAGTAAAAACTGGCGCGCGCCGTCGCTGGAACGCCGAGGATACGCATCAACGGCTGGCAGCAGTGATGGCCGGCACGAATGGCCACCCCATGGGCGTCCAAGACCGTCGACAGGTCATGCGCGTGAACGCCGCGCAGGTTAAACGTCACCAAACCACCACGTGCCACCCCCGGCCCTGGACCGTAGACCTCGATTTCCGGGATCTCTGCCAGCCGCTCTAAGGCGTACGCGGCGAGCGCTTGACTGTGCCGCTGGATGTTTTCCATACCCACCGACTGCAAGTAGTCCACCGCCGCCCCCAAGCCCACGGCCCCGGCGATGATGGGCGTACCGCCTTCAAACTTCCACGGCGGCTGTTTCCAAGTGGACTCGTACAACTCGACCACATCAATCATCTCTCCGCCAAAGTACGTCGGCTCCATCTCCGCCAACAGGTGGCGCTTGCCGTACAGCACCCCGATGCCGGTCGGACCGCACATCTTATGACCCGAGAACGCTAAGAAGTCGCAATCCAAGGCTTGCACGTCCGTCGGCTGGTGCGGTACACTCTGTGCCCCGTCAACCACCAACACCGCCCCGCGCGCGTGGGCAATCTCTGCCAGTTCACTCACCGGGTGGATGGTGCCAAGGACGTTGGACACATGCGCAATGGCCACCAATTTGGTCCGGTCCGTCACAGCTTGGCGGACATCTTCCAGGCGGATCTGGCCATCCGGCTGCAGCGGCAGGTACTTGAGCTGCGCGCCGGTGGCGCGAGCAGCCTGTTGCCAGGGAATCAAGTTGCTGTGGTGCTCGGCCGGCGTGATGACGATTTCATCGCCAGGTTGCAAGACGCGGCGCGCGTAACCGTAGGCAATCATGTTTAACGACTCGGTGGTGCCGCGCGTAAACACCACTTGCTCCGGCGACGGCGCGTTGATAAAGCGCGCCACCTTCTCCCGCGCCAACTCGTACGCCTCGGTAGCACGCGCGCCCAGCGTATGCACACCGCGGTGCACGTTGGCGTTGTCGTGTTCGTAATAGCGCTGTATCGCCTCCAGCACCGGCCGCGGCTTTTGCGAAGTCGCAGCATTGTCCAGGTACACCAGCGGATGGCCGTTGATCTCCTGCTGCAAAATGGGGAAGTCCTTGCGGACGTCTGCGCCTGTCATAGCCCCAGCTCCCTGTCGATGAGGCTGACGATATGGTGCCGCACCGGTTCCGACGGGATGACTTCCAGTGCGGGCTCCAAATAGCCCCAGATGATCATCTTGGTGGCCAACGACCGTGGTATCCCACGGGACATCAGGTAATACACCTGTGTCTCGTCTATCCGCCCGACACTCGCCGCGTGACCGCAGCGCTGCACGTCGTTTTCGTCTATCAACAGCATCGGGATGGCATCGGCACGGGCGCTGCGCTCCAGCATCAACATGCGGCTGTGCTGCTCGCTCCCTGCGCCCACCGCCCCTTTGGCGATGTGCGTAGAACTGCGGAAGATGGTGTTGGCCCGGCCGCGCAACACACCCTGCAAGCGGATGTCGCTCTGCGAATATCGTCCTTGGTGGTGCATGCCCGCCGTCAGGTCAAGGTGTTGGCGGCCTGTTCCCAGACCCACGCCTTGCAAGGTGGAACGCGATCCGGTGCCGGCCAGTTCACTCTCCACCGTAGCCACCGCCAACCCGTCCCCGGTTTGGCTAACCACCCAATCGACACTCGCGTCGGCCGCCAGGCGCGCCCGGCGCACGGACAGGTAGACAGGTCCGCGCTGGCAGGTATGAGCACTCACCACCTGCACCTTGGCACCGTGCTCAGCCACCACTTCCAACACATCAGGCGCCACTTGCGCGGGAATCCCCGGCGCGGTCAAAAAGACTTCAGCAAACGTGCAGCTGCTCTCCGGCCCAGCGAGCACGAGCGAACGCGGCGCGCAACCGCCAGCCGCCCCGCTCCATTCATACACCAAGTGGAACACCGCGTCCGCCGCCACGCCGCGCGGCACGTACAAGAACGCACCTCCCCGCCAGGCGGCCGCGTTGAGCGCTGACCACTTGCTCTCCGCCGGCGCAACGACTTGCCCCAGGTGGGGGCGCAGCAGGGGCTCGTGCTCCCGCGCTGCCGTGTGCAGGTCAGTCCATACCACCCCTTGCGCACGCAACGCCTCGGGCAGGTGCAGACCCACGACGTGGCCATCGCGGATGTGCAGCCAAGGCTGGTCGGCGCACGCCTGCAACAACTCCGCAGCAGCCGCTTGCTCTGCTCCCGCTTGCGCCGGTGGCAGCGGCAGCTCCCAGGAACGGCCCGTCAAATCGGTCTTTTCTAAGTGCGGCTCCGGCGCGTCCAGAAACGCTTGCCATGCCGCATCCCGCCACGATGTCAGCCAAGCCGGTTCAGCAAAGCGCGAGGCCAGCTCCACGGCTGGCGAAGGCGGGCGAATGGCGGTGGTTGTCTCAGTCATTCTCTTTCCCCCCTTACGCACGCACCCCGACGGTTTCGTCTTCAATCCCCAGCTCCCGCTTCAGCCAATCGTACCCCTCTGCCTCCAACCGCTCTGCCAACTCCCGGCCCGGCCCCGCGGCCGGCGGCTCGCGGCGGCCGTGCGGCAG
>JAILZF010000114.1 GCA_023512635.1 Alicyclobacillus sp. | reverse complement strand
CGGTCCCGGCGGGAGGAGCGCTGGCTGTGGACAGAGAAGGCTTTTCCCGGGCCGTGACGAACGCATTAGAACAACACCCGTTGGTCCGAGTGGTTAGGGAGGAGGTTACGGAACTGCCTGACCAGGGGTTGGTGGTGGTGGCCACGGGACCGCTGACGTCCCCCTCCCTGGCCGCGTCAATCCGCCGTTGGATAGGCCAGGACTACCTGTATTTTTACGATGCAGCTGCACCCATTGTCGAGCGCGACTCGATTGATATGAGCAAGGTCTACCTGGCTTCCCGGTATCAAAAAGGTACACCTGCGTATTTCAATTGCCCCATGACTGAAGCGGAGTTTAACGCGTTTTACGAGGCGTTGGTCGAGGCTGAAACAGCCCCGTTGCACGACTTTGAGGAAGAAAAATACTTTGAAGGTTGCATGCCTGTCGAGGTGATGGCGAAGCGAGGACGGCAAACCCTGCTCTTTGGCCCGCTAAAACCGGTCGGTCTGGAAGACCCGCGCACAGGCAAGCGCCCGTTTGCCGTGGTCCAATTGCGTCAGGACAACGCAGCGGCTACATTGTACAACATGGTAGGCTTCCAAACCCATTTGAAGTGGGGGGAGCAAAAGCGCGTGTTCCGCATGATTCCAGGCCTCGAGGCGGCGGAGTTTGTGCGTTATGGTGTGATGCATCGGAACACGTACATCAACAGCCCGCTGGTGTTGCTGCCGACGTACCAGACGCGCAAGCGGCCGGAACTGTTTTTTGCAGGCCAGATGACCGGGGTTGAAGGCTATGTGGAATCGGCAGCCTCTGGGTTGGTGGCCGGTTTGAACGCGGGACGGATGGCTCGCGGTTTGGCTCCGTTGACGTTGCCAGCCACCACCGCAATCGGCAGCCTGGCTTATTACGTGACACACGCTGCGCCAGACAATTTCCAACCAATGAATGCTGCGTTCGGCCTCTTACCGCCGCTGCCTGAACGCATCCGCGACAAGCGGGCACGGGCACAACGTATGGCAGAACGCGCGTTGGCGGATTTGGCGTCTGTGTTGCAAGGGGTGGGGTGATGGCAATGCCAGGGGCTGACCCGCCTGCTTCCGCAGGGTTGATGGCAGAGGTTGCGGGGTATTTGGAGCAACTGCGTGGTGAGGGTGCCTCGCCGCACACCGTGTCTGCGTATTCTCAGGACCTGCAGGCGTTCTCGCAATTTCTGGAAAAGCGCGGGTGTTGCGCGTGGCCACAGGTGCGCGTCCATGATTTGCGCGCCTTTTTAGCGCAAGAGGTCCAGCGTGGCCAGGCCAAGTCGACGCTGGCGAGACGCCTGTCCTGCTTGCGCAGTTTTATGGATACCCTGTTGCAACAAGGGAAGGTATGGGACAACCCAGCCAGGCTGTTGGCGTTGCCTAAACAACAACAGCCGGTGCCTCGTTTTTACTACCAAGAAGAGATGAAGGCGCTGCTCGACTCGATCCAAGGCCAGGCGTTTGCAGACGTACGTGATCGCGCGCTGTTCGAGTTTTTGTATGCGACCGGAGTGCGCGTCTCCGAGTGTGTTCAGGTCGACGTCGCCGACGTACATATGGAAGAAGCGCTGGTGTGGGTGATGGGCAAACGGCACAAGGAGCGCGTGGTGCTTTTAGGGCAACCGGCTATTCAGGCCTTGCGCCGTTATCTGCCGCTGCGGGCAGAACTGGCGAAAGGTCCGGCACTGTTTATCAACCGCCGCGGCGGCCGGCTGACCGACCGTAGTGTACGGCGCCTGCTGTTGCAGCGGATTGCCGCTGTACCTGGATTGGACCGGTTGCATCCGCACGGGATCCGGCATAGTTTTGCCACTCATCTGTTAGATGGCGGTGCTGATCTGCGAGCGGTGCAAGAGCTCTTGGGTCATGCCAGCTTGTCTACGACACAACGCTACACCCATCTGTCACGAGAACGATTGGTGCGTGTGTACCAGCGTTCACATCCACGAGCATAACCCGCAGAGATCGACACCGGAGGGATGGCCATGAGTCTGCACGGAACCACCATCTTGGCCGTGTTAAAAGACGGGCGCGGCGCCATGGCAGGTGACGGACAAGTCACGCTCGGCAACACCCAAATCGTGAAACAAACCGCGCGCAAGGTGCGCCGCTTATACCGCGGCCAGGTGGTGGCCGGGTTTGCCGGGTCGGTTGCCGATGCGTTTACACTTTTCGAGAAATTTGAGGGCAAACTGGAAGAGTTTCATGGAAGTTTGCAGCGGGCCGCCGTGGAATTGGCCAAGGATTGGCGTTCTGACAAGGTTTTACATAAATTGGAGGCCATGTTGCTGGTGATGGATACGCAACACCTGTTGCTGGTGTCCGGCAGCGGTGAAGTGATCGAACCGGATGACGGGATTGGCGCCATCGGCTCAGGCGGTGCTTATGCCTTGGCCGCCGGCCGTGCCCTGTTGCGCCATACCGAGCTGGCGCCGGCTGACGTCGCTGAGCAGGCGTTGAGAATCGCCGCAGAGATCTGCGTCTACACCAACAACCACATTGTGGTCGAGGCGTTACCGTAAAGGCGGAAGGTCTCCGGGAGGGGACGGGCGCGTGCGCGAGGAGGGACGTCGATGCCGAAAGAGGATTTGACGCCACGGCAAATCGTCGAGGAGTTGGACAAATACATTGTCGGGCAAAAGGCGGCCAAGCGGGCGGTGGCCATCGCATTGCGCAACCGCCAGCGCCGGGCCAAGTTACCACCGGACCTGCAGGAAGAAGTGACGCCGAAAAACATTCTGATGATGGGGCCAACGGGTGTAGGAAAAACCGAGATTGCTCGGCGCCTGAGCAAATTGGTGGGTGCGCCCTTTCTCAAGGTGGAGGCCACGAAGTTTACTGAGGTCGGCTATGTGGGCCGGGATGTCGAGTCGATGATCCGCGACCTCGTGGAGACGGGCATTCGTATGGTCAAGGCGGAGCACATGGAACGGGTGCGTCCGCAGGCCACCGAGTTGGCGGAAGAACGGATTGTGCAAGCTCTGGTGCCGGACCCTAACCGCCGACGTGCGCCGAGAAACCCGTTGGAAATGCTGTTTGGCGGAGCGGCTCAAGACACCCATGACAACGTGTCGGAACCGGTGCGAGCGGAACGCAGGCGAGTGGCGAAACAACTGGCGATGGGGGAGTTAGAAGACCGGCTGGTTGAGATAGAAGTGGAGGAACAGGCGTCAGGGATGCTCGGGTTTTTGCCGGGAATGGGGCCGGAGGGCTTAGGCAATTTGCAAGAAGCTCTTGGCAACCTGCTGCCGAAGCAGCTCAAGCGGCGTAAGATGACGGTGCGTGAAGCGCGCAAGGTCTTAACCCAGGAAGAGGCGCAAAAGTTGATTGACATGGATGCCGTCACCGCGGAGGCCATCTACCGAGTCGAGAATCACGGCATTTTATTTATTGATGAGATGGACAAAATCGCAGGCCGGGAGCGGCACGCAGGTCCGGACGTATCCCGGGAAGGGGTGCAGAGGGATATACTGCCCATTGTTGAAGGGACGACCGTGGTCACCAAACACGGCCCCGTCCGCACCGACCACATTTTATTTATCGGCGCGGGGGCGTTTCACGTGGCGAAGCCGTCGGATCTCATCCCCGAACTGCAAGGGCGCTTCCCCATCCGCGTCGAACTGCAAAGCCTGACCCGTGATGATTTTGTGCGGATATTACGCGAACCGCAGCATGCGCTGGTCAAGCAATACACTGCCTTGTTGGCCACCGAAGGGGTACAGGTGCGGTTTACGGACGAGGCGCTGGAACGGATTGCAGAGTTGGCAGAGCAAGTCAACCGCAACACTGAGGACATCGGTGCCCGGCGGTTGCACACCCTGGTGGAAAAGGTGTTGGAGGACTTGTCGTTTGAGGCACCCGAGGTGCACCTCGGGGAAGTGGTGATCACGCCGCAATACGTGGATGAAAAACTGCAATCCATTGTTGTGAACCGCGATTTGAGCCAGTATATCCTGTAACCTTTAATTCCTTTGCGTGCGCTATGCCTTCGCATGCGTGGAGGTCGTACGGGCGCAGACAGAGGAAAGGTGTTTTCCAAGGGAACTCCTTGGTGCCCTCATGGGTGACAGTCAACTTTTGGTCCCGTTGGCGGAGAGTTGCCGCTGGCGGGACCGTTTGTATTGTAAGGGGTTCCACTGTCGCTGTGTGCAGGAATTTGTCTGTACGCGACGAAGTATGACACCACCATGAATGCGGAGGAGGGGGCGGCATGGACCTGGATGCAGCCGTCTGGCAGCTGCTGCAACGTGGTTTGACCGTTGCCAACATGCGGCAGCAAGCGTATGCGGCCAACGTAGCCACCGCCGAGACACCAGGATACCAC
>JAILZF010000113.1 GCA_023512635.1 Alicyclobacillus sp. | reverse complement strand
GTGTGTTTTTGATAGAACCACTTGTTGACTTCAGCCCAGGCTAGTTCCGACTGGTGTAGCAGTTGCAGGCGCTTTTGCTGCAATTGTTGCAATTGTTGGTCGAAGTCCGGCGCCACGGGCTGCGGCAGATTCTCGTCCAGGGCCACGAGAGACTGCTCTGCACTGTAAAGGGTGCTGATTTCACTGTTCAAGCTTTGCACGGTGTTGCTCAATGCCGTGATGGCGGGCGTATTGATGTTGTACGACTGCGCTGTTTGTAATAAGGAAGCTTCTTGAGTGAGATTGGCCTGATAACGACTGTCAAATGACGAGGTTACGTCGGTGTCTGCCCATGCAGCCGGTATGGACAACAGCGGCAAAGCGGCGGCAGTGACTGCAGCCAATCCTTTCAGGGTTTTCTTGTGCATTGACAATTCCTCCTTTGCTTGTTTTTGATATCTTGGGTTCGTCTCTGCTTCCACGACTTTACAGATGGGCGTCCCGTGGGGTCTGCCTCGTGGCCGAGCGTTTGCCAGGGGACTCTCTTTCCTGACCTTCCACACCATAGGCTACGTAGGCAGACACTGGGTTGTGGGGGTGGCGAGAAAACTCGCGGCAAAAAATTTTTTGCCACGGTTATACATTCCAAAGCAGAATAACCAGCTAGAAATGCCGTATAGAGGAATACATTTCTTGAGAGTTATCGAAACATGGGCGAGTCTATAATAGAAGGTTCCGAATATACATATCTGACTGTGCCTAAACGGGTCCAATGAGCATGGGAATCCCCCGTAAAGCGAGGGGTCAGTGCAGGGAGTGAGGTGAGGGTTGTGAAATCATCAAAACACTGGGGTGTTGCACTGGCGGTGTGGTTGTGCAGTGCCGGGGTTTTAGTGGGGTGTGGCCAGGGTAGCAGCCCAAGTGGCAACAGCAATAGCAGTGGTGGCAACCCTGGTAGTCCTGCCAATCAAGCGGCGCCTGCCAGTCCAACCACGTCCGCAGCAGCCAACTCAGCTGCCGATTTCTACAAGGGCAAGACCTTGAGCGTCATCGTCCCTAGCGGGGCAGGCGGGGCGTATGACCAATGGGCACGTTTGCTCGCTCCTTATCTGCAGAAGCAGCTAGGAGTTAAAGCGGTGGATGTGGTGAACGTCCCGGGTGCGGGTGGATTGATTGGGACCCGCCAAATCTACAGTGCGGCGCCGGACGGATTGACCATCGGTATTACCAACGCAGGCGGGGACGTGTTTAACCAAATTGCCGGCACACCTGGGTTGGCGTTTGATGTCACCAAATTTAATTGGATTGGCCGGCCTGATGACGACACGTACGTGATGTCCGCCCGGGTAGGTGGTGAGATCCAATCGTTTGCAGACCTGTTAAAACACAAGAGCGGATCGCCCGTACGGGTGGTGGACGTCGGTGTGGGGACTGCAACGTATAACGCTGACCGCATCATCTTTAGTGTGTTTGGCATTCAAGCCAACCTGATTGCTGCCTATGCGAGCAGCGAGGCGTCAAAAGCGGGATTTTTGCGCGGGGACGGGGATGTGACGTCATTGACCGAATCCGCCATCAAACCTTTGGTAGATTCAGGGAAAGCTACCATCATTCTGGCGGAATCGACCACGCCATTGAAAGACCAGCCGCAGGTTCCCACGCTCGCGCAAGTGGCACAGCAGGCCCATTTGAATCAAGACCAGCAAAACCTGTTGACCGCGCTGTCCAACGTGATGACACTAGGCCACTCGTTCTTTGCCCCACCGGGAGTACCGGCGGATCGCCTCGCGTTCTTACGGCAAGCGTTCCAACAGGCGTTGCAAGACCCAACATTCCAAAACCGTGTCAAGCAAGCCGGGCTTGAAATCGGTTACGCATCGGGGGACCAGTTGCAACAAATGGTCAGTCAGGCCATGTCGGAGAGCGGCCCACTGAAAGCGATTCTCGGCTCGCAAAGCAAATGATGGATTGAAAGGGGAGACCCAGGTGGAGCCTCAGCACCTAGCAGCAGCAGAGACCTCGGCAGCCTTGGCAGGAGGAGCCTCGCCGGCGACCCCGGCTGCAGCGGCCACGTCCCAGACGGTGAAACCCGAATGGGATGCGAAGTCACGTGTGTATGGGTCCGATTTGATGGCGGATCTGATTCGCGCTTTGGACATACCCTACGTTGCCATGAACCCAGGTGCCTCTTTGCGCGGCTTGCATGACTCGTTGGTCAACCAAAGGCCCGGACAACCACCAGAGATTATTGAGTGCACCCACGAGGAGATTTCGGTGGCCATTGCCCACGGGTATGCTAAGGCTTGTGGCAAACCGATGGCGGCTGGTATCCATAACGTGGTGGGGTTACAACATGCCAGCATGGCGATTTTTAACGCCTGGTGTGATCGCGTTCCGATTCTCATGCTGGGCGGTACGGGACCCATGGATATCGGCAAACGCCGCCCGTGGATTGACTGGATTCATACGGCGCTCGTGCAAGGAAATTTGATCCGCGACTTTGTCAAGTGGGATGACCAGCCGGCTAGTCTAGCCAGTTTGGCAGATTCGCTGTTTCGCGCGTACCGCTTAGCTGTCGAGGAACCTGCGGGCCCTGTGTACGTCTGTCTAGATGCCGGGTTGCAAGAAGACCCTATTGCGGAGTCGGACGCGGCTGTGGCGGCTGACCTGCCAGATCCCGCCTTGTATGTGCGTACCAGCAGTCCAGCACCTGATCCCGCAGCGGTCCGCGTGCTGGCGGACGCCATCCGGACGGCCCAGTGGCCGGTGATCATCACCGACCATACCGGCCGCCATGATGACGCGTTCCGGTCTTTGTGTGAACTGGCAGAGCGTTGGGCCATTCCTGTGTTGGATCGCGGCGGCCGTCTCAATCTGCCAACCACGCACCCGATGAACTTAACAGGCGATGAGCGTGCGGTGTTGGAGCGCGCTGACGTGGTGGTGGCACTGGATGTCCGCGACCTGTTTGGTACGCTGTCAGCGATTGACCGAACACGTCGGACGACGCGGCCGCTGATTGCCCCGGGCACACGTGTGTTTACCATCAGCTTGCAAGATTATATTGTTCGTTCACTGACGGCCGATTACCAGCGGCTGTATCCGGCCGAGCTGGCGCTTCTCGCCGATACGAAGCACGCCTTGCCGGCCTTGCTTGCAGCCTTGGGCCAACCGGGAGAGGATGCCGTGGGGGCACGCGTAGTCGCCCGCCGGACAGAAGTCAGCGCGTGGCACCGGCGGTTGCGCGAGCAATGGTTGGCCGAAGCCCGGCGCGTACGAACGGATCGGCCGATTGCTACCTTAGCCTTGGCGTTGGCACTGTGGGAGACGGTAGGGGACCGCAACTTCGTTCTAGCCAACGGCGATTTGCACGGCGAGGTGCAGAAGGTCTTCGAGTTTACCAAGCCGCGTCAGTACCTGGGGGAGAGCGGCGGTGGCGGGCTCGGCTATGGTATCGGCGCGGCCATTGGGGCGGCGTTGGCGCATCGTGACAACGGGACGCTGGTGGTCAATATCCAATCGGATGGTGACTTGCTTTTCACTTCGGGCGGCCTGTGGACCATGGCACATCACCGTTTGCCTGTCCTGAATGTCATGTTCAACAACCGTTCGTACTACAATTCAGAGGAACACCAGATGAACATGGCGCGCCACCGCGGACGTGACGTTAAGCGGGCAGTGACCGGAACGCGCATTGAAGACCCGGCAGTTGACTTTGCCAAGCTGGCGGAGAGCATGGGTGTGGTCGGCATCGGTCCGGTGGAAGAACCGGAGCAGCTGGCCCCGGCGCTGCGTGAAGCGCTCCGCGTTGTCGAAGAAGACCGTCGGCCTGTGCTGGTCGACGTGGTTTCGCAACCGCGCTGACGCTTGTGTCACGCAGTTTGCGAAACGCAGACGGTTGGCCAGACAGATACAGCAGAGAAGGGCTGTCCACCATGGACAGCCCTTTGTGCATACCCGGGTCAAATGGGCGGGGAGGGGCACAAGGTTCTGCGACGGCGGTCCGTGGAAAAGGCTGTCCCGATATCGGGACAGCCCCATACGCGTGGCGACAGGTCATAAAAACTTTTATTTCCAATACTCTTTCCAGTTGGCACGTACCAGGTCGAGGTGCTCTTTGGGAGGTAACGCCACGGGCGGGAACTTGTGCTTTTTGGTGGCGTCAATGCCCATCTTGGATGATGTCCGGCGGGAGGCGTCGAGTTGTGGAACGTCTTCAGCCGCTTGCGACGGGTCTAGCCGAACGGCAGGCATGTCTTCAATGATAAACACGTCCTTATGCGGTTGTACACGCCAGGAAAGTGCCCAGTTCAGCATAAACGGGTCGCGGATGTCGATGTCCTCATCGACCACCACGCAGATCTTGCCC
>JAILZF010000112.1 GCA_023512635.1 Alicyclobacillus sp. | reverse complement strand
ATACAAGACAACAGCAGGTTCAGCAAAATAAATGGAAACGGGTCGAAGTGCGGCCAGGCCGGGAGGGAATTGATAACCATCCACAGCACCAAAAGGCCCGAGAAACAGAGAATGAACGTCCAGCTGCCGCCAAACTTGGCTATGCGGTCGGCCAGCCGGTCAGACCAACGCGTCCGCTGTTGGTAGACTTCATTTAAGTGGCTCAGGATACGGCTTTCATACAGGTCCACCAAGCGGTCGATGCGCTTTTTGTCGTCCTCGTTAATCGGGATGTCGAGCCCCTCAAAGGTCGGTACCCCTTGCAAGAGCAGTTCTTGCGGCTTGATATGGTAGCGTTTGCCTGCCATCGTCGCCACTCGACCCCCCTGCCTGCGCTGTGCATAGTCTGCCCGGCTGACCTGCGCATTTACACAAGGGACAGCATAGTACAACCCCGTATGCGGTTGGATTATCGGCCGGCCGCCGAGTGTATCGCGTGCGTGTTGACCTCATCGAACGGCAAATCGCTGCGCATGGGCACCACCACCAGGTCTTCGTCTCCCGGCATCAAGCGACGGCCGCTGCGCAACACCCAACGCAGCCAAGACCCGGCCATCCACGACGTCACCAAGGCCAAGAGCACCAACACGGCGAAAAAGTCCTGGTTAATGATGCCCAGCGAATACGCCACCGTGGACAGCACGATTCCGGGACCGCCGCGGGCGTTCATCGCCGCAGCCAAGTTGAGACTGGTCATCCGGTCGTAGCGAATGGCACGGCAGGTCCCGTAGACCACCAGCGACTGCACCAGGGTTGCAAACAGGGTATAGAGCACAAAGAAACCGGCGCTAAAGCCGTGCGCCAGGTTGAGTTGCAACCCGACAATCGCAAAGTAGAGCGGGATGAAAAACGAGAAAGAGATGTCCCGCACACTCGCTTGCACCCGTTCGCACAGCGTCTCGGGCAAGGTCAGTTTGGTGGCAATTCCGGCCAAGAGGGATCCGTACATCACATCCACGTTCAGATATCCTGCGATGTCTGACAGCAGAAACATCAACAGCAAAAAGTAGCCGAGGAACGATGCCCGGAATAACCAGTTGGCTGGCCGCACGGTGATTCGCCGCAGCAACTTCGGCAAAATGCCTAAACACACCGCCAAAAAGCCTAAGGTCACCAGCAGGCTTTTAAGCAAAACCCAGGCGTTGACACCTCCCTGGGATCCGACCAGGCTGGACGCCACCGCCAAGGCTACCCATAACAAGATGTCGTGAACCCCGGCGACGCCGACCACGACTTTTGCAAACCGCGAGTGGAGAATCCCGAGGTCGGCAAAGATTTTGGAAATCACAGGGATTGATGTAACCGCAATCGAGATCGCAATGACAATTTTGAGCGCGGGCAAACTGTGAGCAGGCCCGACAAAGCGGCCTGGGTCAAACGCATAAGTGACCAACCAGCCCGCGATAAAGGGCAATACGGTCGATCCCGCGACAATCGCGGCTCCCAGGCGCATATCCGCCTGCTCAAAGCGTGCTTGGAATTTTAATCCTGAGTTAAACATCAACAACATCAAGCCCAACTGGTAGATCAACCCAAACAGCGTACCCTCCGCGGAAAACCCGTGAAACAACCAGGTAAACGCCCCCGGGAACACCAAGCCTAAACTCGTGGGTCCTAATACCAACCCGCCGAACACCTCCCCAATCACGCGCGGCACATACAAGCGCTCGGCCAGGTAGCCACAAAGGTTGGCCGCTGCCAACAAGGTCGCCAAGCCCAGCAAAAACCGTACCAAATCGGCGCCGGCGATGCTGAACACGAGCCATCTCCCCTTCCAGCTGGTTTGCCGCGCCCTGGCGCGGCGCGTCTGTCCGCCGGACAACCCTTGGCCGTTCGCGGACACCCGTGAGATAACGTATGTAGCCTGCCAGCGGTTGTCCATGGCGGGTGTCCGGGCCCAGATGAATGGGGTCAAGCCCAACCAATCCACAGGGTCAAACATGCTGCAGTGAGACACGCCCCAAATGAGACAAGGCGTTGTATAATGGAACCGTTTGCATCAACTGCGAAGGAAGTGAGCCATGCACGCGCCGCGACTCCGGCTGTTTACGCCGCTATGTCTGGCGGTGGCGCTGCTCGCCGGTGTGGCTGCAACCAGTCCAGGCGGTCCAGCAACGTCCAGTTCAGCACCCCGGCCTGTGGTCTTAAACCAGCAGCAGACCGAGGGGATCCCCATGGTCACCCATCCAATCCAACCGCAACCGGACATCGTCTCAGCTGCGGCTGTGGTCATGGATATGGAAACGGGTACGGTGGTGTACGCCAAAAACCCGTTGGCCCCCCACTACCCTGCCAGCATAACCAAGATCATGACCGCCTTGCTTGCCCTGCAACGGGGCCACCTGAACGACACGCTCACCGCCAGCGCAGACGCGGTCAACCAGCCGCCCGACAAACTGTACCTCGTCCCCGGCGAGCGCAAAACCTTGGAACAGTTCCTCTATGGCCTCTTGATTATATCCGCCAATGATGCGGCCGTTGTGATTGCCGAGCATTACGGCGGCAGTGTCGCCGGTTTTGCTCACATGATGAACGACGAGGCACAGCAGTTGGGGGCTGTACACACCCACTTTACCAACCCTAACGGGTTGCCAGACCCCAATCATGTCACGTGTGCCTACGACATGGCTTTGATCACGCAAGCCGCTATGCAATACCCGGAGTTTCGCAAAATCGTCGCTACGCGCAGCTATGAGTGGCAAGGTGACAAGTGGCAAGCCCGCTTGGACAACCTCAATCGTATGTTGACCGAGTACCCAGGGGCCATTGGCGTCAAAACCGGGTTTACCAGCGTCGCTCACAACACCCTCGTGGTGGCAGCCCAGCGAAATGGGGAGACGTTTTTGGCGGTGTTGTTAGACTGTCCTACCAATGGACAGATCCGCCAGGATGCCAGCAAACTGCTAAATTACGCGTTCAGCCACTACCAGACACAAACCCTGCTGCAGAAGGGAGCGGTGGTGGGGGAATGGACCTCGCCCCAAGGTCAACACGTTCCCCTGACGGCCGCAACCGATATGGTAGCCACTGTGCCCACCGGAGTCCGCTTAGAGCCGTCTTACCAGCTGTCGCTGCACCAAGTCCCAGCCCGGTTTGCGATGCATGACCCGCTCGGCCAGGTAAACATTCTTCTTAACGGTCAGCCGGTGACCTCCCTGCCCGCATTAGCTGGAGCGGCACTCGACCCGCCCGCATCCGTTCCGGCCCGCAACAGCGCCACAGCCTGGGCCACAGGCGGCGGCTTTGCCGCTTGCTCCGTGTTGTTGCTCACGCTCCGCCGCCTGCGCCGACGACGCGTCTTCCACGGCTGAGCCAGTGACCAGGGCAAACCAAGCCAACGCGAGCAGCAAGGAATGACACCCAGAAAGAAAGAGCCGGGACCAGGGAGTGACTCTCCCTGCATCCCGGCTGTTTCGTCCTTACCCGTTGGCCGTCCGCACACCATCCCGTGCGCGGCCCCGCTTTAAAACAGACGTTTGACAGCGGTTAAATGGTTGGACCAGTAACTCCCTGGGGCAATGCTCAAGTACCCCACCTTCCCTAAGCCGCCGCCCTCTTGAATCATCTGGTTGTTCCCGGCGTAAATCCCGACGTGTTTCCCATCGTCAAAAATCAGCAGGTCACCTGGGCGCATCTGCGACCGGGAGACAGTCCATCCTACAGACGCAGCCTGGGTGCGCGAGGCGGTGCTCATCAGATAGCCAAGCGCGTGGTGGTACACATAGGCCGTGAAATTGGAGCAGTCAAAGCCGATCTGTCCGCGGTCCTCGTTGTGTCCCCACTCGTACGGCGTTCCCAACTTGCTTTCCGCCACCTGTAACACCGCCTGGATTTTTTGCTGCGTATTCGCACCCAAGCCTGCCAGCGGTTTGATGGACCCGTCCAATCTAACCCCAGGCGGCAGATTGGCGGCCGACGTGACGGCGTGTATACCACTCGTGTTGGCAGACAGCGCGGCACTGTTTGCTGCAGACGCTGTAGATGCAGCGCTGCCAGGGCTTGTCCACTTTGAGTTGGTGGTGATGTACCCCGTGCGCCCTTGCGGGTCGCGGACGTGCCACCAGTACGCCGTACTGCCCGGCAACACCGACAGGACCGTGCCCGCTGGCTCTAACGCCACATGCGACGATCCCGATTGTGGGGCAGATATCAAATACGCGTTGCTGACCACCGTCACCTTCGCCGGGTTGGCCGCCCATGCTGGGGCTGTGCCCGCCAATGCCGCCACAGAAACAACCGTGACGGCCGATCCACCTAAAAACTTCAACCAAGAACCTAGATTCAACGGCATCCTATGACCTCCTTAGCCTCCGAGGTTAGTTGACGGGTTCGGGCGGAGGTCGCCCTTCGCCA
>JAILZF010000111.1 GCA_023512635.1 Alicyclobacillus sp. | reverse complement strand
CTGTTGCCCGGTGGCAATGTACTCGTGCGTATGCGCCTCCACCCCCGGAGAGACGCGTAACAACACGTCCACCGTGCGGCCAGCCGCAGTTGCCACGTCAGACAACAACGCCAGTTCATCAAAGTTATCCACCACAATGGACCCGATGCCTTGGCTGACAGCAAACTCTAACTCGGCCCGCGATTTGTTGTTACCGTGCAGGTGAATCGAGCTCGCCGGAACCCCTGCCTGCAGAGCCGTCAACAACTCCCCGCCAGATACCACATCGAGCGCCAACCCTTCTTCCGCCGCCAACTGGCACATGGCCACCGTACAAAAAGCCTTGGCGGCAAAGGCAACCTCATAAGCGCACCCGGTTTCCCGAAGGGCTGCGTGAAACTCGCGGGCCTTAGCGCGGATCAAGGCCTCATCGTAAACAAACAGCGGTGTCCCAAACCGCTGGACCAACTCAACCGTGTCACACCCGCCAATCCACAAATGGCCCTCTGGGCCAATCTGCATGGTCCCCCGCAGCGGTGGCCGGTCAGCTGGATAGGTCCCGGCTGCCGGTTCTGCCACAGCCGCTGGCGCCAAATCTCCAAATCCCCTTGCATCAGCCGCGGCCCGGGGCTGACCTTCTCTCCACTCTCCCATGTCTTCCCGCCTCTCTGTGGGCACAGTGAGCACACGAGTCCCCATCCCTGCACCTCTATAAGCCAAAAGTATACCACGGTCTGCGCACAGCGGGACCCCTGCCAAGCGGGAACCCCCAGCAAATCCGGCAATCGTAAGAAAACATGCCAGAGCCGGCAAACCGCTTGCACCCGAACGTGACGTTGATTACGGTAAAGACAAGGAGAAGGTGACAAGGGTGGGGCTAAAGATAGAGGAAGTGGTCGTACACCGGCTGGTCATGCCGCTCAAAACCGCCATGACCACCAGTTACGGGACCCTGCACGCACGCGACCTGCTGTTGGTTGAAGTCATCACTGACGAGGGCCTGCACGGCTGGGGTGAGAGCGTCGCCATGCACACCCCTTGGTACACGGAAGAAACCACCGAGACGGTCGCAGCCATTCTGCGCCATCACCTTATTCCACTGCTGTGGCAGCGCTCATGGGATCACCCGCGTGAGTTTTTGGCAGCGTCCGCCTGGATACGCGGCAATGCCATGGCCAAATTCGCTTTAGAAGGCGCCCTCTGGGATGCCTGGGCGCAAGCCGAAGGGGTCTCGTTGGCACAAGCCCTGGGCGGCAGCAAGCCACGCGTGGCTGTCGGTGTCAGCCTGGGCATCGAGCCTTTGCCACAACTGTTGGCGCGCATGGAAGCGTATGCCCAGGCGGGTTACCAGCGAATCAAGATTAAAATTCAGCCCGGTTGGGACGTGACCCCAGTCGCGGCCATACGGCAAGCGTTTCCCGGAGTGCCCTTGATGGTGGACGCCAACGGATCGTACAGGCCTGACGATTGGCCACAGTTGCTGGCGCTCGACGCTTACGACTTGCTGATGATTGAACAACCGTTTCCAGCCGCGGCCTGGACACTGCACGCACGCCTGCAAGCGGAGCTGCGTACGCCGGTCTGCCTGGATGAGTCGGTGGCCACGGCGGCTGATGCCCAACTCGCGGTCGAACTGGGCGCCTGCCGGGTTCTGAACCTCAAACCAGGCCGCTTGGGCGGGTTGCAGACTGCGGTGGATGTCGCCACCTGGGCCCGTCGCCAAGGCGTTGAAGTGTGGTGCGGCGGGATGTATGAAACCGGCATCGGCCGAGCTATGAACATCGCCTTGTGTAGTTTGGACGCGTTTACCCTGCCCGCCGATTTGGCTGCCAGCCAGCACTACTGGCACGCCGATATTATTCAGCCGGAAGTCGTCGTGGAGCACGGGACGGTGGCCGTTCCCTGTACCCCCGGCTTGGGTTTTACCGTGGACGTGCAACGCGTGCAGGCATGGCAGCAAGACCAGGAGCACTTTCGACCGCCTGCGCGGATTATAAGTCTTCATCCGTGACTTCCTTAGGAATCCTCTCGCCCTTGGCGGTAAACAGGTAGTCCTCCCACGGTGCAGCCGTCACCAGCTGTTCCAGTTCCGCACGCGACACGGAAACAGGCCGCACAGGCTGGTCCAAGGCTGACAGCCGGGGGGCGGGTTGCGACGGTCGCGCAGGTCCGTCGGCAGGACGTCTCATCAGACTACCCCTCCCTGCTCATGATGAGGGTAGTCTGTAGCTGCCGCGAGAGGATCATGCACGCGAGGATCAACGGTCGCCGATGGAAGGATGGAGAGCACAGTGGAGTTACGCTGGTTGGAATCCTTTCTCGCCTTGTGCGAAGAGTTAAACTTCACACGGGCGGCAGAAAAGTTAAATGTCTCGCAACCTGCCTTAAGCCAACAAATTAAATTGCTCGAAGACAGCTTAGGTGCACCGTTGTTCCACCGCAACGGCCGGCGCGTCACCATGACCCAGGCGGGGGAAATCTTAAAACAACACAGCCAGCGCATCTTTACCGAGCTCAAGCAGCTCGACGTCGCCCTGCGCGAGCTTTACGGCTTACGCCGTGGCCGGATTACCCTGGGTTGCTCCGGTTTGCACCTCTTGGCCAGCCTGGCTGCGCGCTATCACCGCCAGTACCCAGACATTCGCCTGTCGGTGTTTGATGCCCGCTCTGACGAAACCATGGAACGGGTGGTGCGCCGCGAGTGGGACGCAGGACTGGTCTACTGGGACGCGAGTGTCGCAGATGAACGACTGAGTGTCCTGCCGTTGCACCAGGAGCAATTGTACCTGGTGGTCCCGCCTCACCACCCTTTGGCTGCCACCGCGGCGGTGGACGTCCACCAACTGGTAGACTTGCCGTTGGCGTTGCTGCCGCCCTCTTTCTGGTTGCGACAGCGCCTGGACCGCCACGTCCGTCAACAGACGGGTCAATCCCTGCAAGCAATCTTAGAATTGACAACGTTTGACAGCCTGCTGTACGTTACCAGAATCACCGGTGTGGCGACGGTCCTCACCCAGTCGTATTTGTCAGCGGCGGCGTGGCGCGACTTGTGTGTCTTACCGTTGGTGCCTGCCGTGCCACCGCCGACCGTGGCCTTGGTGCTACCCCCCGGGTTCGAGCCAGACCCTGCTTTACAGGCATTGATCAACCTAGCCAAGCTACACTACGCACAATTGCCGGCACCAGCCCACGGCGCCGGTGAACCGCCTGGAACCGATTACACCCCGCCTTGAGCCAGACTGGCTTGCTGCAACAGGCCTACAAGCGTCTCAGTGTGAACCAGGGTGACAAACTTGTTTGCAAGGCTCGTGAAAACTGCTTGGGCCATAGCCTCCGCAGTGTAAGCCCCCCAGCCCAAGTCAGGATGATGGCGGGTGGTGTTCAGCTCCACCGGCATCCAAACGCGGAAGTCGCGCTGAAATGCATCCCGGGCAGTGCACTCGCAACAGACGTTTAAGACGGTCCCCACAATCACCAACTGGTCAATGTTGCGCTGCCGCAGATAGGCCTCCAAGTCTGTCCCGTAAAACGCACTAAAGCGGCGTTTGCGCACCCGCTTATCGCCTGGCTCCACCGCCATACCTGCATACAGTTCCACGCCAGGTGTCCCTTCGCGAATGCCGGCGGCAATCGCCTCTGGCAACAATCCGCGGTCTGAAAGGTCTGGACGCAGCACGTGCTGCGTCCAGATCACCTCGACACCCGCCTGACGGCAAGCAGCCACCAAGGTGTTGATCGGAGCTACGGTGGCCAGGGCTGCTGGCACATAAGCCGCGTAATCTTCTTGTAAGAAGGCGTTTTGCATATCAATCACGAGCAACGCCGCACGCGCGGGATCAAACACCCCTTCGTCTGCCGGCACAACTCACACCCCCAGGTACTGGTGTTGCACCTCCTGATTGTTCAGCAACTCCGCCGGGGTCCCCTGCCAGACCACTCGACCCTTGTTCATAATCAAGACTTCGTCGGCAGCTCGGCAAGCCAGAGACAGGTTTTGTTCCACCAACAAAATAGACAACCCCGTGTTTTTAAGTTCACAGATGGTGTCTCCCACTTGATCAATGATCACTGGCGCCAACCCTTCCGACGGTTCATCCATTAACAACAGCTGCGGATTGGTGAGCAAGGCCCGGCCAATGGCCAGCATCTGCTGTTGACCACCGGACAATTGATTGCCCATGTTTTTTTCGCGTTCCTTTAACACCGGGAAGAGCGAATAGACACGGTCGAGCGTCCAAGCGTGGCCGGGGTTTTGCGGGTTCTGCCGAGCCGCCATGGTCAGGTTTTCACGGATGGTCAACGATGGAAAGATGCGTCGTCCCTGCGGTACCAAACCGATGCCGAGGCGTGAAATCTGGTGAGGCGCCAGACGCTGGAGATCTCGCCCGCGCATTCGGATGGTCCCGTGCCGGCTGCGGACTAGGCCGGCAATGGTG
>JAILZF010000110.1 GCA_023512635.1 Alicyclobacillus sp. | reverse complement strand
GTCGCGGGCAATCGCCTGTTGCAAGCCATGCTGGCCGACGCGCGCAGTTGTACCTTTTTGTTGGAACAGGGTGTGGATGAACTCGCTTTACCAGAGCAGACGGCGCTTCTAGCGTTGGCCTACCACTTTAAAAGTGAACACCCAGATCTGGGCGCCGCGGCGTTTTTGGATTGGTTGGACGATCCGCAGCTTATGCAGATAGCTTCATCAGTTCTGGTGGAAGACCCGCCGCCGTACGACCCAGAGTTATTGGCTGCTTACGTCCGTACGGTGCGTTTGCACCTGCTGGAGCAGGCTTACCAACGAGTGTTAGCGGAGTCGGTCGAGGCTCAATTGGCTGGACGGGAGCTGGCATTGACGGCGTTGCGCCGGCAGCTGGAGGGTTTGCAAGGGGAAATTCAGCGGTTAAAGTCGGCGCAGGGGTTTGGGAAATCAGGCACAGGGTCAAAGGAGGCGGGAAGAGAATGAAAGAGAAAGAAATCAAAGAGGAAGCCCGCGAATCACAAGAGCACACCCTTCAGGACGTCAAAGCGGCCCTCATCGCGCTGGGTAAAAAGCGCGGATCCCTCAGCTACACGGATGTGGTCAACCGTTTGTCTGAGCTGGATATTGACCCGGATCAGCTGGAGGAGTTTTTTGAAGAGCTAGCTGAAGCGGGCGTGGACGTGGCCAACGAGCGTGAAGACGAACTAGGATTAGAACCGGATGGCCCGGAGGTTGGGCCAGACGAGGGCGCGGAGACGTTTGATTTAAACGATTTGTCCATGCCGCCTGGTGTGAAGATCAGCGACCCGGTGCGCATGTACCTCAAAGAGATTGGCCGTGTGCCGTTGCTGTCGGCCCAGGAAGAGATAGAACTGGCGAAGCGGATTGAGCAGGGGGATGAAGAGGCCAAGCGGCGGTTGGCTGAAGCCAACTTGCGCTTGGTGGTAAGCATTGCAAAACGCTATGTGGGCCGCGGCATGCTCTTCCTCGATTTGATTCAGGAGGGCAACCTGGGCTTGATCAAGGCGGTCGAAAAGTTCGACTACCGCAAGGGATACAAGTTCAGCACGTATGCCACGTGGTGGATTCGCCAGGCCATTACACGGGCCATTGCAGACCAGGCTCGTACCATCCGTATTCCGGTGCATATGGTCGAAACCATCAACAAGCTGGTCCGCGTTTCCCGGCAGCTGTTGCAAGAGTTGGGGCGGGAGCCTACCGCGGAAGAAATAGCGGCGGAAATGGATATGAGTCCGGAAAAGGTGCGAGAGATCCAAAAAATCGCACAAGAACCCGTTTCATTGGAAACGCCCATTGGCGAAGAGGACGACTCGCACTTGGGTGACTTTATCCCGGACGATGATGCGTTAGCGCCTGCCGACGCGGCAGCGTATGAACTGCTCAAGGAGCAGCTGGAAGACGTACTCGACACGCTGACGGAACGCGAAGAAAACGTGTTGCGGCTGCGTTTTGGTTTAGATGACGGGAGGACGCGGACCCTGGAAGAAGTGGGTAAGGTGTTTGGCGTCACACGTGAGCGAATCCGTCAAATTGAGGCAAAAGCCTTGCGCAAACTGCGACACCCTAGCCGTAGCAAGCGGTTAAAAGACTTCCTTGAATAACGCCGTCTTCCCAGGTACCGTCGTTCATAGATCGGGCAAACCGCGCAACCTCGTTCCGTGGAGCGCGGTTTGTGGTGTTTTCTGCAAGGAAACGCTCCCAACTCTCAGGCATGGAGACGCCCTTGGGGTGGCACCTGACCTTTAAATCAGCAGACCTCCCGTTTCACACGCGCAGGTGGTGGTCTAGCTGCGACCGCTGTTTCGTACCATAAACCAGCGCCGGGCAGGGAAGGAGGGCAGACAGGTGCTTGCACCATGGGCGGTTTGGGGGAGCGTAGGTATGTTGGCGGGGGCCGTGTTGTTCCTCGCCATCTGGTATGGCGCAGCGTTACGGATTCAGCGCCTCGGCAGGCGGGAACGGCCTTGTCCGGCTGACGTCGCCATTATTCTTGGGGCCTATACGGACGGTTTTCGGCCGAGCGCTACGCTACAAGCGCGCTTGCGCACCGGGCTGCACTTGTACCGGCAGGGGTGTGTGCGCTTCTTGCTGGTCAGTGGTGGCCGGGGCCCGGACGAAACGGTGAGTGAAGCGAGTGCCATGAAACGGTTTCTCATTTTGAACGGGGTACCTTCAAATGTTATTGTAGAAGACAGACACTCTTCGGATACCTGGGAAAACCTGCGCAACAGCCACGCGGTGATGGCGCGCCACGGGTGGAGAACCGCGGTGGTGGTCACCAGCGATTACCACCTGCCGCGCGCGCTGGCTGTGGCCAGGCGGTTAGGAATGGAGGTCAGCGGCTGTGCGGCCCGCTCGCCCAAGGGGGACTGGCGGTATGCATGGCGCGAGGTGGCAGCATACCTGAAATACGCATTGGCCGGCCAGGCATCCTGGACAGGGGGACGAGGTTGACACTGTTCAAAGCAGGAAACAGGATGGTTGCGCCGACGGTGGAGTTGTCACGGCGCTTGCAGGGTGTAGCTGAGTTTGTCCCTGCCGGTTGCCGCTTTGCCGACATCGGGACGGACCACGCCTTTTTGCCCATCTACCTTGTTCAAACAGGCCAGATTACGCGTGCGGTGGCTTGTGATATCAAGGCGGGGCCGGTCAATGCAGCGCGGCGCAACGTACACCGTTATGGTCTGGACGAGCTGATTGACGTACGTCAAGGGGACGGGTTGTCCCCCTTGCAACCTGGTGAGGTCGAAGTGGTGGCGATTGCCGGATTGGGTGGGATCAAGGCAGTCGAGCTGTTACGCCGTGGATTGGACGTGACCCGCAGGCTGCAGCGCGTCATCGTCCAACCGATGAACGGCGGCGGATACGTTCGGCGGTTTTTCCGGGAACACGGGTTTGGCTTGGCGGGTGAGGTTTTGCTTGCAGAAGATGGCCGCTTTTACACTGTCCTGGCTGGTGACCGGCAGGTGGACGTACATGCGGGCTATCACCTGTGGCCGCCAGCAGACCACGGGTTGTGTGATGAGTACGGGCCGTATATCCTGCGCCAGCGGGACCCGCTGACCGTCGCGTATATGCAGGCCGAGCGGGTGGCGTTGGCGCGGGTGTTGCAGCAGCTGGCGGCAGGCCGGTCTGCCGCGGCACAGGTTCGGGCGCACGAGATCGCCGAGCAATTGGCGGAGGTTGACCGGTGGTTGTCGGGAGGGAAATTCGGCGTTGAAGACGTTGGTACGAGTGGCTGACGTGGTGGCCGTGTTGGACCGCTTGGCCCCGCCAGCGCTAGCGTTTGCCGGAGACCGTATTGGCCTGCAAGTGGGCCGTATGGACAAGCCTGTACAGCGCGTTTGGCTGGCGTTAGATCCGTATCCGCAGGTGATTGGAGAAGCGGTTCGCCATCAAGTCGACTTGTTAATCACCCACCATGCTCAAATTTTTCGGCCGTTGACGCAGGTGAACACGGCCACGGCGCGGGGAGCTGCCCTGGCGGAAGCACTCGCTCACGGGCTGACAGTGTACAACGCACATACTAATTTAGACGTGGCGGCGGGCGGGGTCAATGACGTCTTGGCAGAGTTGTTTGGATTGCGCGCTGTTCAGGTATTGCATGAAACGGGCCGTGAGCGCTTGTATAAACTGGTGGTGTACGTCCCTGCAGATCACCGCATGGCAGTTTTGGACGCTGTCTGTGCCGCCGGAGCGGGGCATCTCGGAAATTACAGCCACTGCACCTTTAGTACGGCTGGAGAAGGGACGTTTTTACCAGAGGCAGGGGCTCACCCATATCTTGGGGCCGTTGGACGGTTGGAGCAGGTGGCGGAGCAGCGGCTGGAAACCGTCGTCCCAGAGAGTCGGTTCAACGAGGTCGTGGCAGCCATGCGCGCGGTTCATCCTTACGAGGAGGTGGCATACGACGTGTATGCACTGGAACTGCCAGGTCCTTCGTACGGATTGGGGCGCGTCGGGGAGTTGCCCGAGCCGATGCCGTTGGCAGCCTGGGCTGAGCGGGTAAGGCAGGTGTTGGGCTTGGCAGGGTTGCGCTACGCTGGGCCAGCAGAAAAGTCTATCCGGCGCGTGGCCGTGGTCGGTGGTTCTGGCGGGCGCTATACGGCTGACGCCTTGCGCCATGGGGCAGATGTCTTGCTGACCGCTGATTGCGACCACCACACCGTGGCGGAAGCCGTCCAAGATGGGCTGGCGGTGGTAGATGCGACGCATGCGGCCCTAGAACGGCCTGTCTTAAGGAAGGTCCAAGCTGAGTTGCAAGCTGCGTTTCCCAACCTTGAGATTACGGTAGCGGAGGTCCCGGAGGACCCGTTCGTGTGGCTATCAGGGGATTCGGCCAGGTAAACTTTGGGCTTGCAAGGATGGCTGCGACCACAGTATACTGTCGTTTGCATGACTGCGGGAAGTAAGCTGGACAAC
>JAILZF010000011.1 GCA_023512635.1 Alicyclobacillus sp. | reverse complement strand
CCCGGGCGGCGGGCGCGCCCGGGGGGGGCGGCACGCTGCATTGGAGGGGGTCTGGGCATGGGTACGGTATGGTAATCCTTTTGAGGGGGCGGGGGCTGCAGTTCCAGGTGCGGAGGCACCGTCTTTGTTCGCTTGCTTGGAGCAGGCGTACCACCGATACCCGGACAAAGTCGCCTTGGTGCAGGTGGAAACAGGGGAGCGAATGACCTATCGCACCCTGTATGAGCAGGCTTGTCACTTGGCCTGCGGGCTGTGGCAGCTGGGACTGCGCCCGGGAGACCGGCTGTTGGTCTGCCTGCCCAATTGGTGGGAGTTTGAAGTCACGAAGTACGCAGCGGCGCGGCTTGGTCTGGTGGTGGTACCGGTCAACCCCCGTTTGCGCCAGCGAGAAATCGCTTTCATTGCAGAAAATTCCGGCGCGCGTGCGGCTGTGGCGGCGGCTGGTCCGCATGAAGCGGCGCGTTATGCCATGCTGCTGGAGTGCCAAGCGCAGTGTCCAGACATGGAGTACGTCATCCCGGTGACTCGCGGCGCAGCGGTTCAGGCGGACCTTGATTTTGCTGCACTCTTGGCCGCCGGGCAAAAACAGCCGGTTGACCTTCCAGAACCACCCGGGGAACAGGATGTCGCCGCCATCATCTACACGTCCGGCACGACAGGCGTACCCAAAGGGGCCATGTTGACGCACCGCAATCTGCTGTTTTCGGGTAGTGCGATGAATACCGCCTTAGAGAGCAGCGAGGCTGACGTGGTCTTGGTGGTGGTCCCCGTCTGTCACATTTTTGGGTTTTCTGTGTCCCTGATGGCTGTCCAGGTACATGCCACCATGGTCTTGATGGAGCGTTTTCAGGCTGAGGAGGTGTTCCGCGTGGTCGAGCGCGAGCGGGTCACCATGCATCACGGCGTTTCAACCATGTTCGTCCTGGAGCTTGAACACCCGGCACGCGCTCGCTATAACCTGTCCTCCTTGCGCACCGGTATTGTGGCGGCCACCCCGTGTCCGTACGAAATCGTGCAGCGCATCCGCAGTGAGTTGGGGTTGGAGCCGATTCTTTCTTACGGCATGACAGAGTGTGCTCCATCGCTGACCGCATCGTCGTTCGCAGAGCGGGAGCCTTGGGTGTACACCACGGTGGGCCGGTTGCTCCCCGGGGTGAAAGCCCGTGTGGTGGACGAGTCGGGACAGGATGTTGCGCCGGGCGAGGTGGGGGAGTTGATTGTCCAGTCCCCTGGGCGTATGCTGGGCTATTTTCGCAATGAGGAAGCGACACGGGCAGCGATTGACGCCGACGGGTGGTTTCACACGGGAGACCTGGTGACCTTGAGCAACCATGGCTATGTCACGTTGGTTGGCCGGATCAAGGAGATGATTAACCGGGGCGGACTCAAGATCTATCCGCGCGAAGTCGAAGAGCTGCTCTACACGTTTCCGCCTATCCAGGAAGCTGCAGTGGTTGGTGTGCCCGATCCGGTGTTAGGTGAGCGGTCTTGTGCCTGTGTCACGTTAAAGGACGGACATACCACCACACCGGAGGAAATCCGAGCCTATTGCCGGGAACACTTGGCGGATTACAAGGTACCAGATATTGTCGAGATCATGACCGAATTTCCCCTGACGAGCAGCGGCAAGATTTACAAACTTGAACTGGCGCAGCGGATGCGCGAGCTGCATCCGCCCGAGTTTCGCAAACCGAATCCATAATCGCCAGTCGAGCGAAGCGCTGGCGCAGGCGAGGGGTGGCTAAGGTTGGCCAAGTCGTGGCGTTCCTATGAGGTTTTTATTGTCGTCCTCATGTTTTTTGTCTATGGATTTGTCTTCATGGACAGGTTGAGCATTGTGTTTTTGTTCCCCTTGATAGCGCCGGCGCTGCATATGAGCCACACCCAGATTGGTTTGTCGGTTTCGATTCTCTCCATTTGTTGGGCGATTTCCAGCTATGTCTTCGCCAGTATCTCCGACGCTGTGGGGAACAAAAAGTGGATGCTGATTGTCGTGGTGCTGTGCTTCTCCTTGGCCTCCGTGATCACCGGGTTGGCGGCGACGGTCGGCATGCTGCTGTTTGCACGGGCGCTGATGGGGGTCATGGAGGGCCCTGTGTTGCCGTTGACGCAGGCCACGGTGATTGCCGAATCGCGCCCTGAGCGCCGAGGCTTTAACATTGGCGTGGTGCAAAGCGCCACGGCACTGCTGGGCAGTGTTGTCACCCCGTTTGTGGTGGTGGCGATTGCCGAGGCGTGGGGCTGGCGCGAAGCCTTTTATCTGATTGCGCTACCCGGCGTGGTGGCGGCCTTCATCCTGATGCGTTGGATGCGGGAGCCAGCTTTGCAAGGGGAGCATCTTGAGGCATCTGCGCACCGATTTTCGCTGCAGGAGTACGGGCGCGTCTTTCAACACCGCAATACCTGGCTGTGCATGGTGATGGCCATCGGGTTTATGTCTTGGTTGTTTGCCTTCTCCACGTTTGCGCCCACCTATTTGGTGGAAGCGGACCACTTTACCCCAGTACAAGCTTCCTGGATTATGAGTGTATTGGGTCTAGGCAGTTTCGTCTGGGGGATTCTGCTGCCTTGGTGGTCAGACCGGATTGGCCGTAAACCTGTCATGCTCTTGGCCAGCGCCCTGGCCACGTTTTCCCCGCTCGCCTTTGCGTATGTCCACAGTGGCTGGGGCGGTCTGGCCGTACTTGCCTTTTTCCTTTCTTTCGCCCAGGGCTACGCGCCCCTCTTTCTCTCTGTGATTCCCGGCGAGTCGATCCCGCGGCGCTTTGTGGCCACAGCGATGTCGGCAATCGTCCTGGTGGGTGAGATCTTCGGGGGCACCATGGTTCCTACCTTAGCCGGCGCCTTATCGGATCACTACAGCCTGAACGCGCCGTTCTGGTTGGCGGCAGCCGGTTCCTGCCTGGTGTTTTTAGCATCGCTAGGCTTGTTGGAAACCGCTCCCCGCAAGCTGGCTCGGCGTTCCAACGTCTCCACCCTAGGTGCGTAATTCTGGTTTGCCAAGCTGTACGGAGGTGGAGCTCCCGTACCAGGGGAGCAGGGGTGGAGGACTTTACTCGGCGGAGAACTCGGAAGGGAATCGGCGGGTGCAAGGGAAAGCACGGGAGGAATGCTTTCCCTTGCAGGACGAATTGGATCGTTCTAAAGGAGGAATCCAGCATGCCGTTGCATCCGGAGATTGCTGCGTACCTTGCTGCCCAACAGGCACGCCAAGGGACGGCCAAGCCTACGCTCGCGGAGTTGCGCCAAGGTTTGGCGGCCACCGTCCCACCATTGCACGCACGACCCACGGTGGCGCAGGTAGAGGACAGGGTTGTGCCGGGCGCGGCTGGGGACATCCCGATTCGCGTGTACACCCCCTGGGGTCCACCGCCTTATGGGTTGTTTGTCTTTTTTCACGGCGGCGGATGGACGACCGGCAATCTGGAAACGCATGATGTGAATTGCCGGCAAATCGTCCGAGCTTCGGGCTGGCGGGTCATCGCAGTGGACTACCGGTTGGCCCCAGAACACCCGTATCCGGCGGCACTGGACGATTGTTTCACGGTGGCGGAATGGGCGGCCCATCATGTGCAGGAGCTTCAAGGTGTGCCAGGACAGTTAGCGGTGGGTGGACCGAGTGCGGGAGGCAACCTGGCTGCCGCCGTGGCCTTAAAAGCGCGGGACACGGGGGCGTTTACGATCAGCAAACAAGTCTTGCTGTACCCGGCCACTGACTTGGACATGCGCCACCGGGATCGCTATCCGTCGCGCTTGGCGTATGGTCAAGGGTACGGATTGAATTTGTACGGCGAGCGCAGCCATCCGTACCTGCGCACACCGGAGGATGCCCTGGACCCGTACGTCTCGCCCATGCAAGCGTCCGATCTGCGCGGATTGCCATCCGCGCTCATTTTGACTGCCGAGTACGACCCGCTGTGCGACGAAGGAGAAGCGTACGCCTTTCGCTTGGTCGAGGCGGGGGTGCACGTCGAAGTCAAGCGCTTTCTGGGAACCATCCACGGTTTTATGTTTCACTTCAGCGAATTACCCGATTATGAGGAAGGCTTCCGCTTGGTCGGAGCGTTTTTGCGAAAGTAAGGCCATTCACAACGTTGGAGAGGTTGAAAGGGGGGCTTGTCATGCCACAAACAGGAACACCCCGCGCCAGAGCGCGCTGGCTGTATCTCATGCCTGTGTTCTTTTTAGTCAATTTCTTTGGGTTTATGGACCGGCAAGTGATGAGCATTGCCTTGCCGGGTGGCATGATGCAAGACCTGGCCATGAACGCAACGCTGGCCGGGTTTGCCTCGGGTATCTTTTCTATAGGTGCGTTGTGTTTGCAGGTGCAAGCTGGGCAGCTCGCGCAAAAAGCCAGGGCCAAGTGGTTTTTGGCGGGGGCGATTGTGGTTTGGAGCCTGTGTTCTGGTCTGACGGGGTGGGTCCACCACCCATGGCAGTTGATGGTCTTGCGCTTTGTGCTCGGCGTGGCGGAAGGCTCCCTGTCACCGGCGGTGGTGACGCTCTTGGCGTTTTGGTTTCCTGACCAAAACGGGGAACGCAATCGGGCCATTTCGTTTTACTTTACTTCCGTATCCGCGGCGGCGTTGTTGACGGGTCCGCTGGGCGGCATGTTGATTGCGGCGTTTAACTGGCGCATCATGTTTTTGATAATGGGGATCATCAGTTTTCTGACTGCTCTGCTTTGGATTGCTATCGTGGTGGACCGGCCGGAACAGGCGCGTTGGCTGAGTTCTGAAGAAAAGGAGTACGTGGTGGCTGCGGTGCAAGCGGAACAAGAGGCGGTGCGGACGTCCTCGACCCTCACCGTCAGTGGTCAAAAGCTGGGGCCGGTTTTGGCGGCGCTCGTCAAGAGCAAGCCTTTGTGGGCGTTGTGTATCATTGGGTTCTGCGTCAACGTGGGACAGTTTGGTTTTAGCCTGTGGATGCCCACGGCCATCAAAAACCTCACCCATGCCGGGATGGCTGCGGTGGGTTGGATCAGCGCCTTGCCGTCTCTCGCGGCCATCGCAGGCTTGTGGGTTTGGTCGTGGATTGCCAGGCGCGTGCAGCAGCGGCGGCTAACCACCGGTGTGCCGTTGTTGTGCTTCGCTTTAGCGCTAGGCCTCGCCACGGCAGCAGGTGGCCAAGCCGTGTTGGCGATTGCCTTGATGTGCCTCATTGGCTTCTTCTTGCAGGCGCATATGCCGAGCTTTTACAGCATTCCGTCACTGGTTTTTGTCAAGGAACTGGACGGAGCAGCTCGCGGCATGATAGGCGTGGCCATGGGCTTGGGGTCGTTTGTCGGGCCATACCTCACGGGGTTTCTCCTGTCGCTTACCGGATCGCAAACCATGGGGATGTGGGTGATGGCAATCATCTTGACCATCGGGTTTGCGGTGTCGTTTGTGTTGCCGAAACAATTATTGGGGGTCAAACACCCGCATCCGGGAGAGCCTGTTCGCGTCAGCTCACGGGTGGGAGGGTAGAAGTCCGGCCGTCCATTGGTCGCACTGTTGCTGATGGCAGAACCAAGGGTTCTTGTTCGGATATTGCTCCTCCAGGAGCTTCATCGGCAGAACTCCTTCCATTCTTTTCACCCCCAATGAGACTATTGTGTGTTATCCTAAATAAGGCAGAACAAGGCACGATTCACGATGGAAGGAAGTGCGCAGAGTGGGCACATCCTGGCCTGTCGTGGAGATTATGTCTGAAGAAGCGGTACTGGCGCGGTTTGCCGGAGAGTGGGATGAAGCCAGCCACCAGCAAGTGTTGCGGCTGGCGCAGTGGTTGCAGCGCCAGCCGCTGCCAGGGCAGGTGGAAGTGGTTCCGGCCTTGGTCAGCTTGGCGGTGTATGTCGATGCCTGGAAGGTGGATGTGATTTCGGTGGCCGCCGCACTCCGCGAGCGTTTGCCGCTGGTGCCCTATGTCCCGCTGTCTGCCCCGAAAACCGTGGACATCCCGGTCTGTTACGGTGGCGATGATGGCCCCGACTTGGCGGAGGTAGCAGCGTATCATGGGCTGGCGGAGGAGGCTGTCGTTCACTTACACAGCTCGGCCCATTACACCGTAAGGATGATTGGTTTTGCCCCCGGATTCCCTTATCTCGGCGGCATGCCGCCGCGTTTGGCAACCCCGCGCCGGGCTACACCGCGCGTGCAAGTCCCGGCTGGCAGCGTCGCCATCGGCGGCAGCCTGACCGGGATTTACCCCTTCCCTTCGCCTGGGGGCTGGCATGTCATAGGCCGTACGCCGTTGCGCTTATTTACGCCAACAGCCAACCCGCCTGCATGGCTGCAAGCGGGCGATCACGTGCGTTTTGTGCCCATCAGCGCTGACGACTTTGCATCTCTGGCAGGGCGGGGGGACTGACGGGTGGTGGTGGTCATCCGGCCTGGTCTGTGGACCACCGTTCAAGACGCCGGCAGGCACGGGTTTCAACGGTTTGGCGTCAGTGTCGGCGGCGCCCTGGACCGGTTCTCCATGGCAGTGGCCAACGCGCTTGTCGGTAATCCTTTGCATGCGCCCGTCTTGGAGATCACGCTCACTGGACCGGTGTTGCATTTTCAGCGCAGCGCAGTGCTCGCGGTGTGTGGCGGAGATGTCACGCTGACTATTCATGCCAGGGAGGGGTGCATCGGACCCGACCCACGGTGGTTATTCCGCGCGCCGGTCGGTTGGCGGCCTCTGTTGGTCGGGGCGGACACCGTCCTTGAGTTGGGTGTCTTGCAAAGCGGGTCACGCGCGTACCTGGCGGTGGCCGGCGGGTGGGACGTCCCCCAGGTGCTCGGTTCTGCCAGTACATTGGCACGCGCCGGATTGGGCGGATATCAGGGAAGGGCGTTGCAAGCTGGAGATCGATTGGCGTGGGGGACTCCCGCCCCGGTACTGGCCCGCTGGCTGGCTGGGCTTCCTGTGCAAGCGGTGATGACAGCCCCGTGGCATGTCTCGCCTGCTTTTTGGCAGGATGTGCTCGCCTTGCATCAGCCGGAAGTAGTGGTACGCGCCCTGCCCGGGCCACAAGCTCCCTGGTTCACCCCCGAGAGTGAACAGCTGTTCTGGCAGTGCGCATTTCAAGTTCAGTCGGCCTCTGACCGTATGGGCTGTCGCTTGCGCGGGCCGCGGCTGGCCTTGCGAGCTGGGCAAGAGATGTTGTCTGAACCGGTGTGCGCGGGAACCGTTCAGGTGCCGCCTGACGGACAACCGATTGTGTTGCAAGCGGACGGCCAAACCACCGGCGGCTACCCCAAGCTGGCCCAGGTGGTGCGGGCTGATGGGCCTCGGCTTGCCCAACTGCGGCCGGGGCAGTGGGTGCGGTTTGTTCCTGTCACTTGGCCGGAGGCGCAAGCGGCATGGCGTTCACTTCGCCAGTCGGTGCACACCTTGGCTTGGGCCTGTCAGGCAAGGTGGGCAGAGGGTTGGCCGGAGAACCCCACCCCGCTGTAACCAGCGGGGCGGACCGGGACATCAAGACCATCAGACAAAGGCAGGCGAGGCTCGGTTGCAGATAGACTTGAACGCTGACATGGGAGAAGGCTACGGCGCGTTTCGCACGGGTGAAGACGAGTCCCTGCTCGACTGGGTGTCTTCTGTCAACGTGGCGTGCGGTTTTCATGGGGGCGATCCACTGACCATCCGGCGCACGGTGCGTTTGGCGTTGGGCAAAGGGATTGCGGTGGGCGCACACCCTGGCTTTCCTGACCTGCTAGGTTTTGGCCGGCGCGAATGGGTGGTGACGCCCGAGGAGGTGTACGCCTGGGTCGTCTATCAAGTAGGGGCGGTGGCAGCGTTGGTACGGGCGGAGGGAGGACGCTTGTGCCACGTGAAGCCACACGGCGCGCTGTACAACATGGCCGCCCGTGACCCGGTGTTGGCGGAAGCGGTCGCAACGGCCGTGCGTGCGGTCGACCCGGCGCTCGTGCTGTACGGATTGGCGGGAAGCCACTTGCTGGCGGCGGGCGCAGCCGCTGGCTTGCGCACTGCCAGCGAGGTATTCGCTGACCGCACCTACCAAGCGGATGGTTCACTCACTCCGCGGCACCACCCGCAGGCGCTGGTGCATGACCCGCATACAGCGGCCGCGCGTGTACTGCAAATGGTGCGGGAAGGCCGGGTCACTGCGTTGTCCGGGGAAGCCGTCCGTCTGCGTGCGGAGACCGTCTGTGTGCATGGGGACAGCCCGGGCGCCGTGGCGTTTGTCCAGCAGTTGCGCGCAGTGCTAGAACGCAGTGGGGTACGCGTGCAATCCCCAGCGTAACCGCGTCCACCCGCGTTCGGGGGCATTCACCGCGTCCTTGGCGAAATCGAGAGGAAGCAAAGAGAGGGGGCGGGGGATTGCCAGAGACGAGTTCGACGTCCACCATGGTGCCATCGCCGCGCGCCACAGCCTGGGTCCAGGTCTTGGTGGCGCTGCAGTGGTTTGTGTTTATGCTGGCCAGCATCATCACGGTGCCGTTGGTATTGGGGCCCGCGTTGTCGATGACCCCGCAGCAAGTGGCGCGGTTTACCGACCAAACGCTTGTGGTCTGCGGCGTCTTGGGTTTGCTGCAGGTGTGCGTGGGGCATCGCTTGCCTATTGTCGAAGGGCCGGCCGGTATGTGGTGGGGGGTGTGGACCGAGCTCATCAACATGGCCCGGGAAACGGGACTGCCCATGCACAGCCTGTTGCAACAACTCGAGTTTGCGCTCCTGGCGGGGAGTGTGGTGTACATCGCGTTGGGCGCGCTGGGCTGGGTCAACACCGTCCGCCGCTGGTTTACCGCGCCCGTGACGGGCACCTTTCTGGTGCTGTTGGCGCTGCAGTTTTCCGGGCCTATGGTACGCGGCATGCTGGGCCTGACCAACAGCGCCCGAGTGCAGCTGCCAGTGGCCGGGGTGTCCCTGTTGCTGGTGGTGGTGACGTTGTGGTTGTCCGTCAAAGGCCCTGGGGTGCTGCGTACAGTCGCTGTGTTGGTGGGCATGGTGCTGGGCTGGGTGTTGTACGCGCTGCTCGGCTGGTTGCCGCCCTGGGTGCGCGGTGGACCGGTTTTGGCGCTGCCGGCCGTCTTGCCGTACGGACCTCCGCAGCCACTCACAGGGATTGCCGTGACGGCCGTCATGACGATGGTGATCCTGCTTTCTAATTTAATTGCTGCAGTCTACGCGACCGCTAGTGCAGCGGGAGAGGTCATGGAACCGGGGGCGCTGCGCCGCGGTACACTGGTGTCAGGGCTAGGCACAGCACTGGCAGGACTGTTTGGCACCCCGGGCATGGTTCCGCTGGCTTCTTCTGCCAGCCTGGTGGCCTTGATGGGCGTTGCCACTCGCCTGCCGTATGCGTTGGCTGCGGCCGGGCTGGTGGTGATTGGTCTGGTACCGGCCATCGGCCAGGCGTTTGCCACCTTACCTGAACCGGTGGGCTATGCGGTGTTGTTCACGGTGTTTGCCCAGTTGCTGGGCATGGGGTTGCGGGATTACCAACGCCTGCCGCTGAACGCTCGAAACCTGCTCGTCATCAGTCTGTCGGTGATGCCGGGGGTCGGGGTCTTTTTTATCCCAAGCCAAGCCTGGGCTGGGCTGCCAAGCGTGCTGTCCTATCTGTTGAGCAATGGGTTGATGGTCGGGGTCTCTTTGGCCTTGTTGTTAGAGCACGGGGTGTTTCGGACATCGCGCGGGGTTCCTGGTGAGACGTAAAGAGAAGGTTGGGGGGTGGGGTCTTTCACTTCACCCCCCATGGTTCTGAGGTGTTCGAAAAGGACATGCTGCTTGACCCCGGCCGAGCTACCTAAGGTAGAATGACAGTATAGCCCTTCTATGAAAGCGGTTGCGATGCAGTGAGCAAGGTGGCAGAACCGGCGGTCTGGCAGGGCTGAATCGACGGGGGGAGGAGTCGAGAGGATGTCGTCAGAGGTTCATCATCATTTAGACACGCTTTTGCACGAGGATCGTCTGTTTCCGCCATCAGCGTCGTTCCGGCAACAAGCCAACGTCAATGACCCAAGTGTCTATGAGCGGGCAGACCAAGACCCGGAGGCGTACTGGGCGGAACAGGCGCGCCAGTTAGACTGGTTTGAACCGTTTACGCAGGTCTTGCAGTGGGACCCGCCGCATGCCCAATGGTTTTTGGGTGGCAAACTGAACGCTGCTTACAATGCGGTGGATCGCCACCGGCAGGGGCCGCGTCGCCATAAAGTAGCAATCTTCTGGGAAGGTGAACCGGGGGACGTCCGGACCTTGACGTATGAGCAACTGGGGCGCGAGGTCGACCGTACAGCGCACATGCTTCGCCACCTGGGGGTACGCAAAGGCGACCGGGTGACGATTTACCTTCCGATGATTCCGGAACTGGTGTTTTCCATCCTTGCTTGTGCGAAGATTGGCGCCATTCACTCCGTCGTCTTTGGCGGGTTTTCGGCCAATGCCCTGCGCGAACGCATCCTCGATGCCGATTCCAAGCTGTTGATTACGGCCGATGCCGGTTGGCGGCGAGGCGGTCTGATTCCACTGAAGGCCAACGCGGATGAGGCGGTCCAGGGAACACCCGTCGAGAAGGTGTTGGTGGTGCGCCGCGTAGGGGACGCTGCTCAGGCCGCTTGGCACGCAGACCGCGACGTCGACTGGCATGAGCTGGCGGCGAAGATGCCTAAGACTCCCGTACCGGCTGAGCCGATGGACGCGGAAGATGTGTTGTTCTTGCTCTATACCTCTGGGACAACGGGCAAGCCTAAAGGCATTGTCCATACCACCGGCGGTTACCTGGTGGGCGCCAACACCTCCATGCGCACCGTGTTTGATTTAAAGGATAGCGACGTTTACTGGTCGTCGGCTGACATCGGCTGGATTACTGGTCATACGTACGTCGTGTACGGGCCGCTGTCGGCGGGTGTGACCATGCTGATGTACGAGGGCGCCCCTGACTGGCCGCACCGCGGTCGCTTTTGGGAGCTGATTGAAAAGTACGGGGTCACCATTTTCTATACTGCGCCGACGTTGATTCGTACATTTATGAAGTGGGGACCGCAGTACCCGCAGCAGTACGACTTAAGCACGCTGCGCCTGTTGGGAACTGTCGGCGAACCGATCAACCCGGAGGCGTGGATGTGGTTTCACGAGCACATTGGCCATGGGCAAGCGCCGATTGTCGATACTTGGTGGCAGACCGAAACGGGGTGCGCGATGATTGCCCCCCTGCCCGGGCTTGTGGCCACCAAACCGGGGTCTGCTACGCGCCCGGTGCCAGGCATCGCGGCAGCGGTGGTGGACGAGGACGGCCATCCAGTACAGCCAGGCAGCGGCGGTTACCTGGTGTTGACGCGTCCTTGGCCGTCGATGCTGCGAACCATTTGGGGGGACGATGAACGCTTCCGCAAGACGTACTTCGGTAAGTTCCCTGGGATTTACCTGCCGGGGGATGGGGCTCGTGTGGATGAAGACGGGTACTATTGGATCCTCGGGCGAATTGACGACGTGATCAACGTGTCCGGCCACCGCATCGGCACGATGGAGGTGGAGAGCGCCTTGGTCGGCCACCCAGCAGTGGCGGAAGCAGCGGTGATTGGCCGCGCGCACGAGGTCAAAGGCCAGGCCATCACGGCGTTTGTTACGCTGAAAGAAGGCGTGCAGGGGGACGAGGCGTTGGTGGCCGAGCTGAAACAACACGTCGTCAATGAGATTGGCGCGCTGGCGCGGCCAGAAGAGGTGATCTTCACGGCCGAGCTGCCTAAGACGCGCAGTGCAAAAATCATGCGGCGGTTGCTGCGCGACATCGCAGAAGGCCGGGTGTTGGGCGACACCACCACGCTGGCAGACCCGAGCGTGATTGAAGAGCTCAAGCGGTTGTACAAGGACAGCGAATAACCCCGGCCTGATGACCACATCGTACGGCCGGCGCGAGCGCCCGCAGCGGCTGTTTCCCGGAGGACAGCCGCTCGGGCGCCGCTGCTGAGAGGAGGAAACGGTTTGCGCCATCATTGGCAGATGCGGGTACGCTTCCGGGACACGGATGCACTTGGCCATGTTAACAACGCCACGTATTTTACCTACATCGAGGAAGCGCGCTGCCAGCTGGTTCGGGAAATGGGGTTAAGCGGTCCGCTCATCCCCCTCTTGTTGGTAGCGGTCAAAGCGGAGTATCGTGCGCAGACGTTTCACGGTGAGTTGCTGGACATCGAGTCGTGGGTGACGCGCATCGGCCGGGCAAGCTTTGATATGCACCAGCGCATTGTGCGCCAAGGCGATGGGCGCGAGGTGTTTTGTGCCGACGCGGTGATGGTCTACTACAATCACGAGACGCAAAAGTCAGCTCGCATCCCGGACAACCTGCGGGCGTTTTTACAAACGTACATGGAAGCACCCGCGGAGAGGACGACCTAAGGGGGGAGTGGAATGCACCTGGATTGGGCATAACCGATCCAGGACGTGGCACACGCGGGGGGACGCACCATGGTTTGGCACGCGCTGCTGCTCACCGCCAGCACGCTGTTGACGTTTGTGATTCTGCTTGGATTGGCGCGTTGGATTGGCAGTACGCAACTGACCCAGCTTACGTTTTTCAACTGGGTGGCGGGGGCGAGCATGGGCAATATCGCGGCTGACATGATCACCTCCAACACCCTGCGCGACTGGTTGACCACCTGCTACACCCTGGTGTTGTTTACGGCCGCTTGCGTGGTGGCTGCTTGTTTTGCCTTGAAAAACCGGACGTTCCGCCGCTTGGCCAACGGGGAACCGGTGGTGCTCATCCACAAGGGTGTGATTCTGCGCCAGAACCTGCGGCGCACCAAAGTCAACTTGGACGTGCTGTGGATGCTGTTGCGCGAGAAAGGGTACTTCTCGTACAGCGAGATCGAGTATGCGATTCTCGAACCTACGGGCAATCTGAGTATCTTGCCGCGCCAGGAGGCGCAGTCGGTGTCCAAAGCTGACCTGGTGCGCGGGCCGGATTTATCAGAGGCGGGGCAAGGGCCGTACGTGGAAGTGGTGGTGGACGGAGAAATCGACGGCGACAAGCTGCGCAGCCTGGGCCTGGATGAAGCTTGGCTGGACGCGCAGATACGCCGTTTGGGGGCACGCAGTCTGGCGGATGTCACCTATCTTGGGGTGAACGCGCAAGGAGACGTGATTGGCGACGTGCACCGGCGGGAGAACCGGACGTCGCAGCCGCAGGTGTAGTCTGGCAGATACGACCAGTTACAACGGCGGTTCTGCAGGACCCGCGGGAGTGGGACGGGCTTGAGCGCGGGCAGGTTAGGTGGGGCGGCTGGGATGACCCGCGGGCAACCGTTCCTCCCCCGGGGAATGGCTGCCCTCCGTTTGTTGGGTGGACAGTTGCAGGCGCCGTTCGAGGAAGGCTGCGTGCGCCGCAAGCTCCAGCTCGTCGTCCAGGGGCTCCAATTCGTCCGGCAAGCCAGCGTAGCGCAGGGCGGTACGCAACAACTGGTCGGCCAACCGCGGGTTTTTTGGCAACAGCGGGCCATGGATGTAGGTGCCAAAGACGTTTAACCAGCGCACTCCTTCTGTACCATCGCTGGCGTTGTTGCCGTGCCCGCGCAAGACGCGGCCAAGGGGGGGGTGGCGGTGGTACGTCCGGCCTCCATGGTTCTCAAAGCCGACAATCGTCCCGCACTTGGCCGAGGCTATGGCGATGTTACCAATCAGCCGCGGCGATTTTGCCACCGTCGTCATCTCTAAGAGTTCCAGGCCAGGCACGCGCTCGCCCGACGGCAATTCGTAATACTCGCCGAGCAGCTGGTAGCCGCCACAGATGGCGAGCAGGGGCAAGCCTGCCGCCACGGCCGCGCGCCACTCCGCTTGGTACCTGCGCAAGGTTTGTCCGACCAACTGCTGCTCACGGTCAGACCCGCCGCCCAGCAGCACCAGATCGTACTCGTGCAGCCGCGGCACATCTCCCGCCGGTACGGCCGTCACCTCGACAGCCAGGCCGCGCCAGCGGCAGCGTTGGACAAGCGTCCGGATGTTTCCGCGGTCAGCGTAAAGGTTGAGCAGGTCAGGATACAGATGGGCGATACGCAGGCTGCGAGGCATCCGCTTGTTCCCTCCTCTGCAGTAGATCAGCGAGCGGTGCCAGGGCGGTGTATGTCGCCAGGCAGTGGACAGTGGCTCCCTGTTGGGCGGCGGCAGCAAACGCTAGCGCCAGGCCTTCCGCCAAGTCGGGGTGGCAGGCAATGCGCTCGCGTGCCACCCCCGCGTACTTCCAACGCACGGCCATGTCTTCGGCACGCAAGCCTGTGGCCACGCAGCTGACCACGGACGGGTCACTCGCCAGTTGCTCAAAGTCTGCGTCCCACAGCCAAGAGACGTCGCGTCCATCGGCCGCCAGGTCGTGGATGGCCGCACACACCACCTTACGGCCGGGCTCTGCCTGCACCGCCGCCAGAACGCTGTCACACCCGGCAGGGTTCTTGACCAGGTGTAAGACGCTCGGCGGTCGTGTGGTGAAGGCTTGCATCCGTCCCAGTGGTGCCTGGAACTGCGCCAACCCGGCGGCGATTTGCTCAGCGTTCAGTCCGAGAACCCGGGCGCAGGCGATGGCGCACAGCGCGTTGTAGACGTTGTACAAGCCGCGTACCGGCAAATGGTAGCGAACGCGCGGCAGCTGGGCCTCTTCGACCTCCAGCGCGTCGCCCTGCCACACCCCCAACACATCGGGGTGCGGGCGTAAAAAGCCGCAGGCAGGGCAGCGGTACAATCCCAACTGGCCGTAAAAAAACCCGTCGTACGTCAGGCGCGTACCACATTCCAAGCAGAACGCTCCGTCGCGTACCTGTTGGTGGCTGTGCGTCTGTACACAGCTGCGGCTCATGCCGTACGCCACCACCGGACGGCCACAGCGCAAGCCAAGGAAGTGAGCAAGCGGATCGTCCGCGTTTAAAACCAGGACGGCCTGGGTCTGGCGCAGCCCGGTCAGCAGCTTGCCAAGGGCTCCGTCAAGTTCTCCGTAGCGGTCGAGTTGGTCGCGGAAGACGTTGGTTACCGCTGCCACCTTGACGGGCAGGCAGGCGGCGACGGCAGGCAGGGTGGCCTCATCCACCTCAAACAACGCCGTGGACACGCGCAGCCTGCCCAGCCAACTGGTGTATTGCAGCAGGGCCGTGACGAGGCCCTGTGGCAGGTTAGCCCCTTCGCGATTGTGCACCAGCGGGCCGGCTTGTTCCATCATGTGCGCCAACAGGTTGGCGGTGGTGGTCTTGCCGTTGGTCCCAGTCACGATGACGCAGCGCCGCAACTGCCCGCCGAGCTGGCTGAGCAAGCGCGGTGTCAGGCGCAACGCCAGTTGTCCGGGCAGGCTCGTGGCCCGGCGGCCGGTTAAGCGCAACAGCCAGGCCATCAGTTTGCCCAGCCAGACCCCGAGCAGCACACCCATCCCTCCTCCTAGCAGACAAGAGGATTATACTATAACCATAGCCAGGGAGCGGGCGGCAGGTGATGCCGGCGGCCTGGTGGTGTCCGCAGCGTGGGGAACAGGGCCGCAGAGACAGGTTGCACGGCCACAAGGACAGGAAAGGAGCAGGGTGTTTGTGGAAGAGACGCAGGGATGGTCGTTGTACGGGTATCGAAAATGTTCCACCTGCCGTCAGGCGCAGCAGTTTTTGCGCAGCCTAGGGATGGAGACGCAGTTTCACGACGTGGTCCAACAGCCGCCTTCGCTGGCTCAGCTGCGTGCCTGGGCGCAGCAGCTGGGCGGAGTGGAGCCGCTGATCAACCGCAAGGGTACGCGCTTCCGCGAGCTCGGCTTAAAGGACCAGGCGCTGTCTGATGAGCAGTGGTTAACGCTGTTAAGCCAGGACGGCAAGCTGTTGAAGCGGCCGGTTCTGGTGGCCGGAGGGCGCGTCGTGGCAGGGTTTGACCGGTTGGCCTACGAAGCGCTCGCAGGCAGGTCATAACATGGCTCGGTGGTTTTTTGGGGTTGCTGTACCAGACGAGCTGCGTACCCGCTTGGCAACTCTGCAGGCTACGCTGCGTGCGGGCGGACTTGTGGCGCGCAACTGGTCTGCACCTGAGCTGTTGCACGTCACCGTGTTATTTATAGGACATCGGCCAGATACAGAAGAAACTGTGTTGGCGGCAGCAGGACAGCAAGCGGCTGGAGCGGTGTTGCCGTTTATCGTCCGCTTGACCGGTTTGGGCCGCTTTCCGCGCAGCCGCGTGCTCTGGGCGGGCTTGACGCCTGCGGCCGAGCAACCGCTGGCTGCGCTGCACCAAGCGGTGCAGCAGGCGTTGGTTGCCGCGGGCTGGCCCGGCGCGTTGGACGCGCGGCCGTACCGGGCCCACCTGACGTTGGCGCGGGAACTGGATGCGGACAGTTGGGAGGCTGCTGCGGCTGCGCGGTCAGCGGTGCAACCCCAGTTGGCGGCTCTGCGTTGGCAGGTGCAGGAGCTGTGTTTATTCGAATCCTTGCGGATGGACGGGCGGCTGCGCTACCTGGTGCGCCATCGCTGGCCGCTGGGGAGTGTCTCAGGGCCAACCGGTTGACGGCTGGCCTTGCGGCTAGGATGGCTGGGCGGCGCGCAGCCGGCGCTGCCGCTCATAGTGCAGAAGGCCAAGGGCATTTAAGACCACGTCGGTCTTTAAGACCGTCAGGTCGGGCCCTGGGGTGTACCCGCGCCGGCGTAGGTCGGCTGCTACCCACTCGTAAAGGGCGGAGATGAGTTCTCGTGGCTGCACGTCCGGGCGGTACACGCGAGAAATCCACGCCGCCAGCGCTTCTGCTCCTTGCAGTGTCTGCGCCAAGGCTTCCGCCTTGGGCGAGGGACCAAAGTGAGTGTGGTAGACCCAGGTAAACGGCAGGGGACGGAGTTTGTCGACCGTATGGCGTACGGCGACGGGATCGAAATCGACCGGCGACGTGGATGGCATCACCCATTCAAACGGCCACCCGGTATAGCCGCTGCGATAGCGGATGCCGAGGGCGTCACCGGCGTACAGCGCTTCCGCCAGGGGGTCCAAGACCACAACATGGTGTTTGGCGTGTCCCGGGGCGTCGTAAAACGTCAACTGGCGCCGACCAAGCTGCAGACATTCGCCGTCCTGCATGGCGCGCACGCGCTCGGCAGGCACCGGTTGCACACTGCCGAACAGCGCCTCGAGCTGGTCCCCGTACACCGCGCGTGCCCCCTCCCACAACCGCGTAGGGTCCACCATGTGCCGGGCTCCGCGCGGGTGTACCAACAGCTGGGCGCGTGGCGCCAACGCCATCAAGGCACCAGCGCCGCCAGCGTGATCGAGGTGAACGTGGGTGACCACCACGTAGTCGAGGTCGGCCGGGGTCAGACCCAGCGCCCGCAGGCCGTCCAGCAAGGCTGGGTGAGATCGGGCGGAACCGGTTTCAATCAGTGCTACCTGTTCGTCCAGGATGATGTACGATCCGGTGCGCCACGCGCGGTCTTCCTCAAACAAATCGATCAGCCAAACGCCCTGTCCAAGTTCTATGGGAGTCAACGTGACTCTCCCCCTCTCTCGTCGTGTGCCGCCGGGGGAATCCCGTACAACCGTCCCGAAACATGACACTCCGCCGCCGCAACCAGGCCTCAGGTGTCCCGCCGCCACCCCCGCCCCCGCGGTTTGGGGCCACGGGGCCGGTCTGGCCGCCGCGGGTTTTTTCCTGATGCGGCGTTGCCTTGGAAGCTGCTGTTACGGGCTTGCCAGGTGCGTCCCGGTGGCACAGGCGGCCGCGGGCGGGCAGGTTCGGCCGCTCTTGGGCGCGGCCGCGCTGCCACGGTGGGCGCGCGGCGGTTACGCCCACTGGCCAGGTGCATCACCGGTTCACGGTTGGCGTCCGGCCGGCGCGGCCGGGCAGGTTGTGGCCGGGGGGCACCTGGCAAGGCTGCGAGCGGTGGCTTGCCAGGGCCTGGCAGGAGTACCAGGTTTCCGTCTGCGTTTGCTGGCAAGGGTTCATCCAACGGTTCGTCCACAAGGTCTTCGCGCGTGTAGCGGGAGACACTTAACAACAAGCCGACGGCCGCCAGGTTGACGGCGAGCGAAGTTCCGCCAAAGCTGATGAACGGGAGCGGGATCCCGGTCACGGGCAGCAGACCCGTGACAGCCCCCAGGTTGATGAGCGTTTTAAGCGCGAGCAGACTGGTCAAGCCGACGCACAAGAGCGTACCAAAGCGGTCTGGCGCCCGTCGGGCAATGCGAAACCCGCGCCAAAACACCACAGCAAACGCCAACAGCAGGGTAGCAGCCCCCACCAATCCCCATTCTTCCACAAACACTGGAAAGATGAAATCGGTATACGCAAAAGGAAGGTAACCTGTCTTTTCCAAGCTCATCCCAAAGCCGCGGCCAAACCACCCGCCAGCGGCAATAGCCGTAAGGCCTTGCAACAGCTGATAGGCTTTGCCGCTACTGTTCTGAAACGGATGCAGCCAGGCTTCAATGCGGCTGGAGCGGTAGGAGGCTGCTAAGGCAATGAACATGAGCAGGGGAGCACAGCCGGCTCCCAACAGCAACAGGGGTTTCAGCCGTACCCCGGAGGCGAACAAAACGGCGACGGCAGCCGCTAACAGCGTGAGCGCCGTGCCCATATCCGGCTCGAGCACCACCAGGCCAAAGTTCAGTGCGGCCACCAAGACGGCCGGCAGCACGCCGCGTTTAAAGTCGTTGCGCAACATGGACTTTTTGGCAAAGAAAAAGGCGAGGTATAACAGGGTCGACACCATGGCCAACTCGGATGGCTGCAGGTGAAAGTTGCCGTGGCCAATCCAGCGCCGGCCCCCGTACTGCGACCAACCAATGCCAGGGACCAACACCACCAGCAACAGCAGCAAACCAATCAACATGAGCACCGGGGCCAAGCGGTACCACCACGCGTACGACAAGCGGCTGATCACCAGGCAGGCGGTGAGGCCGAGTGCAGCTGCCGCCAGTTGCCGTACTGCAAAGTGGTCGGCTGGCAGGTGTTGCTGCAGCGCAGCCGGGGTACTTGCCGAGTAAACCGTAATCACGCCGACCGCGCACAGGATCAACACCGTGAAAAACAAGACGAAGTCCATACCGTGTGGTTTGACCGGCACGCGCGTCCCCTCCTGGCCCGTCGTCTCACCCGCGGTCAAGGTTCGACGCGGGCCGCCGGAATCCTCCCAGGCGAAGGGGGCGCTGGCCGCCAGTTACCACCAGTAAACGGACAGTGCCGAGATGCCGAGGATGGCGGCAAGCGGTACAGCTAGGTTCCATCCGGCAGCCGCCCAGTGTCCCGGCGGACGTTTGGCCGCACGGTAGGTCCAGCGCGGGGCAGGGCACAGTGGACCGGGCAAGGGGGCTAACCAAAGGTGGGTGGAGGTGCAACCGATGACCACACCGCAGACCGGCCCATACGGTGTGTCACAGCAAACGGGAGATCCTAGCAAGGCTTGGGTGGGAACAGGGCGGCGGACCATCCAAGGCGCCTCCTTCACGGGTCTTCGTTGCGACGAGCATGGTGGGGGCGGGCAGGCCGCAGCAGATTCCCTCTGTCTGGGTATGCCGGGCCTGCCGGCCAGCGGTGTGCCACCGCTGGGGTGCGGGCGCTTGGTACATCGTACGACGATGAGGGTCATGCCGCACGGGCCATTCGCACACCCTCGGGCGGTGGCACGTTACGTCCATGAAGGCTGCACTTCGGGCGGGCGGGGGAGTATAATACGATAGATCCCACGCAGGGTGTCGTGGGTTGCGAGGTGATGGCGTTGACCTGTCCGCGTCCGCCTTTTTTACAGGGCGCTCGCCCGCTGGTGGTGGCGCACCGCGGTGCGAGTGCACATGCCCCTGCCAATACCTTGCCAGCCTTTGAACTGGCGGTGGCCAGTGGGGCCGACGCACTGGAACTGGACGTGCATTGGACACGTGACGGGACGCTGGTGGTGATCCACGACGACACGGTCGATGCCACTAGCAACGGTACGGGACGTGTGGCAGACCTCACGTACCGTGAGTTGAGCCATCTGGACTTTGGCTACCGCTTTACGACTGACGGCGGCAAGACGTTTCCTTACCGCGGACGCGGGGTTCGCCTGTTGACGCTGCGTGACGTCCTCACGCGTTTTCCTCACACCCCGGTCAATCTTGAAATCAAGCCGCCGCACCCATCTTCTCTCCGTCAACTGGTGTGTGAAATTTGGGAGTGTGCGGCTGAACAGCGGGTGTTGCTGGCTTCCTTTCACCACGAGGTGCTCACAGCGCTGCGGCAGATGGGCGCCCGCCTGGCCACCAGTGCCTCACCGCGTGAGGCAGCGGCGTTTTTGGCACGCAGCGCCTGCCGGATGCGTCCGCCGCGCCGCGTGCCCTACTGTGCACTGCAGCTGCCAGTCCGGCACCGCGGGTTGCCCGTGATTCGCCCGACGCTGCTCGCGGCTGCAGCCCATGCGGGCATCCCTGTGCATGCCTGGACGGTAAACGATCCGCGGGAGCAGGCTGCGCTGTTACGGCTGGGCGTGAAGGGTCTCGTCACGGATGACCCGGCGTTGGCTGTACGTGTACGGGCAGAATGTCTTACACAAGCCTCGGCCTGACTAAGTTCGCCAGGCCTGGAGAGGGGGAGCAGCGTGAGTACTCTGCGCAGGCATCTGCGCGAGTTGGACTATACCTTGATCTTGGTGCTCATCCTGTTGGCCGTGTACAGCTGTATTGCCATCCTGGCGGCAACGTACGGCAAGACGGCGGTCAACATGCCCAGCCACCCGGTGCTCAAACAAGCCCTCTACGAAGTGGTTGGATTTGTGGCGATGTTTGCCCTCGCATTTTACGATTACCGCAACTTGCGCAGGTTTCACTGGTGGATTTACGGGGTTTCCATCGTCTTGCTTGTGGTGGTGTTTGCCCGTCCAGCCATTCAAGGCGCACACTCGTGGATTGGCGCCGGGCCAGTCAGCATTCAGCCCTCGGAGTTTGCCAAACTGGCGCTGATTTTGTCCACATCCAGTTACCTGGCCAGTCTGGACGAGTCTGAGTTTCCAGATGACCGGCTGCGCCGCTTGTGGCCGGTGCTGGCCCTGTTTGTGCCTCCGTTTCTGTTGACCCTGAAGGAGCCGGCGCTTGGACAAGCCCTGGTGATGTTTGCTATTACTGGCACCCTGTATACTGCGTTTGCCCGGCGTTCCCACTTTGTCGTGGTGGTGGTGGCTATCGTCGTGATGGCCGGTTTGATCACGGTGGTGGCCACCCAATTTCCGGATCAAGCCCAGGTGTTTATCAACCAAGTCCTGGTTAAACACAAGCTGCTCAAGCCGTATCAGGCGGACCGTATTGTGACTTGGCTGGACCCGGGGTACGACCCGCTGGGTGCCGGTTTTAACGTACACCAGGCACAAATTGCCGTCGGGTCTGGCGGGGTGTTTGGCGAAGGTTTGCTCAACGGGATCGAAACACGCGGCGGTTGGGTTCCTAACCAGTGGAACGACTATATTTTTACAGCCATCGCTGAAGAGTTCGGCTTTGTTGGTGCAAGTGCCCTGATCTTTTTATTCTTAATCCTCTTTTACCGGTTGGCGTCCTTGGCGCGCAGCGCCCAAGACGCACTGGGGACGTATCTGATTCTGGGTACCCTCGGGATGTTTGCCTTTCAGGTCTTTGAAAACATTGGGATGGACATGTACCTAAGCCCGTCAACTGGGATCACCCTGCCGTTTATCAGCTACGGGGGGAGCTCGCTGGTGGCCAACTACATGGCCATAGGTGTGGCCTTGAGTGTCGGGTTGCGACGCAAAAAACTGCGTTTCTCCTAAGGTCAGTCACCCTTGCCTGCGGTTGGGCAGACGCGTCGGCGGGACAAGCTGGACAGGGGACAACCCGCACGTAGACAGAGAGGAGAGAGAGGCTTTGAAGCTCACCTTGGCGCAGCGGATGGACCGCTTGCCCAAGCAATTTTTTGCGCACTTGGTGCAGCGTGTCAATGAGCGTATCGCGCAAGGCCGGGACGTGATCAACCTGGGGCAAGGCAACCCGGACCTGCCTACGCCGCCGCATATTGTGGAGGCGTTGCGGACCGCGGCCCTTGACCCGCGCACGCACCGTTACCCGCCTTTTACCGGTCTGCCTGCTCTGAAAGAAGCGGCGGCAGCGTTTTATGCGCGAGAGTACGGGGTGGAGTTAGACCCGGAGCGGGAAGTGGCCGTGCTGTTTGGGGGGAAGACCGGGTTGGTGGAAATCAGTGAGATCTACTTGAACCCGGGAGACGTCGCGCTGGTGCCCGACCCAGGCTATCCTGATTACTGGAGCGGTGTGGCGCTGGCAGGCGGCACATTGGCAACGTATCCCCTGACGGCCGCACACCAGTTCTTGCCGGATTTTGCAGGCATCTCTGAATCGGTGTGGGAACGGGCCAAGCTGTTGTTTCTTAACTACCCGAACAACCCGACCGGGGCGGGGGCAGGCCCCACCACGTTTGCAGCAGCGGTGGCCTGGGCTGAGCGCTACAACGTCCTGGTGGTGCATGACTTTGCCTACGGGGCGATAGGGTATGACGGTGTGAAACCGCCTTCGTTCCTGCAAACGCCAGGGGCCAAGCAGGTGGGGATTGAGATTTATACGCTCAGCAAAACCTACAACATGGCCGGCTGGCGACTGGCCGTGGCCGTTGGCCACCCTGATGTGATTCGCGCCATCAACCTGTTTCAAGACCACTACTATGTGTCGGTGTTCGCCGCAGTCCAGCTGGCCGGAGCGGCAGCTCTGCGCGGCCCGCAGGATTGTGTACAGCAGTTGGTGGCGACGTATCAGGCGCGGCGCGACGCCTTTCTCGGGGAGTTGGCCGCACACGGGTGGCAGGTTCCAGCGCCGCAAGGGTCGTTTTTTGTATGGTTGCCAGTGCCTGAAGGCTGGACCTCCATGGGGTTGGCCGACCACCTGTTGACCACGGCAGATGTGATGGTAGCGCCCGGCGTTGGTTTTGGCCAGCACGGGGAAGGGTATGTGCGCGTTGGTTTGCTGGCAGACGTTCCGCGTCTGCGTGAGGCAGCCCGGCGCATGGCGCAGGCCCTGCGTTAACCGGCCTGCGCCACAGGGCAGCGGCCTTACGGCCGCTCCGGCCCTTCGCCTGGTTGCGTGCTGCTGCGAAACCGGTCGGCCAGTTCGACCAGCCAGATGTGGTGATAAGGGACTTGGTACAACACGGGTTCAATCCGTGTATCCCCGGGGCCGAGTTTGTACATCCAGACCGTGGTCTCTGTCGGGACGCCTTCGTGCATCCGAATCCCCAGGTGAATCGAGTCGCGGTAACCGTTTTTGTAAGCAATGACGCCCAGTTGGCCGTGCAGTTCGGCTACCATGGGGCGGTAGCGCGGGTTGCGAATGACCGGGGCGTCGAACCATGGGGTATAGCCGTCTGGTCCAGTGCGCAACCGCTGCTCGGTTTCAATCAATACCACCTCTGCGCCTTCCAAGGGCTGCTGGGTGCGTCCGTCAATGACCCGCACGCGCAGTTTTGAGGTGGGCCAAGGCACATACGGGCTGAACGGAGCAGCCTGGGTTTGTGGCAGGGCCGGTGGTGGCCCTCCGGGGCTGGGCACGGCCGCTCCGGCAGGGGGACGCGCGGTTTGTTGACCCGGGGATGGCGAAGTCCCCGGGTTGCCAGCCGCCGCAGACCCATTGCGGCTGTTCCCGCTTGGCGGCTGTGGGCGTGGCCCAGGTTTGGCTGCGGGGGAAGGGGGCGTAGGCCGCGCCGGGCTTTGCGGGCGCGTGCCGTTCTGTGGCGGCCGTTGTCCGGCGGCAGGCGGCTGCTTGCTGGGCTGTTGGGTGTTTACCTGCACGGCCGTCGCTGGCGACGGGGCGGCAGGGGCCGATGGCGGCCCGGCAGGTTCTTGGACGGTGGCCACGCTGGCCGCCCAGGCAACACTGCCTGTTTGCGGCCAGGGCAGGGGCAGGAGGGCCGCAGCCAACAAACACGCCGCCCAGGTGGGCCGCCGTTGAACCGGCCGCGCTCCGGCTGTGAGCTTGGGTCTACGCTGATGTAAATGGCACACAGGTGATCCCCCTTGCTGGCAAAGTGTGACTGAAGTGCTGTTCAAGCCGGGCTGCTGCCAGCAGACTTCAAGCAGGCAGTTAAATCCAGCGCAGTGCCCGGTCTAGGTAGTAAAACTGCAAAATCTGCAGGTAATTGTAGCCGCGTTCCGCCCAGTACTCACTGCCCCACTGAGCCATCTTTTGGGCGTTGCGGTACTGCCAATTAGGGCTGTTGCGGTAGCCCGCTCGGTAGTTTAGCTCGATGATTTCACCGTTGGGTTTGACATACACCGCGTGTCGGATCTCGCGGATGGCAGCGTTGGTATCAGGTTGACGTGAGTAGTAGCGAAAGGTTTGGAAATTCACCGTGTTGTCCACGTCGAACGTAAACCCGTCTATGGTGATAGGGTGCAGGTGGTGGTACCAGGCGAACATTTTGACTGCCATGGCCCCCGCCTTTAAAGCCTCTTTGTGCCATGAAGGAATCCACTCGTTCGGCAGCACATCTTCGCAGTATTCTTCAAACGGGACCGTCTGCACCCACATGATGCGCCCGCGCGGGTCTGCCTCACCACTGGGGTTTTCCGCGCGTATGGCCACACGGATGGTTGAAGGCAGCGGGGTGTTATAGATGGTGGGTTCCGCCCTGACCTCCGGCGCAAACGCCAATCCCAGGGCAGCCCAGGCCAGCACGCTCGTCCCCAAGAGCTTGAGCCGCTTCATGGTAGTCTCCCCTTCGTCCGGTCTGTTGTGCTGCTTTTACCTTGCCCTGAATCGGACTGTCCATGCGCTGGCCGCAAGGGTTGCCAGGCTTTGCAAAGGGTCTGGTAAACCGGGAGGATTCCCGATATTTTGGGCTGACACAAGGGAGAGCGCGCGCTACAATGTTGGATATGCACAGCGCGGTCCGCAGCAGCGGATCGTCATCAAAGCGGGGGATGCGCGTGGAAAAGCTGAGTTTGACAGGCCAGTCGAAACACAGCACCGACAGCTCCCTGCGCGGTCTGTCGGCGCTCTTTGTCGACGGGGAAGACGTCTACGTCGACAACGGCGCCATCCATGGCAAGAGTCAGCTGGAACGTTCGTTGACCTTCACGCGCTCACTGGAGGAGCTCACCCCCACGCGTGAGGTGTGGGTGATTTGGCTGACCTTGCGCCGCGGAGAAGACGGCCAGCAAGGGTTTGCTGGGGCACAGCCGTTTCGCATTTGGGTGGATGCGCAGCAGCGCTTAGGGTATAAGTCGCTCTCGGAACAAGTCAACCGCATGGACCGGGCGGTCAAAGGCCAGGTTGATCTCGCGGGGGTCCCGGCAGCGGTGCGGCAACGCGCAGCAGCCTTCCTGCAGCAGGCGCGGCCAGACCTGTGGGAGCGGGCGAGCGCAGCGTTTCGCGAGGGTTGGGAAGCATGAGCAGCGTACGCGTCCAAGTGACCCCTGGCGTGATTGAGAGCCAAACAGCATCTGTACCAGACCCGGTGGTCGAGCGGGGCCACTGGCGGTTAAACCAAGCGGAGACCCCGTTGTTTAGTGCGCTCCTGGCACATGCCCAGCGCAACCCGGTCCAGTTTCACATCCCGGCTCACAAGCGCGGCCGCGGGATGCATTCGGCGTTTCAACAGTTTATTGGCGACAACGCCCTGTCGATTGACTTGATTAATATCGCGCCGCTGGATGACTTGCACCACCCTACCGGGGTCATCAAAGCGGCACAAGAGCTGGCGGCTGAGGCGTACGGGGCGGACCACACGTTTTTCTCTGTGCAAGGGACCAGTACCGCCATTATGACCATGGTATTGGCCACGGTGGGTCCCGGCGAGAAGATTTTGGTGCCGCGCAACGTGCATAAATCAGTGCTGACCGGGATCTTGTTGGCGGGTGCGCAACCGGTGTTCCTGCCGCCGGAAGTGGACCATGAGTTGGGGATAATGCACGGGTTGTCTGTGGAGACGGTGGCGGATGCGCTCAACCAGCATCCGGACGCTAAGGCGTTGGTGGTCATCAACCCTACGTACTTTGGCGTGGCCGCTGACCTGCGCCGGATTGTCGAGCTGGCGCACAGCCGCGGCGTACCGGTGTTGGTGGACGAGGCGCACGGCATTCACACCGCGTTTCACGAGCAGCTGCCTCTCTCAGCCATGCAGGCCGGGGCGGACATGGCGGCCACCAGTGTGCATAAACTCGGCGGATCGATGACCCAGTCAAGTGTGCTCAATGTCCGGGAAGGTTTGGTTGACCCGCGGCACGTCCAGGTGGTGTTGAGCATGTTGACCACCACCTCGACGTCTTACTTGCTTTTGGCTTCACTGGACGCGGCGCGCAAAGAGCTGGCTTTGTACGGCCGAGAGCGAATGGAGAAAGCCATTTGGCTGGCCGACATGGCCCGGGCGCGAATCAACCAAATCCCTGGCTTGTACTGTCCGGGGCGGGAGATCTTGCACAACAGCGCCACGTTTGCGCTGGACCCGACCAAGCTGACCATCTGTGTGAAAGACTTGGGGTTGCGCGGTTATGATGTGGAAATCATGCTGCGTGAAGAGTTTAATATTGAAGTCGAGCTTAGCGACCTGTACAACGTCTTGTGCGTGGTCTCCTGGGGTGACGAGGAGTCGGACATCCACCGGTTGGTGGAGGCCTTGCAACACATCTCTCGCGCCTACCGGGACCAGGTAGGCCGGCGGCGGGTCCACGTCAAGGTGCCTTCGCTGCCAGAGTTGCGCATGTCACCGCGAGAGGCGTTTTACGCGCCGACGGAGATTGTGCCGCTGCAAGCGGCGGCAGGCCGGACGATTGCCGAGATGATCATGGTCTACCCGCCTGGTATCCCGATTCTCTTGCCGGGCGAGTTGGTATCGCAGGACAACCTGGATTATATTGAAGAAAACCTGCGTGCCGGTTTGCCCGTGCAAGGCCCGGATGACCCGGAGATCCGCACGGTCAAGGTCGTCCGCGAGTGAGGAGGGCCCGCTGCACGCGGGGGAGGGGTGGCAGCCATGGCGTTGTCAGTCGGTCAACCAGCGCCCGCATTTGTCTTGCCTGCGCATACGGGGGAAGATGTTGCGTTGGCCGCGTGCCGCGGGCGCTGGGTGGTGTTGTTTTTCTACCCGAAGGACAACACCCCTGGATGCACGCACGAGGCGGTTTCGTTTAGTCAGTATCTGCCGGATTTTGCAGCATTGCAAGTAGCGGTCTACGGGATCTCGCGCGATTCGCTCGCCTCTCACCAGCGTTTTGCCGCCAAGCACGGTTTGACTGTCCCTTTGCTGGCGGACACGGACGGTCAGGTGTGCAGTGCGTACGATGTTCTGCGTGAAAAGACGATGTTCGGCCGGAAAACCGTCGGGATTGTCCGCACCACGTACCTGATCAACCCGGCGGGAGACGTGGCGGAAGTCTACCCTCGCGTCAAGGTGGAGGGGCATGCACAGGCGGTGTTGGCAGCGGTTCGCCAGCGTGCGTTATAATGAAGCAAGGGGGGTGAACCGATGCTGACTCTTACGGACAGTGCAGCCGCCAAGCTGCTTGAATTGCTTGCGGAGCATGAGCCAGAGGAGAGTGTCTTGCGCCTGTATGTCAAACCGGGTGGGTGCACAGGCTTCAGCTACGGTATGGCACTGGACACCCCACAGCCCACCGACCAGCGGTTGACCCTGAAAGGCGTCCCCATCGCCATAGACCAGGACAGCATAGAGCTGTTGGCAGGCTCAGAGTTGGACTACGTGGACGATGTAACAGGCCGCGGCTTTCGTATCCACAACCCAAACGCCGTTTCCACGTGCGGCTGTGGAACAAGCTTTCGAACCGCCACACAAGCGGGTCAACCCGGCTCTTGTGAGTGAGTCAACGGGTTGGGGTTACAGCCTATGGGGAATCGCCCTGTAGGCTGTTTCTGTCGTGTCAGTCGGACCTCGGCTGGCTGGTCTGGGTGAGGGCGGGAGGGAGGCGAGGCCCGCGTTGGCGTGGTCAGATAAGGTACTCAAAGACCCCGTGCACGATGAAGTCTTGGTCGACGACCCTTGGTTGTGGCGGCTTATCAATACGGCAGCGTTTCAACGGCTGCGCCGGATTCGCCAATTGGGCACGTCGTACTTAACGTTTCATGGCGCTGAACACAGCCGGTTTACGCACTCGTTGGGTACCTATGAAACCATGCGCCGTGTGTTGGCGCACTTGCGGCGCGAGACCGGCTGGCCGTCAGATGAGCGTGACCGGAAGCTGGCGTTGTCTGCCGCCTTGCTTCACGATATTGGACACGGGCCGTTTTCGCACACGTTTGAAACGGTCTACCCCGTACACCATGAGCAGTGGACGCGGCGCATCTTGCAAGAAGACCCCGAGCTGCGGTTCGTCCTCGATGAGGTGGACAGCGGTTTTACGGACGACTTGGTCCATTTGCTGGGGAAACAAGCGGGATCGCCCGTGATTCGTCAGTTGATTGCCAGCCAGTTGGACGTCGACCGCATGGACTATCTGCTGCGGGACGCCCTCCACACCGGGGTGTCGTACGGGCGCTTCGAGCTGGCTCGCCTGATACGCTCTTTGACGGTGGCGGACGGACGCGTGGTCTTAAAGTGGCAAGCCTTGCATACCGTAGAGCAGTACATCCTGGCGCGCTATTTTATGTACACGCAAGTCTACTTACACCCAGTCACGGTCGGCAGTGATGTCTTGGTGGGTCAGATCCTGCGGCGGGCTGGGGAGTTATGGGCGGACGGCCAGCGAGTGGACATGCCCCCGCCGCTGGCTGCGCTGTTTGCCGACGCTGGCGAGGTCTCGGTGGCACAGTACCTGGAATTGGACGAGTCCACCCTGGTGTACGCGTTTCACATGTGGTCGCACGGGCCAGACCCGGTCTTGGCCGACTTAGCCAAACGCTTTTTGCACCGGCGGCTGTTTGCGGTGGTGGTCCGCCCAGAGCCCTCTAGCGAAGAGTGGGCCGCGCTGCGGACAGCGGCAAGGGCCTGCGGATTCCACCCAGATTATTACATATGCGGCCGGACCACCGGCATGGCAGGGTACGTCTCCTTGGGTGAAGGGATCCCGCTGCTGCGACCGTCTGGTGAGTCGACGGAGTTAAGCCAGGTGTCGCGGCTCGTCCGCTCTCTAAACGTAGACGCAGAGTATCGTTTGTTTTTACCGAAAGAACTCTTGGAGCTTCCAGGCCCCTTGGGAGACCGGGTGCGTTCCATTGCCAGGGTGTAGCGGGCTGGCGCATCAACCGGGCAGCGGGGTGTAACACCCTACTTTCGCCGCCAGGCTGCGGCACGCCTGGGAGACAGCCAAAAGAACAGGGCGGCCGTAATCAATACCAAGGCCCCGAAATAGGTAAGAGGCTTTAAATGGCTTTCAATGGTATTCCAATGGACACCGAGCTGGTATCCGCTATACGTCAGCAGAAAGTTCCAAGGTAAGGATCCAAGAGCTGAGTAAAGCACAAAGCGCCTGAGGGGCATGTGACCAACGCCGGCGGGCAGTGAGACAAAGGTGCGCATGCCAGGCAACAACCGCCCTAGCAATACGGTCCATTCGCCCCAGCGCGCGAACCAGTGTTCCGCGGTGGTTAAGTGTTGAGGGTTGAGGCGAATGTAGCGGCCATAACGCAAAATCAGCGGGCGCCCGCCGCGTGCCCCCACGGCGTATGCGATGAGTCCGCCGCAGACGTTGGCCACCGTCGCCACCACCACGGACGTGGTCAGGGCAAGCTGGTGGGTGGACGCGAGGTAACCCGCGTAAGGCATGACCACTTCACTGGGAATCGGAATGCACGCGCTTTCCAGCGTCATCAAGACGAAGATGGCGAAACTACCGTAGTGTGCAACCCACTCGTTCAACAGGGCGGCCAAGCGAGGACCTCCTTTGTTCACGCCACAAGGCGTGTGCAGGACAGCGTTGCAAGCAGAGACTTGCCTGGCCATCCTTCATGTCACTATCGTAACGGATTTAGGCTCACTTGGGAACGATGCTGGAAAGGCCGCAGCCCGTTGACAGCGGAGCGCCAACTTAGCACAATGTAAGCCGTGGGTCTGCTGCAGCCTGTCTCTGTCTGCAGCGGAGAACAACGGTAAACCGCACGGACGCCGGAATGAAGCTGTAGCACCGGAACTGGGGAGAAAGCTGAGGGATGGCCATGTCCCTGTTGCATACGCTGTGGAATTTTTTATACCTGCTGATGCAGGTCTTTACTGGGGTCATTGGCGTGTACCAAATCGTCCTGTCTTTGTTTGGCATTTGGTACCGGCGCCCGCCGCTGCGGCACGCACCGCAAAAACGGTTTGCAGTGGTGATTGCGGCACACAACGAGGAACGGGTCATCGGTCCGTTGATTGACAGCCTGTTGGCTCAGTCATATCCACGCGAGTTATACGATGTCCACGTGATAGCAGACAATTGTACGGACCACACGCGCGAGGTCGCGCTGCGCCACGGCGCGCAAGTACACGTCCGCGTCGACGCGGAGAAGCGCGGCAAGGGGTATGCCATTGAGTGGATGCTGGAGCGGCTGTGGCAGGGAGAAACAGTGTACGATGCTATTGTGATGTTTGACGCGGACAATCTGGTCGATCCCGGTTTTCTACGCGTGATGAACGACCGTTTGTGCGACGGACACCGTGTGATTCAGGGTTACCTGGGCGTGAAAAACCCGTTTGACACGTGGGTCAGTGTGTCCATGGGCATTGCGTACTGGTACAGCAACCGCATGTGGCAAAATGCCCGGCAAAACCTAGGGCTTTCCTGTTCTTTGGGCGGAACGGGCTTGTGCATTGACCTGCAGCTTTTGCGAGAGATGGGTTGGGGTGCCACGGGTTTGACGGAAGACCTGGAGTTTGGAGTACGCTGTGTGGAGCGCGGCATCTTACCTGTCTGGGCGCACGATGCCGTCGTCTATGATGAAAAACCCACCACATTGCTCGCCTCACTGCGGCAACGTTTGCGCTGGATGCAGGGTCATTTTGCATGCGCACAAAAACACATGTTGCCATTGATGAAAGCGGGTATCCGGGAGCGGAGCCTGGCGAAACTGGACGCCGGTTTGTATCTGTTTCAACCCATGCGCTTCCTTATCTTGTTCCTCACCTCGTTGATGATGCTGTTGCAGGTCTCTACGC
>JAILZF010000109.1 GCA_023512635.1 Alicyclobacillus sp. | reverse complement strand
GGGTATGAGTTGCAGGTCTCTAAACCACGGGTCATTTTGCGGCGCAACCCGCAAGGGGAACTTGAGGAACCCTTCGAGCGCTGGGTAGCTGATGTGCCCAGTGAGAGTGTCGGTGGTGTGATTGAAGCCCTCGGCCAGCGCAAAGGCGAAATGGTGTCGCTGGAGCCGAGTGTCTCTGGTGAGATGACCAAATTAGAGTTTCTCGTCCCTACACGCGGGCTGATTGGGTTTCGCCATGAGTTCCTCACACTCACGCGGGGTTATGGCACGATGCACCACCGATTTGAACGCTACGGTCTCTGGCGCGGCGAGGTGGTCACACGCCGCCAAGGTGTTTTGGTGGCCAGTGAAACGGGGACTGCTACGGCGTACGCGATTCAAAACCTGGAGGACCGTGGGGTGATGTTCATTACTCCGGGGACCGAGGTGTATGAAGGCATGATTGTCGGGGAGCACAACCGTGAGAACGACCTCACCGTCAATGTCGTGAAGAGCAAACACGTGAGCAATGTCCGCTCGTCGACGAAAGAAGAAACGGTGCGTTTAAAGGCACCTCGCTTGCTCACGTTGGAACAGGCCGTCACGTACATTGAAGACGATGAACTCTGCGAGATCACGCCGCGCGCCATCCGTCTGCGCAAGCGGGCGTTATCCAAAGCAGAACGTGAAAAACTCGCCAAGGCCGGCAAACCATCCTAGGCGGTGCCCGGGTCCACTTCTCTGGACACCACCCCAACCAGCCCGGAAGCCTCCATCAAGCAGACAGGCGGCGGAACACTCCCGCCGCCTGTCTGCTTGACCTTTCTTCCCGCTCAAATCAACCCCTGCTGTTGCAACCAGTCATGTGCCACCTGGGAGGCCTGCTTGTGTTCAATGTCCACTTCCATGTTCAGCTTCTGCATCTGTTCATCATTGATTTTACCCGCCAGCTTCTCTAGCACGCCACGCAACTCCGGATGGGCTTGAAGCACGCTGTCACGTACTATCGGACAGGCGTAGTACGGCGGAAACACGTGCTTATCGTCTTGCAGCAGCGTCAGGTGCAGTTGGGGAATTCGCCCGTCGGTGGAGAAAGCATCGATCACATCCACCTTGCCGTTGCTTAACGCTTGGTACTTCAGACCAATATCCATGGTCTGCACCTGTTTGAAGTGCATGTTGTACACGCGTTCTAACGCTTTGAGCGTGTCTTCGCGCACCACAAAGTCCTGCTCCGTCCCCAACACCAACTGGTTGGCGTGTTTCGCCAGGTCGCTGAGTGTGTGGATGCCTAGCCGCTGAGCTTCCTCTTCTGTCATGGCCATAGCATACGTGTTGTTAAACCCAATCGGGTCCAGCCAGGTGATATGATACTTTTGTTCAAACTCGCTTTTGACTTTCTGATACACCGCGTCTGGGTTGCTCAAAGGCGGCTCTTTCAGGATGTTGACCAGCCCGGTGCCCGTGTACTCCACGTACACGTCGATGTTGCCTGACTGCATGGCGTTCCAAACCACGTTGCTGTCCAGCCAGGTGTTTAATTGGACGTGCAGCGAGGTGTCGTGCTCAATCAGCTGTTTCAAGATCTGTGCCATGATGTCCTGCTCAGTAAAGTTTTTCCCCGCCACCACCACCGTGTCTGCCGCTGTCGCACCCTGGTTCCCGCCGCCACCGCAGCCACTGACGGCCAAACTTAACAACAGCGCACAGCCTGCGGCCTCTGCCACGCGCCGCCAACGCTTCCCACGCGGGTGATCTCGTTTGCCAGCGTGCGCTTGCTGAGGCCTCTCTTGCCGCCATTTCCCTGTCACCCATGCGCAAACCCGCGCCCACCACCGGCCTTCGTCTGTCATTGCCCGCTTGGGCATAGCCTGCACCTCCTGTGTCCTCTCGCCCCCCGCGTCAACAGCCTCGTGGCCGGGTTAGACCCTCAGCCAACCTACGCAGCCTGGCGCCGTTGTGACGACCGCGTTGACGGACGAACCCGCAAGCCTTTGGGGGTACACAAACGGTCCAACCCGACCAACAGCAGGTCAAAGATGATCGCCAGCAACGCGGCTGGGATGGTCCCCAAAAGGATCATCTGGGTGTCAATCATGTCAATGCCGCGCATAATCAGGTCTCCAAGCCCGCCGGCGCCAATGAACGTGGCCAGAGTCGCTACGCCAATGGTCTGCACAGCCGAGGTGCGGACCCCGGCCAGGATGACACTGCGGCTAACCGGCAACTCCACCTTCCACAAGACCTGGCGGCGGCGCATACCCATGCCGACGGCCGCCTCGAGCAAGGCAGGGTCCACCTCACACAACCCGGTGTAGGTGTTGCGCAGCACAGGCAGGATGGCGTACAACGTCAAGGCAACCAACGCTGGCAATTTCCCTATGCCGAGCAAAGGAATCATAAATCCGAGCAGCGCCAAGCTCGGGATGGTCTGAATGACGGAAGCCACCGCCATCACAGGGCCCGCCCAGCGGCGGTGGCGGACCAACACCACGCCCAGCGGGATGGAGAGGATACACGCTATTCCTAAGGCGGCAAGCGACAGCGTAATATGCTCGCCTGTCTTCTCTAGCAAAGTCTGGCCGTGATCCCGCAGCAATTGGAAGAGTACGTTCATTGTCCTCCCTCCCCGCCGGCCACTGCGCGCAGCTCGCGGCGTGCCTCGTGCCGTTTCCACAGCGCGTCGATGACACTGCCGCGCGTGAGTGCTCCAAGCACGTGGCCGTCTTCGTCCACCACCGGCAGAAACCCGCGCTGGTCCCGCTGCAACCGCGGCAAGACACCCTCCACCGGTGTCTGCGGCTGCACCGGATCGACAAACGTCATGACGTCCGCCGCCCGCAGCGTTTCTTCGCCGTAATGTGCCAACACCGCGGGGACATCGACCACTCCCAGGTACTCCCCGCGTGCGTTCACCAACACCAAGCCGGTCACGCGTTGGCGCTGCATCAACCGCACCGCCTGCGCCAGACCGGCATCGCCCCGCAGGGTGACGGCGCGTACCATGACGGCCGCAACGGTGTCGGCGGTCATGCTGGACCACTCGCTGTCCTCGGCGCTGGTGATGCCCGGCAGCCACTGCCGGATGCGTTTTTCTCCAATAAAATCACGGACAAACGCATCGCTCGGGCGGCGCAGCAACACTTCGGGAGCATCCGCTTGCAACACCCTGCCTTCCCGCATCACGACCACCAGATCGGCAAGTTTTAATGCCTCGTCCATGTCGTGGGTGACGAAGACAATCGTCTTGTGCAAGGTGGACTGCAATCGCAGCAGCTCGTCTTGCAGTTGCTCACGGCTGATAGGGTCAAGCGCACTAAACGGTTCGTCCATCAGGACCAAGGCTGGGTCGGCTGCCAGTGCGCGTGCAACGCCAACGCGCTGCTGCTGTCCGCCGCTGAGCTCACGTGGATAGCGGTGGCGGTAGAGCGCAGGGTCCAGCCCAACCAGGTCGAGCAGTTCTTGTGCCCGCCGCCGTGCCTGCGACTTCGGGACGCCGCACAACGCAGGCACCAAGGCCACGTTTTGTTCGACCGTCATGTGGGGAAAGAGGCCGATGTGCTGGATGACGTAGCCAATGCGGCGGCGCAGCTCCACCGGATCGGCCGCTTGCACGTTTTGCCCTTCGACCCACACCTCGCCCGCCGAAGGTTCAATCAACCGGTTGATCAGCTTCATAGTGGTGGTCTTGCCGCAACCGGATGGGCCAATCAAGGCGGTAATCTGCCCGCGCGGCAAGGCCAAGTTGACGTCGCGAACGGCCCAGCGCTCTCCGTACGCCTTGCTGACGGCGCGAAACTCGACCGCAGCCGCCGCGGGTTCTGGCAACGACGGGGGCATGTCAGACACTGACGACAACATCGAGGCTCCCTCCTTCTCGCCAACCTAACCGTGAACCACCACGGAAGGAAATAGATGGAGGGCCAATTCAGACGAATGGGGAAGCTCTGAGGTCTGCCGGAAACGTACCTCCGGCGCGCAGCAGCGAAAAGTTGTCTGAGATATTCAGGGGGATCAAGTCGCTGCGGCCAATCCTCGTATTCGCCTACGGAGTTAGCTGACGGGTTCGGTACCCCTGCGTGGTCCCTATGCCTGGCTGCTGGCACAGCCTAAGCAATTCACCCCTGAAGCTGCCGTCCAAGTGGACAGCACACTTCGAGTTGGTTCCCCCGTTTCGTCTGCCGCCGGTCCGGGCGCCGGTGCTTCCGCCTGTGGGCGGTACCTGGCTGAACCATGCGGCAAACCGAATTCGGCCCTTCCTTGGATTGTGCAAGGTTGGCTACATCCTGCTTAAATACCCTTGACGGGTTATTTATATGTTAACACACGAAAAAGGTCGAAGGCTAGACATGGATGGACGATGATGTCGCCCAAAGAATTCAAGGGAAATTCAAGGCAAGCAGCGTACGCTGGAACCGTCGGCCGATCGTCCCAATCTCGCCAAGGAGGTTA
>JAILZF010000108.1 GCA_023512635.1 Alicyclobacillus sp. | reverse complement strand
GTTCAGTTCTCCGTCAAAGCGGAATGCGCGCGGGTCTGACTCAGAGCCGAACTCGGCAATGGTGGAAAAGTCGACGCTCCCTGTGAGATCGGCGATGTCCTGCGACTTCGGGTCGGACGGGCTGAACGTGCCGATGCCGATCCGCTTGCTCTCGCTGAACACAATCCGCTCCACCGGCACCTTCAGGATGTCTCCTCCGAACTCCTCGTCGAGCCGCAGTTGGCAGAGCGGACACAGCTCCCCCTCGATGTGCACGCCCAGCTCCCGCGACATCTCCGGGCGCAGTTTGTGCGGGATGAGGTGCAGCGGCTCCTCGTGCATCGGACAGCCCTTGATCCCGTATACCGCGCCCTGCTCCGTGCGGGTGTACGCCTCCAACCCCCGCTTGAGCAGCGTCACCAGGGTCGACTTCCCGCCGCTGACCGGGCCCATCAAGAGCAGGATGCGTTTGCGGACGTCCAGCCTGCGGGCAGCCGAGTGGAAGTACTCCTCTACCAATCTCTCCAGCGGAATACGGATGCCATAAAGTTCGTCGTCGAAAAACCGGTACACCTTGTGCCCGTCCACCTCGTCCACGCCGGCGGCGACAATCATGTCGTAGATGCGTTGGTGCGCAGTCGCCGCGATGCGCGGGTTCTGCTCGACCAGCCCAAGGTACTGCTCAAACGTGCCCTCCCAGCGCAGATCTTCCTCTTCGGCTCGGAACGCCTGCAGCCGTGCGGCCACACCCATCGTTGGTCCCCTCCATCCGCTTGTTGTCGTTCGCGAATTCTCGCTTATCCATCAATCTTCTCAGTTTTCGAGGGGGTTAAACCGGGTGCACAAAAAGTTCAAGGGACCACCGGCATCGCCGGCGGTCCCTTGAACATCGGCCTTGAGCAGGGGCTGTGAACGGGCGGCCGCCGTCAGGCGGCGGCCCTCTCCAGATAGCGAAGCAGCAGCTCGGCCATTCCCTCGCGAGTCGTCTGCTCGTTGATGCGGTCCCGCAACGAAGCCGCCCCCGGCATGCCTTTGATATACCAGGCGGCGTGCTTGCGCATCTCGCGCACGCCTGTCCACTCCCCTTTGTACTCCACCAACAGGTGGAGGTGCTGAATGGCCACGGCAATCCGCTCTGTCGCGGTAGGCTTTGGCAACTTCTCACCTGTTTCCAGGTAATGGCGAACCTCCCGGAAAATCCACGGATTGCCTAACGCGCCGCGGCCAATCATCACCCCGTCACAACCGGTTTCCTCCAATAAGCGCTTGGCGTCTTCAGGTTCCACCACGTCGCCGTTGCCAATCACTGGGATGCGTACCGCTTCCTTCACCCGGCGAATAATGTCCCAATCGGCCCGGCCGGTATACATCTGTTTGGCGGTCCGGCCGTGCACAGCCACCGCCTGGGCACCAGCCTCTTGCACCGCGAGGGCCACTTCCACCGCATTGACATGGTCGTCGTCCCAACCTTTGCGGAACTTCACGGTGACAGGCTTGTCCACACGCTCAACCACCGCCCGTACAATCGCTGCGGCGTGCTCGGGGTTGCGAGCGAGCGCCGCCCCCGAGCCGTTTTTATAGATCTTTAACACAGGGCAGCCCATGTTGATATCAATGATGTCCGCGTTGGTCCGGGCACCAATCAGCTCTGCCGCTTGCACCATCGAAGCCTGGTCATACCCCACCAACTGCAGGCTGACCGGATGTTCATCCGGCAGGATGGTGAGCATCTTCTGGCTCTTGTCGTTGCCGTTCACCAGCGCTTTGTCACTGACCATCTCCGCGCAGACCAGCCCGGCTCCTAACCGTTTGGCCAAATGGCGGAACGGCGGATTGCACACGCCCGCCATCGGAGCAAGAATCACAGGGTTGTCCACCACGACATGGCCAATGGTGAGGGGCTTGAGCATCCCGTTCCCTCCTTTTGCGCAGTGTCCTTCCGGACAGCCACGCAATAGGGTACCAGACCCGGGGCCGCCCATGCAACGGTGCACCGGCCCCGGGGGGTCAACGCGATGCCATGCCTGCCGTTAAAAACAGGTCAACCAACCACCACACCCCGGCGATAAACAATAACAAGTGGCCAATAAACACGGGAAACGTCAGCCCGCCCACCACCGTACAGGCGAGCATGGCCACACCGCTGGCCACCCGCCCGCAGTACATCCGGTGAATACCTAAATACCCCAAGAAGAACCAGAGGACGTACGCCAGTGCGACGGATTTCGATTTGCCCACCTGCATTCCCTCCCCTGGCCCCCGCCACAGGAGCCCTTACGCAACGGTATGACGCAAGGGCTTGTTTCCATTCCCAGGGAATGATGCGGGTGGATAGGAAAACACACCCAGGCCTCACGCAAATGGCAAGCCTGGGTGTGTTGCAAGAGGGTTAAACCAAGGTCACCGGTTCTTCGCGGTACGCCCACTCCAACAACCGCCTGGTCTCGCGGTACATGGCGCTTTTGCGCGGCGCCCCGAGGACCACGGCGACGCGTAAACGGCCGTGTTGACGCGCTGCGTATGCCAGGCAGTACATGGCCTTCGAGGTGTAGCCCGTCTTGCCGCCGATGTTTTCGCCAAACGTTGACCTTTCCAAGTAGAGCAAACGGTTCCCGTTGCGCACGCGCTTGCCGGCCACCGTCGTCTCCTTGGTTTGCAGCGCGGCCACAATCCGCGGGTACTTGACCGCTTCTGCCAGGATCATGGCGATGTCGCGGGCTGTCGAGAGGTGTTCATCGTCGTGCAGACCATTGGGCGTGACGAAGTGGGTATGGGTGCAGCCAATCAGCCGCGCTTTGAGGTTCATCATGCGGGCAAACCCCGCCTCTGAGCCGCCGACAGTCTCCGCCACCGCATACGCGACATCGTTGGCGCTTTTCATCAGCAAGGCGCGCAGCGCCTCGTCGGCCGTCAACACCGTCCCCGGTTCCAGCCCTAGCCGTACGCGGGCTTGCCGCGCCGCCCCCGGACTGACGTACACCGGATCGTCCGGGTGGAGGTGCGTCACCAGCAGAATGGCCGTCATCAGTTTGGTCGTGCTGGCCGGGTACAAAGGCATGTCCGGATTTTTGCTGTACAGCAACTGACCAGAGGCTACGTCGAGCACACAAGCCGCGCGGGCGTTGACAAACACCCGTCGTTCCGCCGCACCAGCCGGTTCCGCGGCCGTCCACAGCGAGACCAGGCACAGCAGGCCGCATACCGCACAGAGCCAACGCCAACGCCAGCTTGAGCGTAGGTTCACAGCCAACACTCCCTCTGTCACACCCAGCCTTAAACTGCGCGCAGGGGAGCAGAATTATGCCGTTGTACCTGGTTTGTATGAGCCGTTGACGCCGGCTGTGCTGCTGTTCTGACGCGGACACTACCGCTGCCCGCGTAGGGAAATACTACGCTGAGACCAAAATTCGGCGGGCCACTTCTTCCTCCAAGGCGTAGTGCTGACCATTGACGGCAATCGGAATGCCCGCTTCAAACGGCCGGTCCCCGCCTTCTACTTGAAGCAAGGCACCGGGGACAATCCCCGCCTTGTGCAAAAAGCGCAGCAACTCCAAGTCTTCTTCCGCCTGTTCTAAAATCCGCACCACGCGCACCGCTGCCGGCCGCGCCACTGTGGTGAGGGGTTTGCCTGCCGCTTGTTTGGCTCCCGTGCCGGGGATGACGTTGCCGTGCGGGCAGGTGGTCGGGCGGCCCAGCCGTTCCATCAACCGCTGTTCAACCAGGGGCGACACCGCGTGTTCTAAGCGGCCCGCTTCAACGTGCGCATCCGCCCAATCCAGGCCTAGTTCATCGGTCAGCCACCGCTCTAACAGGCGGTGCCGGCGGACAATGGCCTCAGCCTCCCGCCGTCCCTGTTCTGTCAACACAATCTCACGGCCCTCGCCCGTGGTGACCAGCCCGGCCGCCGTTAAACGTTGGACGGTCTGGGTGACCGTTGGCCGGGAGACCCCGAGGTAATCGGCTAACACGGAGGAGAGCACGGTGACGCCCTCTGTCTCCAGCACGTAAATCCCTTCTAAATACTCCTGGATCCCGTGTGTGCGCGGCATCCGCATCCCCTCCAGGCACGTGATTACAACTGGGACTGTACGACCTCAAACCGCCCCCAGACCTCGCCAGCCATCTCGAGTTCAGCGTAATCGCCCGGGCGAATAGGACCCACACCCGCCGGGGTGCCGGTGTAAATCAAGTCCCCCGCCGCCAAGCCAAAGTGGCGACCTATGTAATCCACCAAGGTCGGCATCTCGAAGATCATGTCTTTCGCTTGCCCTGATTGGACCGTGTGGCCGTTCAAACGCAGGGTAAACGGTGCCTCCAGCAACGCCTGCCAGTCGTCCACTGTGTACATATCCGTAATCACCGAGGAGCCGATGAAGCCTTTGGCAAACTCCCACGGGTGGCCTTTCTTTTTTAAGATGTTTTGCGCATCGCGGTCAGTCAGGTCAATGCCCAGTCCGACGCCA
>JAILZF010000107.1 GCA_023512635.1 Alicyclobacillus sp. | reverse complement strand
CATTGCTGTTGCCATTAGGTACGTTGGCGTCTTTGTTGTGGTTTCACATCGTGCGCCAGCGCCTGCACCTGACCTGGTGGGATTATGTGCGGGTCTCGCTGCGCGTCATACCGCCCAGTCTGTTCGCTGCGTTGTGTGCGTTGGTGGTGTGGGGCAGATGGTGGTTGCACTGAAGGTGGTCACCTGTCGGCAGGTCATTGCAGAGCAGGGGATGGCAGATGTGTCTGTGCACACGCGGCCGCAGACACCGGCCTAACACGTGGACAAACACCGTGCGAATAACGTGAATTGACTCTTTTCCAACAAGGAGGTGAGGACTGCGGTGAGCCACGCAGACTTGTTGAACCTGCCTGTGGCGGCTTGGGTCAGCCCGCACAAGTGTTACAGCGGAAGGGTGCAAAAAGCAGGCAACGACTACCTGCTCATGTCCGACCCTGTGCTAGGAAATTTTTTGGTGGCGCTGGAGCATGTCAAGCAGCTGCGGCTGGGTGACGCCTCGTCTGAAGCACGGCCCTCCCATATTGATGCAGCAGGAGTGGACGTGTTGCCGCAGGCGTTGCCGGAGACGCTGGCGGCAGTGCTCCAAGAATGGACGGAAGCAGTCGTGCAATTGGACGTCGGCGGAATGGAGCCGTTGGCAGCCTATCTGCTCGCGGTCCGCGGCGATTACCTGCTTGCGTGTGTGATCCCGGAGGGGCTGGTGTACATCCCGCACCGGCATGTCCAGTTGGTCCGGCCGTTGGCCGTGCAGGTGTATCCAGAGTTTGCCGCGTGGGTCCGCCGACAACAGACAGGTCTACCCAATGCAGTCTGGCTGTTCGAAGCGTTGCATGCTGAAACCGGCCGCTTGGTGACATTCGGCCGCGGTCCAGAGGCGCTCAGTGGCCTGATCCGCCGGGCTTGCGCGGAGTACGTGGAAGTTGTGGTCTCACCGCACGGCAGTGTGCGCATCCCTTTGCATCACATCCGGTTTGTCGCGCGCGGGCTCACCGCTGGTCTGCCAGTTCCAGTCGTCCAAGGACACAAAGACGGCGGGCAGCCGGCTGGCTGGTCTAGCGTCCAGTCTGGCGGAGAGCCAGCTGACAGAGCCTGAGGGAGGGAAGAACATGGACTTCAGTTTTATGCAAGATTCTATTGGGAAGACCGTGCAGCTGGAACGGGGCGGTCCTGACCGGTTGGTGGGTAAGTTGGTGGCCATTATGCCAGACTGTATTGCTTTGGAAACCCCTCATGAAGGGGTGGTGTACGTTCACTCCCGGCACATTAAAACCTTGTCAGAACCGGTGATTCCCGAAGTTCAGATGGTTCGGCCGGCGGTGGCGGACACGAATGCACCTGTTCCGGTCGAGGAGCACCCACCGTTGATAGAAGCGACGAACTTTGAAGACTTGCTGTCCAAATTAAAACACCGCCTGGTACGCATCAACCACGGCGGGCCGAACGCCCTGCAAGGGGTGCTCATTGAGTTGCGCCCCGGCGTGGTGACCATTTTACATGAAATGCGCGACTATGTGCACTATCCGGTGTATCACATTAAGAGCATTACCTGGATCCTGAATCAGCGCGAAAAGCGTGACCCAGGAAGTGGTGAAGCGGCTGGCGAACGGCATGATCGCCATGAACGTAAGGAAGGCCGCAGCAAGTAAGATGTAAGATCAAACGGACAGATGAGGGACGGTACGGCGCAAAGGAGAGGGGGTGTCCAAGGTGCAGGAACTGTTGGCGCCCCTACTGGGCATGCAGGTGCACATTGAGCAGCACAACGACATAGGTCAAAACGGACGGCTGGTCAATTTGCAAACCGATTACCTGTCGCTGTATACAACAGACCGGCGGTTGATTCACTATCCACTGCGCCATATCAAGTCCGTTACCACCAATATCACCGAATTGCCTGTTCATGAGGCGGTACCAGACCTGGTCTACCCAGCGACGTTTGCCGAATTGCTGGCCCACTTGTGGTTACAACCTGTACGGATTGAACTCGGGGCTGGCCAACGCCAAGGGGTGTTGGTACACGTGTCCAACACCACGGTAAGCTTGGTATTAAGCGCGCGCGAGTTGATCCATTACGCGGTAGACCAAATTGTCAACCTTTCCCCCGTGGTGGATTGGGTGATACCTGCCGTGGAGGCAGACGGTGGTGAACCGAATGGCGGCACGCGCACGGTGCAGACAGAAACGGATCAACCAGGAAGCAGCAAGTCTGTGAACAGTCAGGCAAACGGTGGAGATTCGCCGGGAGCACAAACGGTTGCGCAGCAGGTGTCTGCCAAGACGTCGTTGGCTGAGGCCTCAGACCCATCCGGCAGGTCAAGCCAAGAACCGCGGATAGAGCGGAAACAGGATGATGCTGAGCGGTCGCTGGAGAGCCGGCTGACGTTGTTTCCTTCGCACTGGGAACGCAGGCTGTGTCGCAAGGGGCAAGTGTCCGGGGAGAAAGCAGTGGCCCGGACTGCTGGTACCTGGGGATATACCGCTCGTTACCGAAGCTGGCGCGACACGGCTGTTGGCACCAGGCCGTGGTTACCAGGCACAGGTAGGATTCATTGAAAGGGACGTGTGGTAGGTGCAGCAACAAGGCGGGTGGTGGCTGACGGTGAGCGCGGGCACATGGTACAAGGCCAACGAAATAGTTCCATGAGGAGGTTCCGCCACTTTGGCGGAATTTCTCTTGACTAACAAGCGTAGCCGGTGCTCACCCTACACGAGAGGAAACTCGTCGGCGAGGAGGATGCGGATGGCGCTCTACCGGTGGTTGGCGATGGGGTGCAGCGTGTGTCTGTTGGCGGGTTCTGTAGTGGGTTGTAAGTCGGCGCTGCCCAGTGCGCCACAGGCGATGAACGCTGTCGGCGCGGCGGGTTTCCAGGCAGGCGGGTCACACATGCTGGCAGAGCGCGAGTGGCTGCAGACAGATCAGGTCCACCGGCGAGTCATGGTGACGCTGGTGGCGGGTATGGGCAAGCGGGAAGACAACCTAAACGGGTACACCAACGGCGCATTCACGGTGGCTGTGCCGCTCGGCTGGACGGTGGTGGTGCATTTCCGCAACGCCAGCCTGCAGCGGCCGCACAGCCTGATGGTGGTCCCGTTCCAGACAGCTACCGCCCAAATCAGGCAACCCGCCTTTGCTGGGGCGGCCACACCCCATTGGCAAACAGGGACCTTGCCCCAACAGTCGGCCAGCTTTCAATTTGTCGCGGACAAGCCCGGCCGCTTTGCGTTTGTGTGTGCCATTCCCCACCACCAAGACCGGGGCATGTGGGCAGCTCTGACCGTAACGCAAGAGTTGACCAAGCCGCGTTTGTACGTCAAGGTGGAAGGGTAAGCCGCGGCGGCGAGTGTGGTCACGGCGGGCGTGCAGGGCGTTCATTGTATCTCATGAAGACACGGGGTGATTTCATCCAGGTGTTGGCGGCCTCTAGGCCGCATTTTTTCTGCCAGCTGGCGAGGCATTTGTATCTTCTGGAGTGATTCGGTACTGTAAGATTTGGTACAAGGCGTACGCCACACCAGTCGCAGGCCGGAGCAGACCCGGGCTTATACAGGCTGGTGCTGTCTGAGTTGAAAGGAGTTGTCCGACTTGCAGGAAGTTGGAACACAAGCGCGCCTGCACGAGGCGGTGGAGACGCTTGAGGGCTGGTACGTGTTCCACGAAATGCGGCGTATCAACTGGCCCGCATGGCGAGCAATAGGTGCACAAGCACGGGCTGAGGCGATCGCTGAGCTGCTCACTGCCCTACGCAGCTTTGACGAAGTCGAACAAGCACGAGCGGGATCGTTTGGACAGTACCAAATGGCTGGCCATAAGGCAGACTTGATGTGGATTCACCTGCGGCCCACCCTGGAGGGATTGCATGAGGCTAAGGCTAAGCTGCAGAGAACCCGGTTTTGTGACTATGCCAACCCTGTTTACTCGTATGTCTCGGTGGTGGAGTTAAGTGGCTACCTGGCCAAGCCAGGGGTGGACCCAGCCACGGACCCCTACCTGCAATCCCGCCTCTATCCTGTGTTGCCAAAGACGCGCAACGTTTGCTTTTATCCGATGAACAAGCGCCGCTTGGGCGACGACAACTGGTACATGTTATCTATGGAACAACGCCGGGAGCTGATGAAAAGTCACGGTCTGATTGGCCGAAAATACCACGGACGCGTCACCCAGATCATCTCCGGGTCTGTGGGTTTGGACGATTGGGAGTGGGGGGTTACCCTGTATGCCGACGACCCCATACAGTTTAAAAAGTTGGTTTACGAAATGCGGTTTGATGAGGCCAGTGCACGCTTTGGCGAATTTGGGCCGTTTTATGTGGGCAGCAGGCTCAGTGCAGCCGATTTGGCCGCGTGGCTGACGTTGTAAGTCGCCCAGCTGCACCGCTGAACGGGTGCGAGAAAGGAGGAACGGCGTGCGCGTTGATCGGACAGACCTCGCGTTGGCCGCCCTGCCGGCCGATTTGGTGGCGGTCGGCGTGTATAAGGG
>JAILZF010000106.1 GCA_023512635.1 Alicyclobacillus sp. | reverse complement strand
TTTGTGCTCCTATAAAAAACAGCCAGACTGATTCCGAGTGGCAGCGTACGGGAGGGTAAGCTCATGCAGCATGCTGGCGATCAATACAAAGTGTTAGAGTTCTTCTACTCAGACGACCCGTGGACTCGCCAAATTGTGTACGGCAGCTCCACATCGATTGGCCATTTTGTCCGCGGGAATCGTTCCCGCGGCATTCAAGCTGTCGCAGAAAACACGTTTGCAGACAAGCAAGGCATGGAATCCTTTGTAGAAAAGCTGCGCGGTGAGGATCCAAACATCCGTTTTGTCCACCTTAATTAACCCAAGGGCAGCTCCAGGACAGTTCATCTTCTTGGACCGGTTCACGCACCGGACGGACCTGTACCCTGCCAGGCCGTCCGGTCTCCTTCTAGAAAACGAAGCCTGCGGGAGACTTACCCCCACACCGGCGGACTGCTGGCTACCACATCCCCTGCTTGCAGATACAAGCGCGGCACACGAGGCGAAACAGCGCACAACAGTTCATACGGAATGGTGCCGGCCAGCTCAGACAACTCTGGAAGCGACGTCTCATCATACACCGTCACCCGTTCCCCCACCTGGATCCCAGGGACACCACTAACGTCCACCATGACTTGATCCATACAAACCCGCCCCAAAATCGGACAGCGCTGGCCACGGATTTGCACGTAGCCGCGATTGGACAACACCCTCGGCAATCCGTCTGCATACCCTATCGGCAGCGTGGCGACCACCGTCGTTTGCGTGGTCACAAAGGTGCTGCCGTAACCAATCTCCGTCCCGGCGGGTACGCGTTTGACCATCGCTACGCGCGTGTACAGTCGCAGGGCTTGCCGCAAGCCAGCATTCGGAACGTCATCCGCAGGCGCCACCCCGTACAGGCTGATGCCCAACCGGACCATATCCAGGTGTGACTCGGGCAACCTGAAAATCGCTGCAGAGTTGGCGCTGTGGCAGGTCAACCGTTGCCCGCTGCGCGCCTGCAACGCCGCAAACCATACCCTTGCCTGTTGCAGCTGGCGGCGGGCATGGCTTTTGTCAGCCGCGTCCGCTTGGGCAAAGTGTGTAAACGCACCCGTCAGTTGCACACGCGAGGACTGGAGGATCTGGCAGATCGCCGTCAACTCTTGGTCTGTGCGGACACCCAACCGCCCCATGCCCGTATCCAATTTCAAGTGTACGCACACAGGCTCACCCGTTGCTGACAACGCCTGCGCGTGTTCCACCGACACCACCGACAACGTCACCTGGTGGCGGACAGCAACCGCCGCCCAGCGCGGATCGACATACCCTAACACCAATACGGGCGCTGCAATCCCGGCCTGCCGTAGTTGCAAGGCCTCATCCAACGTGGCCACACCCAACCAGCTCGCACCAGCCGCCAAGGATGCACGGGCAACAGGCAACGCCCCATGTCCGTACGCGTTGGCTTTGACCACGGCCATCACCTGAACACCCTCGCCTGTCTGTAACCGTGCACACCGGACGTTGTGGGCAATGGCATCTAAATCAATTTCTGCCCATGTTTCACGGTAAGCCGGCAGCTGCAACTGGACCCCTGTCTCCCTTGTGCAGTCAGCCGCCGGACCGGCAGCCGTCCCGATTGGTTCCCGGCTCACCTATACTCCCCCGCTTTCCCCGCCGCTGCCTTGGTCCTCTGGAGAGCGGCGGCGTGTCGCTTCGATTTTATGCGCGGACTGCACACTTGTCCACAGGGGATGGTACAAGGGAAGGGGAAGGTGATACAATGGCAGGGAATTTTCAGGGATGGAACCGGCGGCCGTGTGTCCGTCCAAGGGGGTAGCTACACCGCTGTGAGACCGACAGTCAACGAATCTGTCCCGCGTACACCACATCCTGCCGAAACGGCGGCACGTACCAGAGCCCATCTGCGCAACCGCGCCCGGCTGTTGATCTCCTGCCCAGACCGGCCTGGCATCGTCGCGGCCATCGCTCAATTCCTGTACCAGCAGGGGGCCAACATCACGCAGTTTGACCAGTATTCGGCTCCGCCCGACGTTGGCTTGTTCTTTACCCGGGTAGAGTTTGACCTGCCCCAGCTCCCAGAGCGGCTGTCTGACGTGCGCAGGGGATTTGCCGGGGTAGCCAATCAATTTGAGATGGACTGGCACATGGAATTGGCTTCTGTAGCCAAACGTGCTGCCATCTTTGTCTCCAAAGAAGACCACTGCCTGCTTGAGTTGCTATGGCAGTGGCAGACGGGCGACCTGTTTATGGACATTGCCATGGTGGTCAGCAACCACCCAGACGCACGGGAATCGGTGGAATCCCTTGGTCTTCCTTTTTACTACATCCCGGTGGAGCGCGACAACAAAGCACCGGCCGAGGCCGCGCAGCTGCAACTGTTGGCTGGACAAGTGGACTTGATCGTGCTGGCCCGTTATATGCAGATCCTGTCACCCGGTTTTGTCGCACAGTATCCTAACCGCATTATCAACATCCACCACTCGTTCCTGCCGGCGTTCATCGGACGGAACCCCTATGGCCAGGCGTACGAGCGGGGGGTCAAGTTGATTGGTGCCACCGCCCACTACGTCACCGAGGACTTGGACGAGGGCCCCATCATTGAACAAGACGTACACCGTGTCGACCACCGTGCCACCCCAGCCGATTTGAAGCGTATTGGCCGGCATGTGGAACGCGTTGTCCTCGCCCGCGCCGTCAAATGGCATGTGGAAGACAGGATCCTCATCCACGGCAACAAGACCATCGTGTTCTCCTAAAAACGCGAACCCACAGGGATACCCACAAGACCGAGGCGCTCGGGCGGCGGCCAGTCACACAACTGCCGCCCGCAGACGCCTTGTCCATCCCCATACCGGAGGGCGCCGCACACGTGCGGTGTTGCCAGCCTGCAGGCCTTGGGCGGCCTCCTCCCATTTTTCTTATGGGCCTTTTTCATGAAAACGTCTTCAATCCCTTGTAAACCTCTGTGACTTTATATATATTGGGTCTATCTCCGGCAGGCCTTGCTATGCTAGCGGCAACTGCAATCGACCTGACCGGACCGCCCTGATGGATTTATCTATCCGTTTTCTCAAGCAAGGAGACCAAGGAGGGGTTTCGATGTCCACGCCAGAGCTTCATCTTCTCGACCTGGATACCCCAGGCAAGCTGGCGGTTCCCGAGCAAAGCCGGATACACTGGCCGGTTGTGATATTGTCATTGGCCGTGTTTGCCGTCGGCTTCGCCGTGATACAACATGCGTCTTCCCCCAGCCACGCACTCTTATTCTTAGTGGCTGGTGTCTTGGGCGCCGCCTTGTACCATGCCCACTTCGGCTTTACCAGTTCCTTCCGCAGGCTGCTTGTGGGCGGCCGGGGGATTGGCATCCGCGCCCAGATGGTGATGTTTGCCTTGGCCAACCTGTTGATGCTGCCGTTGTTTGTACACGGCAGTGCCTTAGGCCACGCCATCAAGGGCAACGTGTACCCGGTCGGCCTGTCGGTGCTGGTGGGGTCGTTCCTTTTTGGCTTGGGGATGCAGCTCGGTGACGGTTGCGCTTCCGGGACGCTGTACCACACCGGCGGCGGCGATGCCCGCGGCATCCTTACCTTGGCGGGATTTGTCGCCGGGTCTTTGCTGGGCACCCTGAATTATACTTGGTGGATGAAAACTCCGTCATTCCAACCTGTCTCGTTGGTCCAAACCTTTGGCCCGACAGGCGGACTATTGCTCAACCTGGTCATCATGGCCTTTGTCTTTGCGGTCGCCTGGTCCTGGGAAAAGCGCCGCCACGGTCAGGTAGAGCCGCTGTTTGCCAAGCAGGCGTTCCGTTGGAAATCCGTGCTGACCGGTCCTTGGTCGCTGGTAGCAGGTGGCGTGGTATTGGCGCTGGGCAACTTTGTCATCACCCTGGTGTCCGGCAAGCCTTGGGGCGTCACCTCGGCATTTGCACTGTGGGGCGCAAAAATCGCAGTGGCCCTCGGTGTTCCGGTAGACCACTGGGGCTATTGGCAGACGGCTGCCAACGCGGCCACTCTGCACCAGAGTTTGCTACAACACCTGGAGACCACCGATGACGTCGCCATCATGGTCGGCGCGCTGCTGGCGGCCAAGGCGGCCCCCACCGAGACGGGTGTGGCCACGCGGCCGGCGCCCCTCCTGGCCTTGGCGAGCCTGGTGCGCCCGCGTTTCATCCTCTTCTACCTTTTATGGCTGGTGGCCTTCGCCGTGGCGGTGCCCGGGAACACTGCGGAAGAACAATCACAGGCAATTGACGCCATCCGCCAGCGCCAGCAGTTTATCGATGATGCCTGCCATTAGTAAGATTCTCTGGTTACGGGATAACCTACCCTCTCTATATAATCAGACATGGAAATTCGCCTCTATGCAGGACATGATTCTGCGTCAGCTTGGCATACCCTACCCGCCAATGGATTACTCTGACGCCTCAGCCTTTGGGTGTTTCGATATCCGAAACCGGGTGTGGGCGGGCGAACTAATAGATGAATTGGGT
>JAILZF010000105.1 GCA_023512635.1 Alicyclobacillus sp. | reverse complement strand
GTTACAGTTGGTGAAACTGATGGAACTGGATGAGGTTGCTATTCTGAACTCCATCCCGACGGCAGAAGGCGCCATTGCGATGGCGATGGAGCACAGCGACTTCACCATCCACGGCGCCAAGGCGGCGGTCTTAGGGTTTGGTCGCTGCGGCATGACCCTGGCCCGTACCTTGGCGGCGTTAGGGGCGGATGTGCGTGTGGCGGCCAGGCAGCCAGCACATATGGCGCGTATCCGGGAAATGGGGTTGCGGCCTGTGGATATCCACCGGTTGCAAGACACACTGACCGATGTTGACCTGATCTTCAACACCGTACCGGAAATGGTTCTGCCGGCAGCGGTCCTGGCGCGCGTACCGCGGGAGTGCGTGATCATCGACATTGCCTCCAAACCAGGGGGTACTGATTTCCGATATGCTGAACGGCATGGCTTAAAAGCGTTTCTTGCCCCAAGCCTGCCTGGCCTGGTGGCCCCTAAAACAGCCGGTCGGATTATCGCGGACACGCTCTGTCGTATCCTCGTGGAAGCGCAACACCGCCCGCAAGTCTGACGTTGTGACCAGGGGGGAGAGCAATGGAACTGAAAGGGAAGACCATTGGGTTTGCTGTGACGGGGTCACACTGCACGTATGAAGAGGTGTTTCCACAAGTCGAGCGGTTGGTGGCCCTTGGGGCACACGTCGTTCCGATTTTTTCCCAAACCGTGATGGAGGTGAGTACCCGCTTCGGAGCAGCCGGGGAATGGGCCCAAAAGATAGAGGAGGTGGCGGGGTGCTCTGCCATTACGAGCATTCCGGAAGCAGAGCCGTTAGGACCCAGCAAGCGGTTGGATTGCCTTGTGATTGCGCCGTGCACCGGCAACACGTTAAGTCGTTTGGCGAATGCGGCCACCGATTCGCCTGTGTTAATGGCCGCCAAGGCCACGATGCGCAACGACCGCCCTGTGGTCTTGGCGATTTCCACCAACGACGGATTGGGTCTAAACTTGTACAATATCGCTAAGCTGATCAACATGAAAAATATTTTTTTTGTCCCATTCGGGCAAGATGCACCGCATGTTAAAATGAACTCATTGGTTTCTCTCATGACACTCATCCCCGCAACGTGTGAGGCTGCATTGGAAAAGCGGCAGCTCCAGCCGCTGTTAATCGAGCGCTGGCGCGAACCGCGGCCTTGACGTGCGACTTTGCAGCATTTCGGAAAAAAAAGGAGACATACCATGGAGCGCAAGGAACGATATAACGTCGCGGTGCTCGGCGCCACGGGGGCGGTTGGCCGGGCCATGTTGGAGACCCTCGAGCGGCGCCACTTCCCAGTGGGTGAGTTGCGCTTATTGGCTTCGCCGCGCTCGGCTGGTCAGACGCTGACGTTTGCCGGCCGTACGTATACGGTGCAGGCGGCGGAGGAGTCTGCTTTTGCAGGCATCGACATCGCCCTGTTCAGCGCCGGGGCGGGTGCCAGTCAGGTTTACGCTCCGATGGCGGTGCGCCAGGGGGCGGTGGTCGTGGACAACAGCAGTGCGTTTCGCCTGCAGGACGACGTACCGCTCGTCGTTCCCGAGGTGAATCCGCATGCGGCGCTGCAACACCACGGGATTATTGCCAATCCAAATTGTTCAACGATTCAACTGGTGGTTGCCCTGAAGCCGTTGGTGGACTGGGGCATTGAGCACGTGACCGTCGCCACCTACCAGGCGGTCAGCGGCATGGGCCAAAAAGCGATAGATGCGTTACAGGCCGAAACAGCTAGCGGAGACCGGGAGGGCACGACGCTGTTCCCCGTCGCCTCTCAGGAACAGCGCTACCGGATGGCCTTCAACGTCTTGCCACAGTGTGACGTGTTTACAGAGAACGGCTACACCAAAGAAGAGATGAAACTTGTCAACGAATCTCGGAAAATCCTGGAGCTCCCCCACTTGCGCGTGAGCCCCACCGCCGTTCGCGTTCCGGTGGTCTACGGCCATTCCGAGGCGGTGGCCGTGCGGTTTGCGCAACCGGTTCGCGCTGAGCAAGTTCGCCAGCGTTTAACCGGCGCCCCCGGAGTGGTGGTCGTGGACGATCCCGCGCACGCACTGTACCCGCATCCGCTGATGGCGGAAGGGACGGGTGACACGTATGTCGGCCGAATTCGCCAAGACTTGGGAGATGACCACTCGGTCTTGATGTTTGTGGTTGCTGACAATCTGCTCAAGGGTGCTGCTTGGAATGCCGTACAGATTGCCGAGCTGCTGATTCAGCATGCTTAACGAACAAGTGGTACATCCCGGTCAGACGGGTGAACGCCGAACGGACGGAGGGGGGTGTGAGACCGTGAGGGTGGTCGTTCAAAAGTTTGGAGGCACGTCGGTTGCTTCCCGCGACAGCCGTTTGGCGGCGGTACGCCATGTAGAACGAGCCTTGTCTGAAGGGTACCGGGTCGTGGTAGTGGTCTCCGCCATGGGACGCAAGGGGGACCCGTATGCCACCGACACCCTCCTGAGCGCGCTGGATGACGCCGACTGTGTCGACAAGCGCGACCTAGACATCCTGTTATCGTGCGGCGAGACGATATCGGCAGTGGTCTTTGCCGGGTTGTTGCGCAGCCGCGGACATGCAGTCAGCGTCTTCACGGGTCCGCAAGCCGGGATTTTAACCAACAACCAGCACGGCGATGCGCGGATTTTAGAAGTACGTCCTGAACGTTTGTTCGAGGCCCTGCGCGCCGGTCATGTGGCGGTGGTGACAGGTTTTCAAGGCGCAACCTTGGATGGTGAAATCACCACTTTAGGCCGCGGCGGCAGCGATACCACCGCGACGGCGTTAGGGGTTGCCTTGGGGGCAGAATACGTCGATATCTTCACCGACGTAGATGGAATTATGACGGCCGACCCGCGGATTGTGGAAGATGCTCGGCGCCTGCACCAGGTGACGTACAGCGAGATCTGCAATCTTGCTTACCAGGGAGCCAAAGTGATCCACCCGCGGGCGGTCGAAATTGCGATGCAAAAGAACATTCCGATTCGCGTCCGCAGTACGCATTCGGACGATGAAGGAACGCTGGTCACCAGTGCCACCGCCGTCCTCGAATCGAGCGCGCTGACGGACCGGTATGTCACGGGGATTACACAAGCCGCGCCGTTTGCACAGTTAACCGTGGCAGGGGACAGACTGCCGCACAGCCGGGTCTTCGCAGACACGGCTCAACGTGGCATCAGCTTAGACTTTATTCTGGTGACGCCCACACGCATCTCGTATACTGTACACGAACGTCAGTTGGACGAAGCGGTGTCGGTGTTACGCGATTTAGATTTGGAACCGTACGTTGTGCCTGACTGCGCGCGTGTCGCTGTCGTCGGTGCCGGGATTGCCGGTGTCCCTGGCATCATGGCCAAGGTGGTCTGTGCCTTGGCTGATGAGGGGATTGACATCCTGCAATCGGCCGACTCTCATACAACCATCTGGTGTTTGGTCCGTCGTACACATATGGAGGCTGCCGTACGGGCGTTGCACCGGGCGTTTGAACTAGGCCGTTAGTTGACAACCGGGCTAGGCGACGCGACAAGGACGGCAGGGGAATAGAAGGTGATGGTGTGGATTTCGGGAGACTGGTGACGGCCATGGCGACCCCGTTTACGGCCACGGGGGACGTCGATGAGTCAGGTTTGTGCACGCTCGCCAACCACTTAATCAACACCGGGACGACCGCGCTGTTGACGTGCGGGACCACGGGGGAATCGCCAACCCTGTCGCACGCAGAGAAACTGCGGGTGATGGAGTGTGTGCTACGCGCAGCCGATGGGCGCGTGCCTGTGTTGGCTGGGACGGGCGGGTACGACACCCGCGCCTCTGTCGCTCTAAGCAAAGAGGCACAGGCACTGGGTGTGCAAGGCTTGATGCTGGTGGCGCCGTATTACAACCGGCCGACCCAAGAAGGGTTGTATGCGCACTTTGCCACCTTGGCAGAAGCGGTAGACTTGCCGCTGATGATTTATAACATCCCAAGCCGTACGGGTGTCAACATTGAGGTGGACACCTTGTTGCGATTGGCAGAGCTGCCTCATGTGGTGGCGGTGAAAGAGGCCAGTGGCAATTTCTCGCAAATTCTGCGGATTGCTGCGGAAAAGCCAGACGACCTGCGGTTGTACAGCGGTGACGACAAGTTTACCCTGCCTATGTTGGCGGTTGGCGGCTATGGTGTTGTCAGTGTCGCCGCACACGTGGTCGGACTGGAAATGCAGGCCATGATCCAGGCTTTTTTGCGTGGCGATGTGCAAGCGGCTGCGGACGAAGCCAATCGTCTGTTGCCTGTGTTCGAGGCACTGTTCCGCGTCACCAGCCCGGCACCGCTGAAAGCTGCCTTGGAACTGCTGGGTTTGCCGGCCGGTGGCGTGCGTTTGCCCCTGGTCCCGGCACCAGAGGCCGTGCGCGAAGAACTGCGTCGTGAACTGCACAAGTTGGGTAAATTGGAGGATTCCATGTAACATCCTTTCTTGGCCGACCAGCATCGGTGTGAACAACCGGGGAAATCACCCGGTTGTTTTTTGTCTGGAC
>JAILZF010000104.1 GCA_023512635.1 Alicyclobacillus sp. | reverse complement strand
AACTGAATCCCTTTGCGCAAAAACTCGTCTTCAAACTCCTCAATCTGCTCTTCGAGCGCCAAGATACCCTCCCGGCGCGCCGTCGTGGCCAAGCGCACCAGCGTATCAATCAATTCAAGAGGTTGGTACTGCTTAGCCCGCAGCGAAATACGGATGTACTTGAACAAACCAAAAAACTCACGCAACGAGACAGACGTCAGCGTGGCTCCCAGAGTACCGCCAAGGACTATCAAGACGGCGGTCGGCTGGATCAGGGCGTTCAGCTTCCCGCCATCGAGTGTAAACCCGAGTGCCAAGCTGGCAACAGCCAGCACCACCCCGGCGATGGTTGCCAAATCCACTCCGTTCCCTCCTGTCTGGCCGCCTCAGCGGACCACGGGTTTCCTGCTGTCGCGTTTGCTGACCTGCCGCTCCAACCTTCATCCCCCCGGGTCTGCAGGCAGTGCACTCGTCTCGGCAGGGCTGGACCATCCTGGCTTCGCCACGTGTAAGCGCAGACGGCACGTCTCCAATAACCCGTAAGGAACGGGGTCGTAAGCAGGGGCAGTGGCATCCGCCGGAGCCAACAACAATCCGAGCTTCACCCGCTCTCCGTCGTAGACCGCCCGGCCTGCCAAACGCAATTCCCCGCGGTGGTCCAACACTTGCAACTTGGCGTACGCCGGATGTTGACTCAAGGCAAAATGGACGTCGTAAGCGGTATGCACAGGCGTCTGATTCACGTGGGTGATAACCTCTCCTGGACGCAAGCCCAAGGTTTCCGCCCATGACCCGGGAAGCGTTGCCAACACACGAACGCCCTTGTCGGTAGGCGCAAACCGCGGCTCGTGCTGCGCCTCCAAGCGCTGTATGAGCAGACGCGCCACCGCCCGTACCGCCAACACCGCCCCAGCTGCCACCACCCCGGCCAAGGGTCGGCCGAACAGGACTGCCCCTGCTCCAGCCGCAGCAGCTAAGGCTGCCGCCAAGTCGGCTAACGCAGTCCAGAGGGCGGCGGTACGCACTGGCACACTTGTAAAGACGCCGCTCCAACCAAGCAACAGCGGCATGCCAGCCCAACTGAGGCCATGAGCGCCCCCAAACCACGGCCAACCAAAGGGGTGAACCCCTTGCCCGAATGGCCACCATCCCCCTGGTATCCACACAGCCACAGGAGCGACCACAGCCAGTTGCATCGCAAAAGCGCCGAGTGGCCGGCCCCGGCGCGAGCGAACAAAGACTGCACGCGGCCGCAGCCAACCCTGCAGGGTGAGGAGCAGGGCTTCCGTCAAACAGACGGCTGCCGCCACAGCGAGCCACCCCGCCGCGTGAAAAGTTGCCAGGATGCTCCATAGAAAACGAAGTTCCGCAGGACCTTGAACCGGATGCCACGCGCGTGCGGCGAAAGAAACCGCAACGAGCATGGCGATGGCATGCACAGGTGCAAACCAGCGCAGGCGCAGCATGCCCAGCACCAAGGTCAGGCCGCTGACCACACCTACCTCCCAGCGCTCCACCACGATACCAGCAACCGCCAAACACCCCGTTAACCACAGCCCAGCCACCAAGGAAAGCGCCACGGTGACGAGGGCACGCCGGCCCGGGCGGGTGGACCGCACCCCGAAAAACAGCCGCTCGTCTCGCGCGCAACCACGTGTATCCCACATCAACAGGCCCACGCCCGCATACAGCAGCGGGTTGACCGCGAAAGCCGCCAGGGCCGCGAACACCGCCCGCCCGCTTCCATTCCAATCGACAGCGCTGCCGAGCACGGGACCCATCCTTTCTCGTTTCCCTGCTACCTGATTCGACACCCGCGCCCACGTCCCTGCCAGGCGCCGCGGATTTCCCTCATCTCCCGCCGGAATTCCCGCGTACCCAGTGACGCACCAGCCGGACCGACGGACGCTTGTGACCAAAGGTTGAGCGGCTGGCGTTGGCCAGGTTGAGTCCAAGAGGCGGAGCCTATCTCTTAGACGCCAAGTCAACGGCGACCTGCTCAGCCCGTGCCAACTGGGTGTCTGACTGCTCCAATTGAGCTTGGAACTGCGCCTGCAAGCGCTGCGCAGTTGCGCTGTCGATCACGCCCGTTTCCGGCAACCCGTTTTGCGCCTGAAATCTGCGTACTGCCGCTGCCGTTCCGGCGCTGTAGTAACCATCGCTGCGGTCCGCCGCGTCCCCAATAGCCGCCAGCATCCCTTGCGCCGTTTTCACGTCGTTGTTGTTGTCCCCTTCGCGCAGAGGCAGCGCCGCTGTCGATAGGGGCGGAAGTTGAAAATACGCGGGTAAATCTACCGACACGGTCGGTTGCAGACCTTTCCCCTGAACCCAATCCCCCGCGGGCGTCAACCACTTGCCGACGGTGTACTTAAGCTCGCTTCCATCTGCAAACCCGTCGGTCTCCTGCATGGTGCCTTTGCCATATGAGTGTGTGCCCACGAGCGGCGCCCCTAGATCATCGTGTAAGGCTGCCGCCAGGATCTCTGCAGCACTCGCCGTCTCTGCGTTCATTAAGACCACCACCGGCAAGTCTAAGCCCGGCCCCTGTGACGTGAGCACCTGCGTGTTGCCCGCTCGGTCTACCGTCTTGACCACAGGTTTCCCTTTCGGGATAAACTGGCTGGCAATCGCTACCGCTTGGTCTAAATACCCCCCAGGGTTATCGCGGACATCGACGATGACACCGTGGACCTTTTGCGCCTTGAGCTGTTGCAATGCTTGTGCAACATCGGACGCGGTGTGATCCGACACCACGGCAATCTGCAGGTACCCGATATCCCCGTGCAGCACCTTAGCCAGGGCGGTTTGTTGGGTGACACGGCGGCGCGTCAGTGTAAAGGTCAAGTCCCGGTCTGCCGCCGCGCGGTGGACCGTGACCGTCACCTGGGTGCCTTCTGGACCCAAAATGGCATGACTCACTTGCTCTGGTGTCCAACCGTGTACATCTTTGCCGTCCACGCGGACAAACACGTCGTGCGGTTGTAAACCTGCACTGGCCGCAGGTGAGCCAGGAAACACCGAAACGACCTCAACCCCTTGACTGCCCGCCTGCACAACTGCACCAATCCCCACGTATGACCCGGACAGCATATCCGAAAAACTTTGAGCCTGAGACGGAGGAAAGTACTGGGTAAACGGGTCGCCCAAGGCGTTGGCCATGCCTGCCACGGCCCCATTGACCAAGGTGTTGACAGGAAGGGATTGGTAATAACGGTGTTGCAAATCGCTGTACGCAGCAAAAAACTTGCGAAACGCAGGGTTGCTGACCGCTGCCCAGGGGATGCCAGCCCAACCTGCCGCAGCTGCCGTTAAAGCCGCCCCTGCCAGCGCACCCGCCACGGCAGCAGTGGCAAGCGCAGTTTTTGACACCGTTCTAGATGCCATCGAATTGCTCCCATCCCCAAGCGCTTAAACCGTCCTGGCGCTCCATCCCGTTACACACGTAGAAACCTGCGTATCGACATCGCCCCGCCCCAGATGCCAATGGCCAAGCCTACCCCAAACATCGCTTCTGCCAGGCGTCCAGCCAGGTCATGTGTCGAAAGCAACGGGAAAGCCAAAGCCAAGAACGATCCATTAAAATGTTCATACACCGCTTGATAGCCAAAGAGAATGGCGGCAAACGGCAACACTGCTCCTATTGAACCAATCAAGATGCCTTCTGTCAAAAACGGCCAGCGAATAAACCAGTTGGTGGCTCCCACCAGCTTCATGATTTCAATCTCACGCCGCCGGGAAAAAATCGTGATACGAATGGTATTGGAGATTAAAAACATCGCTGTCACCACCAATCCGGCGACAAACGCCAAACCAACATCCCTGACGAGATCTAAGAACCGGAACAGCTTGTCCACGATTTCTTTGCCGTCGTTGACTTTGGCTACTTCCGGCAAAGCCGCCAACTGTTGCCCGAGTTCTGTCGTCTGGCGCGGGTCATCCGCTTTGACCACAAGCTTGGCCGGCAAGGTATTCTGTTGCGACAGCTCGCTTAGGATATCCTGGTACTGACTGCCCAACTCTTGCTGCAGTTGTTTAAAACCCTCTTCCTTCGAGACATATTGAACCGATTTCACACCAGGCATCGCCTTCACCTCGTTGGCCACTTGCTGTGCCTGGGCATCACTGAGGTTGTCTTTGAGAAAGACGCTGATTTCCAGTTGGCCTGCAACGTACTGGGACATTTGTTGCGCGTTGAGCGTGATGGCCAAGGTGGAACCGAGGATTAACAGGGTCACCGCCACTGCGCTGACCGATGCGAACGTCATCCACCCGTTGCGCAGCAGGTTCTTGACCCCTTCCCGGAAATGCCGACCCATCATTCTAATCTTCATACCCGTACATCCCTCTCTGCTCGTCGCGCACGATCCGGCCGGCTTCAATCGCAATCACACGCTTACGCAAGGTGTTCACTATCTCACGGTTGTGCGTAGCCATGACAATCGTGGTGCCGCGGTCGTTGATGCGTTGGAACAGCTTCATAATCCCCCAGGAGGTGTCCGGGTCCAGGTTACCTGTCGGCTCGTCAGCGATGATCACCGCCGGATTGTTGACCAATGCCCGCGCGACCGCTACGCGTTGCTGTTCGCCGCCGGAC
>JAILZF010000103.1 GCA_023512635.1 Alicyclobacillus sp. | reverse complement strand
ATCTTGGCTTGCACGTCTTGAGAACAGGGGGAGTGCCCTGCTGGCGCGAACCTTCTTCCAGGAGGTGAGGGCCATGGAGACGTTGACGAGCACCATGTGGTTGCAGCGCATTCTAAATGACGCTTTGGACGGAGGATGTAGTGACATCCATGTGTTCCCGCGTGCAGACGGGTGGTGTGTCCAATTTCGCGTCCAAGGCCGATTGTTGCCGTACGCCCTGCTGCCTGCCGACGCCGCCGGAGTCATCCGGCGAATTAAAGCGCTGGCGAAAATGGACGTGGCTGAGTCCAGGGTGCCTCAAGACGGGTCGTTCTATTGGGAGTCAGAGTGGCAGGCCTGCTCTGTACGCGCTGCGACCCTGCCGACGGTGCGTGGGGAGACGGCGGTGTTGCGGTTGTTTCCAACCCGTCGGGAGCCTTGGAGCTGGGCGGAGTTAGGGATGCCCGAGCGGATTGCCCAGCCACTGCAACAGTTGCTGCAGCAACCGGCAGGCCTGTTGTTGGTGGCGGGTAGCACGGGCAGCGGCAAGACCACCACCTTATACACCATGATGGGATGGCTGGCGCAAAGCGGCAAGCGGGTGGTGAGCATTGAGGACCCAGTGGAGATGGCGTTGGCAGACTGCCATCAAGTCTAGGTGCGAGAGTCGGCGGGTGTGACGTTTTACGCGGGTCTCCGGGCGTTGCTGCGGCATGACCCAGACGTCCTGATGGTGGGAGAAATCCGCGACGAGCAGACGGCGGTGGCCGCGGTGCGCGCCGCTTTAAGCGGGCACCTGGTGTTGTCGACCACACACGCCAGGGATTGGTTGGGGGCGGCTGCTCGATTGACGGAGTTTGGCATCGCGCGCTCTGTGTTGGCCGAGGCGTTGTTGGCCGTGCTGGTGCAATCGTTCTTGCCCTCCGCCGATGGCCTGGGCAAACCAGAGACTGCGGAACGCCGGCCCCATTTTTCGTTGCACCCGGTCCCGGCAGAGATGGCGCGACTGCTCGGCTCTGACCTGGCGTGGCCGGAGTTAAGGTCGCGCTTGCTCGAGGGAGGTGGGATCAAGCGGTGGGCGGAAACGGGCTGAGAGCAACCTGGTTGCGTTACGGACAACTCCCATGGCGGCGAAAGTGGCGGGATGAAAAAGAGTTACCTGGGTTGTTGACTCAATGGGCTGCGTTGTTAGAGGCCGGGCTGCCGGTACGTGAAACGCTGTGTTTGCTCCAGGTGGTCGGTCCATCGGCCAGGCAACGGGAGTTGCTGGAACGGTTAAAGGCAGTGGTGGATGACGGACAGCCACTCGCCCATGCTTTTCAGGATACCGCTGGGTGGTTACACCTGATGTTGGCTGCTGCGGAGCAATCGGGGCGCTTGCCGGCTGTTTTGCGAGCATGGAGTAGCGAGGCGAGTGCGCGGTGTCGTTGGCGTCAATCCATGATGGGTGCGGCCCTATACCCCGCTTTTTTGCTCACCCTGTGTGCCGGTCTATGGGAGTTTGTGGCAGCCTTCGTGTTGCCTGAGCTGACACAAATTCAGCGCTTGCATTCTCCAGGGGAGAGAGCATGGCCCGTCTTGCAGGCTTTGTTGCGCTGGGCACCCGCTGGTCTAAGCGGTGGAATGGCGGTTACAGCCTTGGTGCTGGCCGGGATACAGCGACGGGTACGCAGGGGTGCCGCTCTACCTGTTTGGTGCGGGGGAACGTTGCTTAGGTTGCGCCGTACGAGTGAATTATGCCTTCCTCTGAGCCTGTTGGTTCAGGCTGGTGTACCCCTCACTGACGCCCTGATAGCGCTGGCGGGGGGACAGGGTCCCGCTTGGTTGCGGCAACGTGCAGCAGCTATTGCTGACCAGGTGTTAGCTGGCACCCGTTTGTCGCTGGCGTTTGCTGGCGATTGGGACCCGGCTTTAGAGGTTCTTGTGACCTTGGCGGAACAGACAGGCGATTTGGCCAGCGCGCTTGAACGCGCCGGCCAATACTCACAAGCCCAGTGGCAGCGTGGCGTAGAACGTGCGCTGCAGTGGGTGTCTCCTGTCTGCATTCTCATCATTGGCGGCGTGCTGCTGGTCACCATGATGGCCGTATTTCTTCCACTCTACGACACCATGACGTCGGTATCCAGTCTTGGTAAGCGGTAAAGGAGTTCATAAGGGCGAACGGCAAGGGGGGCCGAATCATGCAAGGGGCGCGGAAAAAGCGGCAAAAAGGCTGGCGAATACCCTGGGACCCGGGCATACAGAGTCAAGGGTTTACACTGTTGGAAATGGTGGTGGCCGTTTCTGTTCTGGCGGTGATGATGGCGGTGGCTGCACCGCACGTGGTGGGAGTCGGACAGCGCGCGGAAGCGGTGGCGTGCGAACAAAACCAGCGGCAGATCCGGGCAGCTTTGGCTGAGTACCAGTTGATCTACCATACCTATCCAACAGGGGACACCAACACCCAGTTACAGGCCTTGGTCAATGCTCAGCTGTTGGATGCTGTGCCGGCAGAGCCAGCCGGGGGTCACTATCAAATCACCATCAACGGTTCACAGGCTGGGGTGACTTGCGATGTACACGGCACGCTTGGGTCTTAATCGAGCGTCCCATTGGACAAGTCACTTCCAAAGGATGTTTGGACGTTGCTTACGCATGACCTTTCTGCAACGTGCAGAGCAAGGGAGTGCGCTGTTGGAATGGACTGTGGCAGTATGGTTGACGGCCATGGCGTCGGCAATCGCCGCGCTCGTGACAGGTCCGTGGCTGGCACGGCAGCAATTGATGCATACGGCCCTGTCGTTTGTCTGGGACTGCCGCTTGGCTCAAGCAGAAGCTGAGCGTACGGCAGGTACGGCGGAGGTCGACTTGGCTCCGTACAGTCCGCGCTATAGTGTGTATCATTCGGCCTTGTGGATAAAAACCGTTGCGTTTGATGACGGCGTTCAATATCACGACGGCTATCTGCAGATGGGGACAGGCCGTGTCCCGTTTAACGCGCAGGGGGATAGCACGACGGGGGGAGTGGTGCGCTGGGTTGACCAAGGACAGGAATTGGATGTGACCTTGTACCTAGGCGCTGGTTGGCAAGAAGTGGGTAGCCAAGGATGAACTGGTTAGACGTATTGGGTGCCATGTGGGTGATGGCCGTGGCTGGGACGGCGGCGGTCGGTGGTTGGTCGGCCGTCAACCACCTGTTGCTTCGGGCACACGACCAACAGGTGGCGTTAACCTGCGCACAAGATGCGGCTGAACGCTGGTGGTCTGGACAAACGTCCAGCGACCCCCTTGTGACCGTGTCTGGACAGGTGTGCACAGTTGAGGTGAAGCTGGATGTTCAAAACCAAGAGGTGTCCGTACGCGCTGCTAGTGGGCAAGGTCAAGCGGTATTGGTCTGGCCGGTTCCTTAAGGGTGAGCGGGAAGTTCGTGCAGGGGCGGCGGGGGTGGTGCTGTGGGAAACGCTCATGGCCCTGATGTTCTCCACCCTGATGTTGGGTGTCCTGTTGCATGTGAGCATGTCCTGGGGACGGGAAGCAACGGCACTCTTGCAGCGAACAGAGGCAGACAGCAGTTGGGCGAGCGTGGAACGAGTGGTCAGGCGCACAGTTCACGGGGCGGTGAATACAGGTGGCAGTACCGGTTCCATCACATTGTACGAAGCGGACGGACAAGGGTATACCATCTACCGCAACGGACAAGGGCAAGTGGTGGAGGTGCGCACGGGTGGAGGTACGAGTGTTCTCGGTACAGGAGTGAACAGCGTGAATTGGACGATTGGACGAGGGGTTGCTCTGCAGCTGACAGACGGAACAGGCCAGGTGCGCAGCCTGTACGCTGCCTCGTTGCCGGACGTGTTGCCATGAGAAACGGGTTTTCACTACATCCTCAGGGGCCTTGGTTGTCTGGGAGGCGTTCGGAAGACCAGGGGACAGCAACGTTATTGGCGTTTGGATTGAGCTTGGTCTTGGCACTCGGCGTGACCACCGGACTGACCCTGGCTTGTGCGTGGGCACAGGTGGTTGCAGACCACAGTGCCCACGCACAAGCTTACTGGCTGGCGCGCGGGGCGGCGTTGCGCGTAGTACGCGCTGCGCAAAGCGGTTCCTTGGCGGCTGGACAACAACGTGTTTCATGCAGCACAGGAACAGCGATAGCCACTATTCAGGCCCAGTCCTCAGGGTGGTCGGTGCAGGTGGTGGCGCAAAGCAGTGGTGCGACCGATGTGGTACGTTTTCAATACGATACCCGGCGTAAGGCTGTAACTTCCTGGACGGACGCAACCACTTACGGGCCATAGACGAATCGGTAGTCTGCTCATCCTTTCAATCTTAAAGGATCTTAAAGGATGGATGCCTAGTCTAACGCTTTCTAAGTCCTCTCGTGGGTCGATGATATGCTTCTCCTGTGGTAGGATGAAGAGAGTCCAACAGGCATGCTCAATGGTATCATTGGGGCTGGTAGACGGAGAAGGGGGATGGCTGCTTGCAGCATATTGAACATCTTTTACCGCAGGACCCCCAGCGTTTGCATCACTCTGCCCGTACCTTCGATGTCCCTTTCTTTCAACGAGCAATTCCGGAGTTGGCAAGGTGGGGTATTCCAGAATCTGTGATTGCGCAACACCGTGC
>JAILZF010000102.1 GCA_023512635.1 Alicyclobacillus sp. | reverse complement strand
GAGTCAGTGCGGCCACTACCACCTCCGCCAAGTCTTTTTTGAACTCTCCGTAGCCTTTTCCTGCGTACGCGGCTTCGACCTCGGCCAACGACTGCCCGGAACACAGGGCGAAAATCGTCAAAAGGTTGCTGATGGCCGGTTTCTCCTGCGGGTCGTAACGAATCTCCCGCCCGGAATCGGTCACCGCTCGCAGCACTTTGCGCCGAATGGTGTCAGCGTCGTCTAACATGGCGATGTACGCGTTCGGATTGGCGTCGCTCTTGCTCATCTTTTTAGCTGGGTCCTCCAGACTCATGATGCGCCCGCCCACTTCCGGAATGTACGGTTCCGGTACGGTGAACGTCGGCCCGTAACGGCGGTTAAATCGGTCTGCCAGGTCGCGGGTCAGCTCCAGGTGTTGCTTCTGGTCCTCGCCCACCGGTACCAAGTCGGCTTGGTACAGCAAGATGTCTGCAGCCATCAAGGCAGGGTAGGTAAACAAGCCAGCCGTAACCACCTCGCGCTGCGACGATTTGTCTTTAAACTGCGTCATCCGCCCTAGTTCGCCGTAATACGCCACACACTGCAGCAGCCAGCCGAGTTCCGCGTGCGCCGGCACCTGTGACTGTACAAACAGCGTGGCCTTGTCAGGGTCTATTCCGCAAGCCAAGTACAGGGCAGCCAGATTCAGTGTGTTTTGCCGCAATTCCGCAGGCTCTTGCGGGACCGTGACGGCGTGCAAATCGACAATGCAAAAGAAACACTCGGCCTCATGCTGCAGTTTTACAAAGTTTTTCATAGCACCTAAATAGTTGCCCAGGGTCATGATGCCACTGGGTTGGATACCGGAGAGGACTCGCGGCAGCCGCGTCATCTCTCCTCGCCTCCCTTCCGCCGCCAGCCGGCGGCCGTGCGAGTTCAACTCATCGTTACAAGACCTGCGCCCTGCCCTTGTACACCAGGCCGCGCAGCGGATCGACCGTCACCAACATACCGTCAGCGATGGCAGAGAGCGCCCCTGTCGCCCCGACAATCACCGGTTTGCCCAGGCTTAGGCCAACGATTGCCGCGTGTGATGTCAGCCCGCCCTCCTCAGTGATGATGGCCGCAGCCCGTTCCATGGCAGGCACCATGTCAGCGTCCGTACTGTGGGTCACCAGAATACTGCCTGGGCCCACCTGCTGAACCAGGTGGGCCGCTTGCCTGCCCACCACAGCCGATCCGCTCACCGCTCGCCGGCCTATCCCTAAGCCGCGTACCAATACCTCACCAATGGTATGCACTTTGATCAAGTTGGTGGTCCCTTGCTGCCCCACCGGAACCCCTGCCACAATCAGCACCATATCGCCCGGCTGCGCCAACCCGTCTGCCAGGGCACCCGCCACGGTGGTTTCCAGGACCTCGTCGGTGCTCGTCGCTTCCGGGACCACCACCGGATACACGCCCCAGCAAAGCGTCAACCGCCGCGCCACTTCCGGCCTGGGTGTCGCTGCCACAATAGGCGCCCGCGGCCGGTGCTTGCTGATCATCCGGGCGCTGTACCCAGACGTGGTAGCGGTTAAGATGGCGCGTACCCCCAGGTCGGCCGCCATCGTCTGTACCGCGTGTCCGATGACATCGGTCACCGCGTGGGCCTCCCCTTCGGTGTGCCGGTCCGCAACTTCGTGTTCCCACAACGCTCGTTCAGCGCGGAGAGCAATCTGTGCCATCGTTTGAACCGCTTCCACCGGGAATCGTCCCGCTGCCGTTTCACCGCTCAGCATAATGGCGTCCGTCCCGTCGAAGATGGCGTTGGCCACATCACTAGCCTCCGCCCGCGTCGGCCGCGGATTGCGCTGCATGGAGTCAAGCATCTGCGTGGCCGTGATGACTGGCTTGCCCACGCGGTTGCACAGGGCAATCATACGTTTTTGTGCCAGCGGCACTTCTTCCGTCGGAATTTCAACCCCCAGGTCGCCCCGCGCTACCATGATCCCATCAGCTACCTCGATAATTTCCTGCAGCCGCTCCAGCCCTTCTTGTGTTTCAATCTTGGCGATGATGGCCGCCTCATACGAGGCGGCTTCAAGAATGCGCCGCACTTCGAGCACGTCGGCCGCCTTGCGCACAAACGAAGCAGCGAAAAAATCCACCCCGTGCTCAATCCCAAAATAAATATCCGCGACGTCTTTCTCTGTCACTCCCGGGATGCGCAAACTCACCCCCGGCGCGTTGATCCCTTTGTGGTCGCGCAAGATGCCGCCGTGGGTGACGCGACAGACGATGTCCTGCCCGCGTACCTGTTCAACTTCCAAACCAATCAAGCCGTCGTCGAGGCGCAGCGGCGCACCAGGATGTACGTCTTCCACCAGCCCAGGGTAACTGATGGAGATCCGCTCGGCTGTTCCTTCAGCAAGTGGCTCCGCCGTTAAGACCACACGCGCTCCATCGCGCAGCTCCACTTGCCCGCCCGCCACTTTGCCCGTGCGGATTTTGGGGCCTTTGAGGTCGAGCATGACGCCGACATGCCGGCCTGCCGCAGCCGCTGCCGCGCGGATGGCAGCCAGCCGGCGGGCATGCTCGTCGTGCGTTCCATGCGAAAAATTTAAGCGGGCGACATCCATTCCGGCCTCGACCAGGCGAGCCAAGACCGCGGGCTGCTCACTGGCAGGTCCAATGGTACAGACAATCTTCGTTCTTCGCCGCTGCTGCATCCTCCCCACCCTCTCCAAACTAAATCGACAGCATGTTGGCCAACTCGTACAGGCGCATGTCTGGCTGGCGCGGTGTGGTAAAAACCGTTTCCAAGTCCACCGCCACCAGCGTACCCCCCTGCGTGGCAGCCATCTTGGCCGACGCCCCCTGACGCAACAGCTCGACCGCAAACGCCCCCAGTTGGCTGGCCAAGATGCGGTCTTGCGCGGTGGGCGGGCCCCCGCGCTGAATGTGACCAAGCACCGTGACACGCACCTCGAACCCCGTGTGTTGTGTCAAGTACCGGCCGATCTCGATGCCGCTGCCCGCCCCTTCTGCCACCAAAATAATGGAGTGCTTTTTCCCGCGCGCCACACCGCGCTGCAGCTTGCGAATGACGTCGTCCAACGAAAACGGTGCCTCTGGAATCAACACCGATTCCGCCCCGCCCGCCAGTGCTACATGCAAGGCAATATCGCCCGCGTTGCGGCCCATCACTTCCACCACGTACGTCCGCTCGTGTGACGTTGCGGTGTCCCGGATTTTGTCAATCGCCTGAATCGCTGTGTTGACTGCCGTATCGAAGCCTATGGTGACGTCACAGCAAGGGATGTCGTTATCAATCGTACCTGGCACCCCTATGGTCGGCATCCCCAACTGCGCCAGCGCCCATGCGCCGCGAAACGAACCGTCGCCGCCAATCACCACCAAGCCGTCGACGCCGTGTTGCCGTAACACCGCCAAACCCTGGCGCTGGCCGGCAGGCTGTTTAAACGCCTCGCAGCGAGCCGTATGCAGCACCGTACCTCCGCGCTGAATGATATCCGCCACTGAACCGAGCGTCATCGGCTCCAATTCTCCGTTGAGCAGGCCACTGTACCCGCGGCGGACACCCATCACCTCAAGGCCGCGGAAGATGGCCGTACGCACCACAGCACGCACCGCTGCGTTCATGCCGGGCGCATCCCCGCCACTGGTCAACACGGCCAAACGCCGCACCCAAACCCCTCCTTACCTGTTCTCAGACCTCCGATGTCGATCCCGCTATGCTGACCCGGACGGGTCCTCGGTAAAACGAGCGTATATCCGCGGCATCCGCTTTCCAACGCTTGCGGAAACGCGGACGGGACCTGCCGAAGCAGGCCCCGCCCGCATTAACGTTCGGCGAATGCACCCATCTGCCGGTACTTTTGATACCGCCGGGCCAATAGTTCTTCGGCCGGCAGTTGGGCCAGCTCAGTCAATACGTTGACCAGCTTCTCCTTGACTGTTGCGATGGCCTTTTGCGGGTCTTTCTGGGCCCCTCCGGGCGGCTCCGGGATCACCTCGTCAGCCACCCCGAGATCGACCAAGTCACGGGCGGTGATGCGCATGACCGAGGCCGCCCGTTCCGCCTGTGAGCTGTCTTTCCACAGGATGGCCGCGGCAGATTCGGGCGCAATCACGGAGTACCAGGCGTACTCCAACACGTAGATGCGGTCGGTCACACCCAAGCCGAGTGCACCACCGCTTCCCCCCTCGCCGGTGATGAAACAGACCGTTGGGATGCGCAACCCGGCCATCACGCGCAGGTTGCGAGCAATGGCCTCGCTCTGTCCGCGCTCCTCGGCCGACATCCCTGGGTAGGCCCCGGCTGTGTCGATAAACAGCACCACCGGCCGGCCAAACTTCTCCGCCTGTTGCATGAGCCGCAACGCCTTGCGATACCCCTCCGGGTGAGCCATGCCAAAGTTGCGGTAGATGTTCTCTTTGGTGTCCCGGCCTTTTTGTGTACCAATAACCGTGATCGGCCGGCCCTCCAGCAAGCCTATGCCGCCCACCACCGCCGGGTCGTCCCGGAACTGCCGGTCTCCGTGCAGTTCGATAAACTCACTGCAAATCCCGCGGATATAGTCGAGGGTGGTGGGCCTGCCCGGTTGGCGAGCCAGCTGCACGCGCTGCCAAGCCGTCAAATTGGCGTACACGTTGTGCGACAGTTCGGCCAAGCGCTGTTCCAGTGTGCGTACCTCTTGCGACAGGTCAAGGCCCGTCGACTCCATCAGCCGCCGCAGCTCTTCAACTTTTTGCTTCAGTTCTGTGATGGGCCGTTCAAACTCCAGCTCGTACGGCACCGGCCCACCCCCCCGCGGCGTGCA
>JAILZF010000101.1 GCA_023512635.1 Alicyclobacillus sp. | reverse complement strand
TTTGAACCGTTCGGCTGATTCCTCGCCACGCCAGCGTCGGGTGCAGCGTCAACACTAGCATGCTGCCCGCGCCAGCCTGGCCGCTCCGGCTGCGCACGCAACGACCGCCACAGCAGCAGCGCCACGCCACAGCAAACGGCGGTATCCGCTAAGTTAAAGACCGGGAAGCGGATGGCCTCGATATACAAAAAGTCAACAACGGTACCGGTGCTGGCACGGTCTGTCAAATTACCTAAGGCACCACCCAGAATCAAGGCCAAACCGATGGTCGCCGGCCAAGTTAAGCGGTATTTTCGCTCCACATACACCACAGCGGCACAGACGAACAAGGCCACCGCGATTAACAACCCGCGTGCATGAGCTAACATACCCCAGGCCGCACCTGGGTTACGGATGTACTCAATGACAAACACCCCCGGCCAGACAGGTACAGTCTGACCGAGGGCTAGATGGGTGCGGACGTACAGTTTGACCCCTTGGTCAAGGATGTAGACCAACAGCGCGAGGACATACAGCACAAACATCCCTCCGTAGCCACGGGACCCCCGTTGCAGGCAGCCTGCTTGTGCCAGTCTACCATATTCAACGGCCGGATGCCTCGTAGCCTTGCCCCCAGCCGCGTTAGCGGCTCCGCCAGGTCTTATCCAGCCCCGCGCAGCTTCCCCCCTCGTCTCACGGTAGCTGATCCCTGTACTCTTCGTTGGAGATACGCTCCACCGCTTCCAGCACACCTTCGTTGTCGTCCAGGTCGGCGCCTCCGTAACCCTCGTAATCAAACTCGCTGTCTTGGCGTTGGTTGTGGCGCGCCACCGCTTGCCAAGCGTCTTCCCCGTCAAACGCCAGGCTTTCCGTCCCGTCCGTCTGCGTGCGGCCAAACCCAGGGTACAAAAACAGTTCTTCAATCGGCCGATCACGGAACGGTTCCGCCGCCTCAGCCGCGCGTTGACACTGGACGCAGAACGTGGCCACCGGGTTGGCTTCTAACCGCTCCACTGGAATTGGTTGCCCGCAGCGCTGACAAGTTCCGTATGTCCCTTCCGCCAACGCTTGCAGCGCCCGGTCCACCTGCTGCAGACGAATCTGGTCAAGGTCCCGCAGGGCAATGTCCTTGCCGCGTTCAAACACCTCACTGGCCACGTCGGCTGGATGGTTGTCGACAGTGGATAACTCTCCCAACTCATCGCGCAACGGATCGTCCAACCCATAGTCACCACTGTCTTCCAGGCGATCCAGCACGCGCTGCCGCTCCTGTTCCAGCCACTGGCGCTGCTTTTCCCATGCCGCCATGCAGCCGCCTCCTTCTTGATCCTCCATACCATGAAAAGGGCTGTTGGATGCTTGGCCCATAGTGACCCGATGAAAAGTAGGGGCTCCATTTAATACGTAGGCGTGTGTAACTCTGCCTGAACAATACGCACCAGTTCCGCGATGTACCGGCCGAACACCGGCAGGTTTAAAACCTCGAGCCACTCCAGTGTCAAGACAGCCAAACCGGCAATCAGGGTAAATCCAATCCCGATGCCCAAGCCGCGAAACACACCACCCAACCAGTTCAGCCAAATCAAGCGCAGCGGCCGCTGCAACAAGTCGGCATACGCGGCAAAGTTGGCCCGTTCTAAATAAGCGGCCAACCGTTCTGCATCGGCTACGAAGAAGTCATGTGCGTGCTGCCGTACATCGGACATGTTCTGTCCCCCCGCCCCAGACCCGCTGAACGCTTGTACCGCCTATGCAGCTGGCGGTGCTCAAGCGTAGGATGAAACAAGCGTTCATTTGGAATGCAGGGAGCTGTCGCCAGTTCGTCACACGTTCAAAAGACTGTCACCGTTTACAAAGTGGCTACGGTGTATCATCTAAGTAACAGGAGGGGAACAGGTCAGATGGGAGGACGCCCTTGCGCAGATACCGGTTGCAAGCTCTTTCGTTGGTGCTAATCTGGATTGGCGCAATCGAAATCATCGCCAGTTTTCTCGCGAAGTACTGGTTTCAATTCAGCATACGTTTTACTCCTGTGTTTTTCCTGGCGTTGATTGTCGGGATTGGCCTGTATCTCGCCGCACGGTTTGTCTGAAGGTGTTCATCCTGCAAGTCTCTGGCGCCATCGCCGAGACGATGGTCAGGCAGGAACAACGCGGGTGGAGTCTCGCCCGTGTCCTGCACCATTGGCCATTCCACCAACCACAACGGCGGACCTTGCAGGGTCCGCCGTTGGGAAGTGAAGCCACTGGTTTATTCCGCCTCTGCACGCACCTGCTCGGTGACACGCCACGGCAACCCGCCGTCCTTTTCTATCGCTTCCCAGTCACTCGATTCCAACATCTCCAACTGAGCCTGTATGAGTGAGCGAAAGCGCGCTCGGAAAATGGCGGCGTGTTTTTGTACCTCCTCCATCTCCTGCGCAATTTTACGCGATTTCTGCAGTGCCTCACTGATGATTCGATCCGCGTTTTTTTCCGCTTCCTTTAAAATCAGTTGCGCTTCTTTGCGAGCATTGGCTTTTACTTCTTCGGCCGTCTCTTGAGCGACAATAATAGACTTGCTAAGGCTTTCTTCAATGCTGGTGAAATGCCGCAGTTTTTCCTGCAAGCGTTCGATTTCCTCTTCTAATTCTTTATTTTGGCGAATCAGGGCCTCATAGTCCTGGATGACGCGCTCCAGAAAATCATCGACTTCATCTTCATCGTAACCGCGAAACGCGCGGCTAAACTCCTTGTTGTGGATGTCTAAAGGAGACAACGGCATCCTGCACACCTCCGCTCATCGACAACCCGTCGCACCAACCGCCCGTTATCGACAGACGTCTAACGGAGGGATTTCGACGTTTTCTGGCATTTTCCTGCTACTGATCGAGTCTCACCCGCGTCTAAGCCATCCGCCAACCGTCCCTGACCAGGAGATCCCCCCGCCAGACCCTGGGGCTGACTCCACCTTAGCCTGCTCCCTCCCCGCCCTGCTCCATGCCCGCGGTTAATGCGCCGAGCGGGACCGCAACACGCCCAGTTCAACCCGCAAGCGTCCGGAGCGCGACTCGCCCTGCACCGACAACAGGCGAACGCGGCCGAACCCACGCACCGACAAGATATCCCCCGGCGCCAACTGCTCGTCGGGGCGCGCCAACGGAATGTGGTGCAGGGACACCTCACCGCGGCGCACCGCTGCCTGGGCTTGGCTGCGCGGCCATCGGCAGGCCGCCGACAGCACCGCATCAGCCCGCAGAGACGCAACGTACACCTGCTGCACCTCGTACGCGGGAGGCGGGAGTGCGGCGGCACCAGGCAAGAAATCTACCTGCACGGGTGTTCGCCCGACGTAACGCCACTGGCCCAACAGGTAATCTGCCACTTCCCTGCACACCGCCACCCACGCCTGCTGCCCAGTCACCGCGATATCCCCCACGCGCCGGCGGTCTAACCCGGTGCCTAAAAGGGAACCAAGTACACTCCCGTGGCTTAAAGACCGCGCTGCGGTGACAGAAAGCACGGTGATTTGAAAGTCTTCTTCTTGCGGCTGCCAGTCGTCCGGCATCAGGATGACCCGACAGCGCTCTGCTCCGGTCCCACCACCATAGGCTGCTGTCACCCAGCCGCGTTGATGGGCGAGTTCTGCCAACAGCTGTTGCTCCCGCGGGTTTAAAAAATCGGTCAGGCGCCAAGTCTGCCGGGAAACGGCTTGGTCCAGCCAATCCTGCGCCCGTCGCCAAAAGGTCTGTTCCTCGGGGCGCAACCAACTCCCCGCCATCTCACAATCCTCGAACAATCGCAGCCAAGACGTACACAACTCCTTGCTCGATAAAAAAGTAAACAATGACAGCAACGATAAACGCTACATCAAACTGAACCCCGCCCAACGACAAGGGTGGAATGAACCGGAGAAAAGGGCGCAAATAAGGTTCTGTCAAGCGGTTTAACAATTGACCCAATTGCGTGTCCGCCAAATCGGGAATCCACGAAATGACAGCTGTCGCAATGAGTACATATCCGTAGAACGTCAACAAGACCTGAATGAGGTTCAAAAGTACCGGGTACAACCCCATCAGCGACTCTCCCTGCTCTCACCCGGCCGGTCGAGAACGGGTGCGGCAACCGGCTTATTCCCCCGTGCCCATGAGCAAGCGGCCTACGCGGATCAACGTGGCCCCTTCCTCCACCGCAATGGGAAAATCCTCCGACATCCCCATGGATAACTCGGATATCTCAGGATGGCCAAGGTCTTCCCGCACCTGTTCCAGCAAGCGGCGCAACTCGGCAAAGACAGGCCGCACTGCTTCCGGCTGTTCAGCTTTGGGCGCAATCGTCATCAGGCCGCGCAGTTGAATACCTGGCAGAGTGCTGACCGCGCGTGCTAACGCCAGGACGTCCTCGGGCGGTACCCCATGTTTGCTTACCTCACCAGCCACATTCACCTGGATCAAGCAAGGCATCCGTTTACCGAGGCGATCCGCATGCCGGCTGACCTCTTGCGCTAGAGCGAGGGAATCCAGCGAATGGATCCAGTCGAAGGTCTGCACCACGTGGCGAACCTTGTTCGACTGCAAATGGCCGATAAAATGCCACACCGCCTCCCGGGCGCGTGCTTCTGCCATCAACTCGCGGGCGTGTTGCCAGCGGTTTTCCCCAAAATCACGCACCCCCGCATCCAGCAACGGTCCAAGCGCGTCTGGACCCACCGTTTTGGTTACGCCTATCACGCGCACCGCCGCGGGGTTCCGTCCCGCTCGACGACAAGCTGCCGCGACCATGCTCTGGACCTGATGCCAGCGTTCGCGAAACCCATGCCCCTGCGTCAGCGCTCTCACCTGCCCTCTGCGCAGACTCTTGATATA
>JAILZF010000100.1 GCA_023512635.1 Alicyclobacillus sp. | reverse complement strand
TACCAATGCTTTCCAGGATGAGATCCGGACGCACCGCATTACCCATCAGGGCTGTTATCCTGTCCTGAACCGCGATGAAAACCCGGTGTTGCAGTATCAATTGCCAGCGTCATTGCATAAGGTGAGCGTCCAGGCGCCGTTACGGTGCGTAACGGCGGGCGCCGACATAGTGGGCTTGCCAGTACGGGTCACTCAAGGAATCCACCCTAACCCCCCGGCCTGTGGCGTTGACGAAACGGTCCCCGCCGATGTATACCCCCACGTGAGAAGGGCCTGGACCGTCTGTACTGAAAAATACGAGATCGCCGGGAACAAGTTGACTCCGCTGCAAAGCGGCCCCGCTTTGGTACTGTTCATAACTCGTGCGCGCCAACTGTACCCCGTTTTGCGCAAAGGTATAACGGACAAGCCCAGAGCAATCAAAGCCTGCCCTCGACTCCCCGCCCCAACGGTAGGGAGTCCCGAGCAACTGTTGAGCCGTTTGAGCAACTCGTTCTCCAAACGGTCCGTCTACGGGCGGTGCCACCCTGCTGCCTTTCCCCGTGACCGTGTTGGTCGACGCCAAGGTCGACTGGGCTGGCCCGCGAGAGCCCCTCACAACCGTCACCGGGCTTGCAGATGTCTCCCCGCTGCGAGGTGAGACCTCCTTCGTTTGCTGAGTCTGCACGCCCGCCGCATGGGCTGAATCCCCCGTTGTCATTCCTCCGGCGGGCAACGGGGTCACTCCCTTTGCATGCACCACCACTCCGCTCCAGTCGGCCGTCCAGTGCAAGCCTTGTGCATTCAGCGCCTCTGCTTGCAGCGCAGCAGGCGTTGTGGCTAACCGCGGCGCGGCCCATATTGCCAAGCCGGGCATAGGAGGATTAGCCGTACTGTCGCGCATCCCCCAGCCTGCTGGCCCAGCCACGCTCTTATCTGTGTGTGATTCCCATTGGGCCACCAACAACCCAGGGGAAACCCAGCCTGCCGAGCGGCTGGCAAGTCCGCTATGCGCAGAACTTGTTGCCAACGTGGCCAGCAACGGGTGAACCCCCTCATTCACGGCATCCGGCTGCAGGTTTTGCACAGACGGACTGGTTTGCCCCACCGCAACAACGTTGGCTGCGTTCAGGTCTTGCATCATCCCACTAGGTATGCCTGTATGTAGCCCGACAGCCAGTATAAGCAACAACCATCCTGCACCGGCTGCCGCTAGCCAGCGTTTCAGCATCGCTTAAGCCCCTTTTCATCCTGCGAGGTCAGTTGACGGGCTCGGGATGAGGCTCCTCCCTACCTGCCGGTGTACGCAAGACACCTCCCTGCCACCGGCACGATTCGCCCCGCAATGTAGGTCCCCCGCCCCTGTTCCCAGGGTTCGGATGTTGTCATGATTCGACCCGATTATACCGAGAATCCCAGCATTCAACAAGATAACTCAGAAAAATCAAAAGGATAGCAAGGGCGTGCTACACCACCCTTCCTCATGCCGAGGCTTTTCATACGGACTCCGCAACCCTGCCGCCTGGTGTTAAGGCTGCGGATGAAACAACCGGTGCAGGGTTCTTTCGTGCTCGAGCCAAAACGCATGGACGCTCATCCCATACTCGGTTGCGACCACACGCGCCGCATCCTCCACCCATGCTGGCTGCGGCTCCCGCCCCGCGTAAGGTCCGCGCAACGGATACGGTCCGTCCGTCTCCACCAGCAGCTGCTGCACGGGGACCCATTGGACCAGCTGCCGATCCCGTTCCATAAAGGTCACCTCTGGCGTGACCGAGATACAGTAACCTTGGCGGACAATCGCGTCTACTGTCTCTCTGTCCGCCTTCAACCAATGAAAAACAGCCCGGCGTACGCCCGCTTGCTGTAGCAACGCCAAGGCTGCTGCGGCCTGTTGGCGGACAGCGTGCACAATCAGCGGTTTGTCGGTGGCCGCCGCCAGTTCGCAAAACGCACGAAACACCGCATAATCGCGCATGTTCGGCGGGCGATTGTAACACGGTAGACCGACTTCGCCAATCCCGTCTGCCACGGCCGCTTGTTGCAGCGCCTCCCGCACATCCGTTTGCCGTGGCTGATGTTCAGGGTGCAGCCCGGCCGTTACCCAGCGGATTGCCCGCGACTGCTGCTGCAGGCGCAAGATAGCCCGGTAGGAGGCTGGGTGCAACGACGGTGCCACCAACCTAACCCCAGCCTGCTCCGCCCTGCGCAAGACGTTCAGCGGCTGCTGCGCCTGATCAATGTGGTAATGCGTATCGGTGCGCACCGTACCCCTCCCGGCCGAATGGGCGTTTAAGACAAACCTTGCAACGTGCGTGCATAGGCCCGCAGCTCAGCCGGTTGCGCCGCGGACGCCCAGTGAAACTGAAGATACGCGTACACCATCTCTAAAAAAGACCCAAGGCGGGCAGGTACATCTGGGGATATTAAAAAGTCGACATACCGCTGCGGAAACCACTCATTGAGCGGGATGTGCAGCAACGGAGCGCCAACCGACGCAATCGGACAGGCATACAGGGTACAGGCCACGCCTTGTTGTACCAGCATGCGCAACACCTCAAGGTTATCCGTCTCGGCTAACAGGCGGGGCTGAGAAACTCCAATTTTTTGAAAAAACCCATCGATCAAGCGGCGCAGTGACACCCCTGGGTTGGGTACCACATAACGCAAGCGCCCCAGCGCCTCTGGTTCCATCGCCGGGCCCGCCTGCAGCAGCGGCGCCAACGCGTCTTCGGTGCCAATGAGGTAGTAGGATTGTTGCGCCACGCGCCTGACTCGTACACCCTCCCAGAACGTGTCCGCCGTGGTGCTGACCAAACCGGCATGCAGTACGCCACTGCAAACCAACGGCATGATCTTCTCTGAGTCTGAAGTGACCGTTTCAAACCGGTAGTTCAGGGTTTGCCTGCCAAAGCAATGGACCAACACGGGTGCCAGCATCGACGCCAAGGCCACCGTTACACCAAACTTGAAGGTGTGTGCCAACTCCTCATGCTGCCGGCTGGAGAGGATACCGCTGGTCAACCACTGCAACGACTGCTGTGCATACGGCAAAAACGCGCGCCCTGCCGGCGTAAGGCGCACCCCAGCCGGACCGCGCGTAAACAGCGTCGTCTGCAGTTCCGATTCCAACTGCTGAATGCGCTTACTGATGGCCGACTGCGAGAGGTGAAGGCGTTGCGACGCCCGCGTCATGCTGCACATTTCCGCCACCGTCAAAAAAATATGGACGTCTTCCCAATTCATTCAGCCTACCTCCGCAAGGATCCCATCATCCAAAAATCAAGTATATCTAGCATATCAAACCGACTGATTTGTGGGAACCAGCTTGGAATTCCGATGTTTCATCACACACCCGCCATAGGGTGTGCTACACTCCTCGGCGATACAACTTACGAGAAATGGAGGAACTCTCCTTGTCCCAACCGGTTACAGGAGCCCACCTTTTGTTACGCGTCCTGCAACAAGAGGGGATTCGCTACGTCTTCGGTCTGCCAGGCACCACCATCATGCATATCCTAGACCAATTGGCCCAACAGACAGACGTGCGTTATCTGTCGGTGCGTCATGAACAAAGCGCCGCCTTCATGGCCGACGGATATTTCCGCGGCAGCGGTCAATTGGCCGCTTGCCTGGCTTCCCGCGGACCTGGAGCTGCCAACATGACCTCTGCTGTGCACAACGCCTATGCCGAGTCCATTCCCTTGCTGGCCATCGTAGGCCAGGTGGCGGACGAGTACTTCCACCGGGAAGCGTTTGAGGAAATGGACCTGGTCCGCTTTTACGAACCTATTACCAAGTGGTCTGTGGAAGTCCACCACGCCGAGCGCATCCCGGAACTTGTCCAACGCGCCATCCGCACCGCCGTCTCCGGCCGGCCGCGCCCTGTCCTGGTGTCCATTCCACTCGACGTACAAACCCAAGCGCTTCCCAAACTCCCCGCACTCCAACCGCGCGTCCGTCCAGCCGCGCCCGTTCCTGCCCAGGGCGACTTAGAGCAGGCACTGCACCTGTTGGCCCACGCAGAGCGTCCCGTGCTGCTGCTCGGCGGAGGAGCCCAGGCGTTTGCAACCGCTCCGGAATTGGCCGAAACCTTGGCCATGCCTGTCCTCACCAGCTGGCTGCGCAAAGACGCTTTTCCGAACAGCCACCCTGCCTATCTGGGAACCCTGGGCTTCGGCGCGTACAGTGTTTCTGAAGAGGCCATCCGCTCAGCTGACGTGTTGCTGGCCGTCGGTTGCCACTTTTCTGAATTCACCACCAAGCAGTGGACCTTGTTGTCTCCGCAAACTCAATTGATCCACCTGGACATCGATCCGTTGGAACTAGGGAAGGTGTACCCGCCTGTCCTGGGCCTGCAGGGGGACGCGGCTGCCAGCTTGCAACGGCTGTTGGCCCTGGCACAATCAAGCACACTCGATACGGACCGCTTACATCGCCGGCGCCAACGACTACACGACTTGCGCGCTCAGATGAACGAAGAAACCAAGATGCCCCCTGCTGCGCAACGCACTCCCGTCCCTTCACAAGCACTGATTGACGTCTTGCAACGGTACCTCGACCAACGTGCCCATAACCTGGTGTTGGATGCCCCTACCTTCGGCGTGTGGGCGCAGCGGTATTTACGGGTAGACCGCCCTGGGTGTTACTTCAGTGCAGCAGGCGGTTCCATGGGCTGGGGACTGCCCGCTGCCATGGGGATTCAGTTGGCACGCCCTCAGGAACGTGTCTTGGCGATTTGCGGCGACGGCTCGTTTTGGATGGTAGCCCAAGATTTCGAAACGGCCGTCCGCGAAAAAATCCCTGTTGTCTGCATCATCACCAATAACTTTGCCTATGGCAACACGCGAGATCGCCAGAAGAACGCACACGGCGGCCGTTACCTGGGCGTGTTTCACCACAACCCGGACTTTGCCGCCTTTGCCCGCTTGCTAGGTGGCTACGGTGAACGCGTCGAAC
>JAILZF010000010.1 GCA_023512635.1 Alicyclobacillus sp. | reverse complement strand
GTCTTGAGCACCGAAGAGAACGTCTCGCCTGTGCGCGGGTGCTTGCGCCGCGGCGAAGCCAGGCTGTAAATCACCAGGTCCACCTGACCCAGGTGACGGCGGATGACGTCAATGGTTTCTTGTTTGAGCTCGTCAGAGAACGCGTCGCCGTTCAGGGTCTGCGCAAACCGACCCGCGGCGCGGGCCAGTTGTTCGAACGCTGCGGTGTTGTACCAACCTGCGGTCGCGGTGCGGTTGTCAGAAGCCGGCTTCTCGAAACACACGCCGACCGTGTCGGCTCCCCCGGCAAACGCGGCGACAATGCGCGAAGCCAAGCCATAACCGGTTGAACAGCCAATAATCAAAACGCGTTTGGGACCCGCCACCGGCGGTTGTGAGCGGACATAGGCAACCTGCTCGCGCACATGCTCTGCACAGCCCAACGGGTGTGCGGTGGTACAGATAAAGCCGCGTACTTTGGGTTGAATCACCATCGCTAGCCGTCCTTTCTGGCAGCACTCTGCAGGTCCTCGGTGAACCCGTGCGGTCTGCACCGCGCAGCAGGCCTGCCTGGGGTCATTCCGCATTACGAGAAGACTTGAATCCCGTGCGCTTTCAAGGCTGCCACAGCCTCAGCCATTCTGGCTGCATCCGGGGCCTCGACCGTATGTAGGTGAAACCCATCGGTGAGGGAAGACAGGAGCGCAGCGCCCGAACTGCGCACCCGCTCCATAAACAGCTGCACATCGCGGCGTGACGAGAGGTGCAGGTTGCCGCGCAGATCCCCGTAAATGGGATGCTCCACTTGGACATCGACCACATGCACGCCGTGGTCCACCAATAACAACAGTTCCGTTTCGGTCAGCTCGGGTGGATGGCAGACCGAGAGAACATGCTGCTCTGGACTCCGTCCTTCCCGGTCTGGCCGCAACCAATACCCTCGCGGAGTAGACAGCACCGGCTCACCGGCAGCGCGCAACAAGGCAATGTCGTGCACCACAACCTGCCGGGTGACGCCGCAAATGGCAGCCAGTTGGGCGCCCGTCATCGGCTCCTCACTGCCCCGCAGCGCAGCCAACAGCCGCTGTTGGCGTTCATTCCGGTCTTTTCCTGACACCGATGGCACCTCTTCTCTTCCGCGCGAGCCCTGCGTTGCACCCTCTGGTTCTACTTTACCACAACGCTCTGGGACAACTTGCGGTCTGAGGGTAAACAAGCGCAAAGCAACGCCCCGATGGCCGGCAACACGCCCACCAGCGTAAAGATGGTCCCCACGCCAAACACGTCCGCCATGCGGCCAAACAGCGCCGCCCCGAGACCGCCCGCGCCGACACCAAAGCCGACGTTTAACGCCGACGCCAAAGCAATATTGCGCGGCATCAGCATCTGAATGTACACCACCGAGACTGCAGCGGACGACAACAAGCTAAAACCAAACACGAGCAGCACACCAGCCGCGAGCCAGCCCTGCACGTGTGGCAGGAGCAAGGCAAACGGCAAAGCCAGGGCTAATGACCCCACCATGACACGTTTCATCCCCAGCCAGTCGGACAAGGCCCCGCCCATAAACGTACCCAAGGCACCGGCTGCCAGAAAGAGAAAGGTCATCAGGTCTGCCCGCGCCAGCGAGATGTTCTGGTGTTGGTAATAAAACGGCAGAAATCCCGCCACGCCAATTTGACTCCAAGAGCGCATGATGACCACCAGACAGAACAGCAACACAGCCCATACACGGTTCTCACCCGCGAGCTGCCGTTTGTACCGGTGCGCCTCTTGCAGGCGCCGGCGGAACCAAGGCAACAGCCGCCACGTCAAAGCAAACGCTGCCGCGCTCAACACCAAAAACGCTGCCACCCCGCGCAAACCGGTGGCCAGGATGAACAGCGGCAACATGAGGGGACCCAGCGCCAAGCCTGCATTGCCCCCCACTTGGAAAATAGCCTGCGCCAACCCGCGTGCCTGTCCAGCCGCCAGGTGCGTACCGCGCATCGCCTCGGGATGAAAGACGGCTGACCCTAGGCCAGACAAGCAAATCCAAAGCAGGACCCAACCATACGACGGTGCCAGTCCGGTCAATGCCAATCCACCAGAAGACAGCGCCACCCCTGCTGGCACAAACCAAGGCCGCGGCTTGCGGTCTGTCCACCAACCAAAAAGGGGTTGAGAAACCGAGGAGGTTAAGTAGGACAACAGGACAATCAGACCCGTTTGCGTATAATTCAGGTGAAACGCCGCCTTGTACAGCGGCAAGAGGGCAGGAACCAAACCCACCGTGCACAAATCGTTGACGAGGTGGCCCGCGCACAGCGTCCATACCGCACCCTTTTGCAGAGTGGGCTGGGCCGCCGGGGCGGACAGAGCCGTTTCCGCCATCTTGTATGCCTCCCTCGACCCCCGCACGGGCTGCGCCCGCAGTCCACCGCTAGTTTGTGATGGGCCTGTTTCTATGAAATCTCTGGCGCAAGCGGTGAAACCCGCCGTCCTGCCAACGCAAAGAGACAGGACGCCCGCAGTCTGTCAGACATCATCATACAGAGTTTTTTGGAGGCTGAAAAGTCCTTCCATCCCTGGCTTGATGCTCCTCTAGGCTGCGGGTCAGACGGCGATGAACGGCCGCGAAGACGTCTGGAAGAGGGACCTGCTCATCTGCAAAACCTGCTTCGGCCACCGCACGGGGCATTCCGTAGACCACTGTGGTGGTGGCGGCCTCCACCACGACCTGGCCACCGGCTTCCTTGACCAGCCGGCATCCCTCGCGGCCGTCTCGGCCCATGCCCGTCAACACCACAGCCAACACCCCTGCCCCAAGAACGTCTACTGCACTGGCCAACACGGTGTCTAACGAGGGTTTGTAAACCTGATGCGAGGTACTCGGCAATGCCTCTACCCGCAGCTGCGGACCGTCCCGGCCGCGCACCAAGGTCGTCTGAAAGCCTGCCGGTGCCACCCAAGCGTATCCAGGCTGCAACCGGTCCCCGTCGGCCGCCTCCTTCACGGAGAGCGGACACATGCGGTTTAAACGTTCAGCCAAGGAAGCTGTAAATCCCGCTGGCATGTGCTGGACAATTAAAACAGGCAGTGGAAAATCAGCAGGGAAACGGGGCAGCAACACCTGCAGAGCCGCTGGACCGCCTGTTGAACAGCCTATCACCACGAGTTGGGACGCCTGCCCCATCGCTCATCCGCCTTCCTGCTGTATCCTCCACTTTCTACCATAACTCAAATCCCCCTTTCTCCCCCCACTGCCTGTGCTATGCTGATGCCATAACGCACCGCGCAGCTGCGACAGCTTGGTTGAGCGGAACAGGAAGCCTGTTGAGGGAAGTGGCCAGGTTTGCAACGGACGTTGTGGAAACTGCGCGCCTTTTACTTCTTGACCGGACTGTCAGGAGGCTTGTTTGTCCCCTATCTGTCTATGCTGCTGGTGCATAACGGCTTGTCCAGCAGCGCCGTTGGACAGGTCATGGCCGCCGGAACCCTGGCTGCCATCCTCGCCCAACCGGCCTGGGGTTGGTTGGTAGACCATTATCGCGCCACGCGCATCACGTTGGCATTGAGCTCCCTGATACCTGGCATCGCGGCGGTGCTCTTCAACCTTCCCTGGCTATGGCTGGTCACCGCTTGCAATGTCTTGTCCAACATCTTCTCTTCACCCCAGGCGCCCATCACGGACGCCTACGCTGTAGCTACAGCGCGGGCCCTGGGAACATCTTACGGCACCATCCGCTGTTTGGCCAGTCTCGGCTTTGCCACAGGCGGTTACGTCGGCGGCAGCTACATTGCCCACCTCCCGTTGTCCACCCTCTGGCTGCCGTACGCCGGCGCCGGTCTGGCAGGAGCGCTCGTAGCCTTGTCCTTACCACGGCAGGACGTCGGTGTGGCCGTCGGCGGTTCATTTCAAGAGGGATTGGTCCAACTCATTCGCAACAAACGATTTCTTGTGTTTCTCTTGGGTGGTCTGCTCGTCAGCCAGACCTTAACCGCGTTTAACACCTACTTCGCCCTCACCTTTCGCGCCATGGGCGGCAGCTTGACGTGGACCGGTGTGGCGTTTTTCCTTGCTTCTGCCACCAATGTCCCAGCCATGCTGGTGGCCAGCCGCGTCATCCGCAGGTTAGGACGTGAGCCGATGATGGCCCTCGCTGCCCTGGCCTACCTGTTGCGCTGGGGGATTCAAGCGCTGGTTCCCCATCCGGCTGTCGCAGTCGCCGTACAAGCCCTGCACGGCCTGTCGTTTGGGTTTTACTATGTTGCCGCGGTCGACTTCGTTTTTACGACCGCCCCCCGGCAACTGCAGGCAACCGCTCAAAGCCTGTTCGGCATGGTCAGCGGCGGTGTAGCTGGGATTCTCGGCAATCTGATGAATGGCTGGCTGCTTCAACTGTATGGCGCCCAGTGGATGTATGTGGCCTGTACCCTCAGCGCTGCAGCCGGTGCCGTCTGCTTTTGGACCGTCCGTTGGCTAGGCCGTCCAACCACCCCCCACCCGCGCTGGGGCCGCGGATCGCATAACCCCTCTCCACCGTGGACAGGCTACCGCTGACAGGAGGGGATGAGGATGGATCTTCGGCAAGCGCTGGACATTGTCAACTCCCCAGAACGGGTGGTCGTCACCTATGAGGGCGATCCCGTTTGGATTGACGAGGTCGATCCGGACAGCGGTACAGCGCTCATCCATTCGGAGACTACTGGCCGCATGGACCGCGTGCGCGTGGAGCGCCTGCACACCCAGTGAGCTGGGGGGGCTGCGCCGCCCTCGCGGTGGGCTTGTACGCGCTGAACGCCTGTGCTGTCTGCACGGTGGCGGCGCACCGCATCCACCGGCCCGGCGAGGCCTTGACGTGGACTTTGCTTAGTGTGCTGTTGCCTGGCCTAGGTCCGGTCCTCTACGCCTGGATGGCGCGACCGGCCCGGGCGGACCGTATTCCCGCTCAAAAACCACTCGTACGCACGGGCAACGGAGCCCCGGTTGTCCAGCGGATCACAGCGCCACAGTCCCCAGCAACAGGCAGCGAAGAAGCAACGCCAGTGCTGACAGGACTAGGGAGAACGGCCCACACGGTGGCAGCAGCTATGAGACGCCAGTGCGGGGTGGCCCCAGCCCGCGGACGGGTCTGTGTCTTGCCCGACGGAGACACCACCTTCGCCAGTTTGCTTACCGCGTTGCGTGCTGCCAAACGAAGCATTGACCTGGACTATTACATCTTCCGCGACGACGCCATTGGCCGTACCTTATGCGAGGTCTTGCAGGAGCGGGCACGCGCTGGTGTACAGGTTCGCTTCTTACGCGACGCCGTGGGCAGCCGGGCCTTCCCCCGCAGGGCCGTTGCCCGCTTACAGGCTGCGGGGGTTGTGTGCCGGCAGTTTTTCCCGCCACGCTTCCCTTGGCTGGACGCGCGCTTGAATCACCGGGATCACTGCAAGATAGTGGTGGTCGACGGGGAGATGGCGTGGGTAGGAGGGATCAACGTCGGGGAAGAGTACACCGGACGCAAACCCGGTGTAGGGCCGTGGCGAGACACTCACCTTTGCCTGACCGGCCCGGCAGTGGCCCACTTGCAACAAGTGTTTGAGATGAACTGGAGCGTGGCCACACCGGAGCGTGACTGTGCACACGTACAGCGTCATCCGCCCTGGCCGGCAGAGGCAGCAACCAGCCCCGGCAGACTCCGTGGCGCCATCCAAGACGCCCATGGTCTCCCGCTGTCCCAAACGTTGTGGCCTTGGCGCGATGCTTGGCTGCAAGGCGTGCAGAGCGGACCAGACCAACCGGTTCAAACGATTCGTAATCTGTTCTTCCTCTGCCTGACCCAAGCGGAGCGGACGGTGGACATCACCACGCCGTATTTCGTCCCTGACGCCGACATCCTGGTGGCCATGAAAACCGCTGTCCTGCGGGGAGTGCAAGTACGCCTGCTGGTTCCCGCGCGATGTGATCACATCTTGGTCGGCTGGGCGAGCCGCAGTTTTTTTCGTGAACTGCTGCAGGCAGGGGTAGACATTTACCTTTATTCAGCCGGTCTGCTACACGCCAAAGTGATGACAGCCGACGGCGAGGTGGCGGTGGTCGGGGCCGCCAACTACGACCTGCGCAGCTTCCGGCTCAGCTACGAAGTCTGTGCCGTGGCCTACAGTCCGCCGTTGGCCGCCGACTTAACCGCGCAGTTTGACGCAGATTTGAAGAAGTCTGTCCCTCTGACCCTCGCGGTGCTCGACTCCCTGCCGCGTTGGCAGCTAGCGCTCGACCGGACCGCTCGCCTGCTCGCTCCCCTGTTGTAACCTGCGGGCCTCGTCTGCAGACGGTTCGAAGCACAGGCTGCCAGACGCGGCCCGGCCCGCACCACATGGCACGCCCCCGCGCCGTTGTCCCTATGGCCTGCCTAAGGCCCATGCTATCCCTCGGGGACAAACGGGATGGGCACCAATCCGAAGTCTCGGTAGGCAGACTCACTGTCTGTACATACGTTGCCCTCTACCAACATCGTGAGTTGGTCCGCCGATAGCGGAAAGCCCGGGAGGTGTTGCAACCATGGCACCACGGTCTGTAGCAACGCAAGGGGCACAGGCAAGAGGCGCAGCTGCTTGCCGAGGCTTGCCGCCACCCGCTCGAGCAGTTGGCGATACGTCAACACCTCTGGTCCACCTAACTCGTAGACGCGCTGCCGGGGCTGGAGCACAGCGGCCAACACCGCTTCAGCGACACTGGCCAGGGCCACTGGCTGCAGTGGAAACTGACCGTCCCCTGGCAGCGGCACCCACGGCAGGCTCTGCACCCAATCCCGCAGGAGCCGGACAAAGTTGGGACCTGGACCGCCGTTGCCAAAGATCACCGAGGGCCGCAGAATGGTCCAGGCCAATCCAGACGCCCGGACATACTCTTCCGCTTGCCATTTCGTCCGGTGGTAAGCGGTGGCTGCTTGCGGGCGAGCACCCAATGCGCTCATGTGGCACACCCGTTCCACCCCAGCAAGCGCGGCGGCCGCCAGCACAGACTGTGTTGCCTGGACATGCACACGCTGGAAGGTCTCGCCGCGCCGCGGCTGTTCGCGCAGAATCCCCACCAAGTGCACCACGGCACCACAGCCTTGCATAGCCAATGCCAGAGCGGCCACATCGCTGATCTCGCCTTCCACAACACGGATTCCCTGGCCGCTTAAGGAGCGCTGCGTTCCCGGCCGCTGCCACGCCGTGACCTCGAGACCCGCCTCCCGCAACCGCTGCACCACTCGCTGGCCGACGTACCCTGTTCCGCCAGTCACCAGCACGCGCATACGCTAGTCCTCGTGGAAAAAACGAATCTCAGGCGGTTCCCCAGGCAAGCCCAGCGCCTGCCAACGCGCGCTGATTCGGTCGTACAGCGTGCGGCGGATGGCGGTGCGCCGAGAGTACGTCTTCAGGAACTGGTGTTGCTTGCAAGCGTTCACCAACACTCGGGAGCCGTAAGGACGCTTCTCCGGCGGGTTTTGTGCCGGGTCTAACCAGGTAGACCAGGTGTTGCGCTGAATCTCGATGTCTTCCGCCGGGTTGACGCGCGTGGCCATGGCCCAAAGCACTTGGTCTATATCTGTGGGGTCAATGTCCTCGTCCACAGCCACCACCCACTTGGTAAAGTAGGCGCCACTCGGGGCCTGGGCGGCGATGGACAAGACCTGCGTCACGTGTCCGGGATACTGTTGCTCCACAGCAACCACCGTCATGCCAAAGCCGGCCGCGGCCTGGGGTACAGAGTACACACCGCGGATCCCTGGTACGCCCAAACGGTCAAAGTCGTCACGCAGGCGGGCCGCGCGCATCAGTGCCAGGAACAATTCCTGTTCACAAGCGGGATACTCAGCCATCAGGGCAGCGGTCAGAATGGGCTGATCGCGGAAGTGGATGGCCTCCACCTTAACATACGGAGCGGGTTCACCAGGTCGCCCGTAATACCCGGTGAACTCGCCAAACGGCCCCTCCATGCGCATGTCTGGATAGACGTACCCTTCAATCACGACTTCTGCACGGGCGGGGATAGGCAACCCGGTCAGCTTGCCAGGCGTAACCTCCACAGGCTCGCCCATCAGTCCGCCGGCGTAGTCGTACTCGCAGACGTTTTTTGGAAAACCAGCAGACCCCACCAGCAGCAAAAGCGGGTGGATCCCCCAAGCGGCGGCAATAGGCATGGGTTCACCGCGCTGAAACCACTTGTTCATGTGCAGCCGTCCATCTTTGCCGGGTGAAAACATCACCCCGACCTCGCGGTCATTGTGAATCATCTGCCGGTACGTGCCGACGTTGACCACCCCCGTCTCCGGATCCTGGGTGATCACCACATCGGCCGTACCAATATAGTGGCCGCCGTCCAGAGGCCAGTGTTTTGGGGCCGGGAACTCGCTGAGCCGCACCTCTTCTCCCTGCCGCGTGTTGCGGTAGAATGGCACCTCAGATGGGTCGACGGTGCGCGGGGCGATAGGGTTTTTTAGGCGTTGGCGCAACTCTTCGATGACCGCCAGCGGCCGCATCTCCGGTGGCAGCCCGAGTGCCAGGTTATAACGCAACTGGCTCGACCCAATCAGGTTGAACAACACCCGTGCCCCTGGGTAACCCTGCACATTTTCAAACAGCAGCGCCGGTGCGGGTTGCCGCATCGCCACCAGGTAGGTGATCCCTGACATCTCTTCCTCCACGCTCACCGCCTCGCGTACACGCAGCAACGACCCATGCTGCTCCACGAGGTCCAACCAAGCGCGCAGGTCTTGCGTAGCTCGTTGGTCTCCCATGCTGTCTCCCCCTCACCCTTGAGCCCGGTTTTGAGCCTTCCTGACTACGCGGTCACGCTCACATCCTGCTTGCTCTGTACACGTTGGTACCACTGCCAAGACAACACCCCCAGCACCAGCACCAGTGCCACCAAAGCCGTGAACACCCCTGGGCCAATCCACAGGACACCGGCCACAAACAGGATCATCCGCTGCGGCCAGTTGAGCGGGCGGAAACTCCATCCTTCAAAGCACGCCGCAATGCACACCGTGCCAAGCAGCGCTGTGATCACACTCAGCGCGACGTCCCAAGCGGCACCATTGAGCAACAGTGCGTTGTTGAGAGCAAACGCAATCGACACCAAAAATGCGGCAGCCCCCAGGCGCATGGCCTGCCAGCCCGTTGCCCACACCTTCGATCCGCTGATGCTGCAAGCGACATAGACGGCCAGACACACCGGCGGCGTGAGAAACGACGCCAATCCCCAGAAGATCACATACAGGTGCGCCTGCACGGGTGTCAGCCCCAGTTTAACCAGGGCAGGTGCCGTTAGGATGGCCAACGTCATATACGCTGGTGTAGCGTCCAACCCCATACCCAAGATGAGACTGGCTAATCCTGTCAGCAATAGGGTGAAGATCAGGCTGCCGTGACCGAGTTGAATAATAAAATCGGAAAACTTAATCCCCAGTCCTGACAGGTCGAGCGAACCAATCAGCAGCCCGACCGTGCCAGTGACCGTGGCAATCACCAGCCAGCCGCGCACCGCGGCCGCCCCTGCCTGCCACAACCGGCGCGGCGTCAGCCAACCGCTGCGGTCTTTGTTAAAGAAACTGAAGACCACCATAAACGGCAGTGCATACAACCCTGCAACTTCTGGCGGCAAGGCCTTGATCACTAGAAAGTAAAACAAAGCGAAAATAGGTGGCAAGAAGAACCAGCCTTCGCGCAAGGCCGGCCAGAAACGCGGCAGTTCGGCCCGCGGCAGTGCAGGAATCCCGCGGCGTGAGGCGTTAAAGTGCACCGACATAAAGAGGATGACGTAATAGAGTATAGCGGGAATCGCCGCTGCCCGCGCCACCTGAGCATAACTGATGTTCAACCAACTGGCCATGATGAACGCCACCGTCCCCATCACCGGCGGCAGGACCATACCCCCTGTGGACGCCGTGGCTTCCACCGCACCTGCAAACGTATCGGTAAACCCGACCTTTTTCATTAACGGGATGGTGATGACACCAATCGTCGCCGCATTGCCAGACGGAGAACCGGAGATAGACCCGAGCAACCCGCTGGCCACCACACACGCCTTCGCTGGCCCGCCGCGCGACCACCCGGTCAGCGCCATCGCAATCTCCATAAACCACTTGCCCGCCCCGGCGCTTTGCAACATCTGGCCAAACAGCAAAAACACAATCAAGATGGTGGCTGCCACCTGGAGCGGCAGCCCAAATACACCGCTTGTACCGACGTAGATAGCGTAGGTCAGGCGGTCAAAGCCGTAATCCGGGCCGTTTAGCACCCCTGGCAGCCAGCTCTGAAACCCGGTGAACAGCAAAAACACGACAATGAGAATGGGAAGCACCCAGCCGGTCAACCTGCGCACCGCAATCAGCAGCGACAGACCCAGACAAACGGCCAGCACTTCGCCCGCCACATCCAGGTACCCGTACAGGCTGTACTTGATGACCTTGGACGAATAAAACAAGGCCACGAAGCCGGCACCTACCCAACCCAACAGCAGGCCCAGCCAGTCATACCAACGCACCTGCGCCTTAATCCCTGGTGCTCCGCCTTCGTTGTCGTGGCCGCGGTTGTAGCGCAAAAACACCAGCGTCAAGACGAACAGCAAGCTGATGGCCCCGTGCACCGGAAACGGTACAAACACGCCAAACACCGTCAACAGCCCGCTGATCTCCACCACTTCATAGATTGCGCATAACCCTGCCAACACGTTGCACACGCGGGCAACGCTCATGCTCTCCCCCCTGCTCCTGTGGCTCCCTCTGTCTTGATGAAAAGCCGCCGCCCGCGCTCCGGCGAACGGCGGCCTGTCCCGCAGTGCATCGCATTACGCCGGTGCCTTGCCGGCAGCCCCGCCCGCCTGTTTTAACAGCTCGTCCTGGCGCTGCTGGAGCTGGTCTGTCCACAACCCTTTCTCCTTGAAATACTTGATGGCACCCGGATGGAACGGCACCGCAAATTGGGTATTGGCCAAGGTGTTCTGCAGCGTCCACTCCTTCCCCGTCGCGTACACCGCCGCCAAGTCACTTGGGTGTTCCATGAGCGTCTTGGTGATGGTGTACACCACATCATCCGGCAGGTTGGCTGAGGCCGCGAGCACAGAAGGATACCCGGCAATCTTGTAGTTATTCGGCTGACCTTTGTACTTGCCGTCGGGAATCGGGACGACGACGGCACCGTTGGTCATATGGGCGATGATCTGCTGCAGTTTGTCGTCTGGAATCGGAACAAAGCGCACGGGCGTGTTTTCCGCCAGCTGCTGCTGTGGGGGCGCGTCTACCCCGCCCGGTAAGACGGCCGCGTCCACAGTCCCCTGTTCCAGCGCTTGGATGGCCTCGTTCGTATCTGCCGTAGAAATCAGATTGACATCCTTCGTGGTCATGCCGTACGCACTCAGCATGGCTGCCGTAAACTCGTCAATGCTCTGCAGCGCCGGACGCTTGCCAATCAACCGCTTGCCCTTCAAATCAGCCGGTGTCTGAATGCCCGAAGCAGCGCGGGCAATCAGGTAATAGCCGGTCGGTTGACCGTCCAAGACCTGCCGCACCGGAACCGGTTTATCAAACGGCGGTTTGCCTTGAAAGGCGTTGGTCAGCGACCACAGGTTCAACATCCCCATGTCCGCCTTGTTGTCGGCAATCGCGCGCGCTGTCGCATCTGACCCCCCTGCGGCCACCACGCTGGTCTTTAACTGCGTATTTTTGTTGATGATGTTGGACATACCCGTGGTTAATACGTAGTAATCACTTCCGGAGGACGACGTGCCCATCCGCACCTCTTGCACCAACTTGGCCGGGGCACTGCCGCCTGCATTGCCCGCCGCGGGCTGTCCGCCCCCGGAAGCACCGTTGCTCCCTCCGCCGCACGCGGCGACACTCGACACCAACAACCCCGCGGTCACCACCGTGGCCCACCGCTTCCACTTCATCCACACAGTCACATCCATTTGCCCCCTCGTCCGGCAGACCTTCATACCGGCTGCCGCATGTGTCTCTGAACCATGCCATGTCTGTTTAAGCGTTTACAGCTGCTCGCCTAAACGTGGAATCAGGTCGTCCAACCCCAGCCGCGCCAACAACCCCTCCACGTCTGCATGTGGCAGCGGCGGCCGCGGGACCGGCGGCCGCTCTCCTCGGTCTAACCACGACACAATCTGACGGATACGCAGCGCATCCAGCTCGTCCAGCATGCGTACCGTCTCGAACCCTTCCACCAGACAACCCGGAAGCTCCGGATACGCTACCCGGCGTACCCACCCCCCTTCCAGGTAGACTGAATCCGAACTGAGGACGTACGGCACCGCCAAGTACTCACGCAGCGTCAACGCCGCCCACCTCCGCTGGCCCCAGCCGTGTGCTCACACCCAGTACCCGTATCCCTTGCCGTACGATCCACAGACGTCTGGCACATACCAGGCAAAACGGTGACATGCACCGCGGCGTCGTCCAACTCACCGGCCGTCAAACGGATGGCCCGGTCGACTTCCGTCAACGGCAGGTGGTGTGTCGACATGCGGCCGACCGGATACTTGCGCGAGGCAATCCACTCCAGCGCCAACTCGACCGCCGCGTAACTATGCCCGCGCACGCCGCGCAACGTCAGACAGCGCTTGGGCATGTCCGCCACTGGGAAGTGTGACAGCCCTTGCGCAGCGCCGGTGGGCAGCAGCAACTGCCCGTGTTTTTTCAGCACCGCCAGCGCGGTGCCCACTGTCTCGTCATTGCCGCGCGCCGTGTCCACCACCATGTCCACGCCAGCGCCGCCTGTCAGGTCCATGACCCACTCCGCCAGCTCAGGGCTCGGCCCAGAGAACACTGCGTCTGCTCCAAGTTGCCGGGCAACCTCCAAGCGCCGCTGGTCCTTGGCCAAGCCGGCCACCAACACCAGCTTCGCAGCGCCCACCTTGGCCGCCAGCACACAACCCAAACCCTGTTGCCCCGGGCCCAGCACCAGCACCGTCTGCCCCGGGCGCAACCCGCCTTCGCGTAGCACCCATTCAATGCCATTGCCCAACGGCAGAGCCAACGCTGCCTCGTGCGCCGGAATCGCCTCCTCCACCCGGTGCATGACCGTACGCGGGTGCAGGTACAGGTATTCCGCATACCCACCCCACAGACCGGGCGCCACACGGACCGGCGTGGACCCGTAGCGAATAGCGTCGGCAGAAAGCAGGGAATCGGTCTCCCAGCAGGACCGAAAGTTGCCCGTCCGGCAGGCGTAACAGTGGCCGCAAGGCAGATACTCCTCCAGCAAGACTCGGTCTCCCTCTTGCACTCCCCAGCGGTCTTTGGCCAACCGCCCCAGCGCTACCACGCGGCCGACGTTCTCATGGCCCAAAATCCGCGGCTCGCGGATGGCCGTGCGGTAGTGGCGCACATCGCTGCCGCAAACCCCCGCCGCCTCGACCTGGAGCAAGCCGTCTTCCAAACCCGGCTCCGGCAACGGCAACTCCTGCAACTCAGTACGCTCCTGACCCACCATCACCGCCGCCCGGACCGACTGACTCGACCCCATCGCCGTCCCCCCTGTTCAGCCGTTCGGCTGTCTCATCCTGATGCGGCTAGACAAAGTACACCCGGTCTGCATCCGGGGAGGTGGCCCGTGTCGCCTCCGCCACCCAGTCCGCTTCCGCTGGCAACCGCAGCGACGCCGAGCGCACCCGGTAGGTGTCGGGCGCCTGCACGCCAGGCGGTACCGCTTGCCGATCCCGCATGGCTCGCGCAGCACTCAACCACAGCTGGCGCATGCGGATAATGGCGAGATCGGCCGTACCCAGGTGTTCCCGCCGCCTATCGTAAATCGGGCCCATCGATTCTTGCACCGCCTGGTCTTGCATAGCGATGGTTGGAATCCCCGAAAACGCTTTGGTCTTTTGCACTTCCCAGTCGAGCATGTAGTCGTTGTGCTTGTTCAGCTTTGACTTCCAACGGCTGCCTGCCTCCGACGTTTCCGGCGCGTACATGTTCAACGGCAAGTGCCGGCCGTTGCCTTCACTTGACCCAACCTGGTCAGGTGACCAGTACCGCATATCGTTGAGCTCCGCCTCCGTTAAGTCGCGTGACGGATGCCACGTGATGGTCCAAACCATCGTATTGTAGTCGTCTATCGGGACCCAGGCGTGTCCGCTGACCGGGCTGTCCGACCCATACGCAGGCAACAGGGTATAAAACGGCAGCAGACACTGGGTGATCCGCCAGTAGTAGTAACCAGGCTCGGCTTTCCGCCGCGCTCCCACCATCAATCCGTACGGCGTCTCCACTGTCTCGTAGTGCGGAAACTTGTCCGCCGCCATGTACTTCATGCCTTGTTCGCGCGGACTGCCCCTGAAATCCCCTGGATTGAGCCGGCTGTGTAAGAACGACACATGGCTGGAGTCAATACCGCCTTCGTACGCCTGCACCCAGTTGCACTCCTGATAGCGCTTACTTATGTAACATTGCGAGGCGGGCACAAGGTTCCATTCAAACGCCGGCAGCTCCGGCCGCTGCCCCTCCGGCTGGTCGCCAAGGTACGCCCAAATCACGCCGTTGCGTTCAACACACGGGTAGGCAATGGCGCGGATACGGTCTTTAAACGTACTCTCCGGCGGCTCGTTGGGCATGTCCGTGATTCGCCCCTCGACGTCAAACTTCCAGCCGTGGTAGACACAGCGCAAACCGCACTCCTCGTTTCGGCCAAAATACAGCGAGGCCCCGCGGTGCGGGCAGTGCTCTTCAAGCAGACCTACGCGCCCCTGGCTGTCGCGGAAGGCAATCAGGTCTTCACCCAGCACCCGAACCCGCAACGGTCTGCCGTCGGCTTCTGGCAGCTCTTCCGACAACAGCAGCGGCAACCAGTATGATCGCATCACCAACCCCATCGGTGTCCCTGGACCGACACGCGTGATGAGGTCGTTGTCTTCCCGGGAAAGCATCTCGTGTCCCCCTTTACTCCCCAACTGCTGCATGCAGAACCCTGCGCAGGTTCAACGCATGCTCCTCACGTTGCCGTACCCCATCATCTCCCCGGTCGCCATTGACCAACGCCGCCAACGGTGCAGATACCTGCTCCGCCGAAGAGGGTGAGTTCAGCGATTCTTTCATGTATATCTATTCTATAAATTGGGCAATAGGGAGTAAAATAGAAAAATTCTATCGGATGAACCGTCAGCCTTCCGGTCGGCGACGATTCAGTTCTGCTTGCGTATGCACGGGACAGTGTGAATTGTTAGCGGTTGCACGGCGGATTACGGCCGTATACACACCAGGTTTGGCGTTGCCCGTACGGAGGCGCGGGATTACACTCGTTCGTGGATTGAAATTTTTACGGGACTGAAGGGATTTTAACATGAATCGTTGGCAACTTCCGCTCTGGAAACGCAATCTGTTCCTCTGTTGGTTCGGGAGTTTGGTGACGACAGCGGGGATGAGCCTGATCACCCCGTTTTTGCCGTTGTATATCCAAATGCTCGGCGTGCACAACACCGCTGCCGTGGAGCGTTGGTCTGGCTTGGCGTTTGGCGCTACCTTTCTGTCGTCAGCTCTGATTTCCCCCGTCTGGGGGCGAGTGGCTGATCAGCGCGGACGCAAGCTCATGCTGCTGCGCGCTTCTTTAGGAATGGCGGTGGTATGCTCCCTGATGGGCTTCGCCCAGAACGTCTACGAGTTGACGGCCCTGCGGCTGTTGCAAGGATTGGTCTCCGGGTACATTGCCGCTGCGATTACCCTGGTAGCTACGCAGACCCCGCGCGATCACGCGGGTTGGGCTTTGGGGACGCTGTCGACAGGCACCGTCGGCGGGACCCTGCTCGGTCCGTTGGTCGGAGGGTATCTGGCAGAAGCCATTGGCCTGCGCAACGTGTTTTTTGCCACCGGTTGCTTGATGTTTGCCGCGTTCATCATCACTTGGCTGGGTGTGCACGAGCAGTTCCAGGCCAAGGCCAAAACCGTTCTGTCGCGGCGCGAAGTCTGGCAGCAACTGCCCAATCCGCGCTTTCTCATCGTCATGATGGTAACCACCTTTATCCTGCAACTGGCGTATATGTCCATCCAGCCCATCGTCACGGTATACGTCACCTTGTTGGTTGGTAACTCTAGCCACGTGGCGTTGATCTCTGGCTGCGTGGTCGCCGCGGCCGGGTTTGCCAATGTATTGGCAGCGCCGCAACTGGGTAAACTGTCAGACCGGATTGGACCACGCCGTGTGTTGTTGGTCTGTTTGGTCCTCGCAGCGCTGGTGTTTATTCCGCAGGCGTTCGTCCGCAGCGCCTGGCAGTTGATGGCGTTGCGCTTTGCCCTCGGCTTAACCATGGCGGGATTGCTGCCCTCCATTAACACCTTGGTCAAGCGCAATACACCGGACGCCATTGCTGGCCGCGTGTATAGTTATAATCAGTCTGCCCAATACCTTGGCAACATCGGCGGATCGCTGTTGGGCGGCCAAATGGCCGCGGCATTCGGTATTCGCACGGTGTTCTTTTCCACGGCAGCGCTGCTGCTGTTCAACGCGCTCTGGCTTTCCGTGGCAGGCCGCCGGGCTGCTGCCACGGCGGAAACACCCGCTCCGGCGTCCACAACAGCGCCCGCACCTCAGGAACCCAGAGCAGTGCAGCACAACCGCAATGAGCTACGCCATGCGGCGCATTGACCGGCGCCGTGCCCTATACGCCTTGCGCGATAAGGGTAGAGTTACGCAGCGGAGGGACGGCGCCCATGTGGCCGGCGCTGCAGCGCAGGCCTCCAACATTCAGCCTCAGCCGTCTACGTCATGGCACTTTCCCAACTCGGCCTAGGCCCCGACACATCAAGACGGTGCAACACTTTCCAGATTGTTTCAGAAGGCCAACTTCAGTGTTCCACGGGTTGAACGTACAGGCGGATTGGCGCATGCCAACCCGCCTGTTTGCCGCGGTCATCTACTGCCATGCTGAGGCGGCCGACACCTGTGCAAAGCGGAACAAATGAGTAAAATGAGTTCGAGGTGAGAACGGTGCAGATTGAACTGTCGCGCGAGCAGTACCGGCAACTGCTGATCCTGATTTTTCTCGGAGAATGGGTGGCCAACGGCAGCCAACTGGACGAACAGGCCAAGCAGAGCTTACAGGCCACCGCTGATCACATCTACGCGCTTGCGCAGCAGTATGGTGCTGATGACTGGGTAGAGTATTGTGAGGAATGCGGGGTCTACCACGCCAACGAGGCGATGGAAGAGGCTCTTTTCCCCTTGATTGACGAATACGACGAAGAAACGTTTTGGGATGTCCTCTCGCATCACCTGGCCTACCGCGACGTGGTCACGGCAGCCGGACAAGACAAGGAGTTTACCAAAGAAATGGAAATGCGGTTGTGGCGACGCAAAGAGCAGTACGAACAGGAGTTTCAGAAGCACGGCCTAGATCACGTACGTCTCGTCTTCCACGGCGGCAAACGCGGACGGTGATGCCCGGGGCAGGCGTTCTACCCCCTCAGCTAGCTGCCCGGCGACGGGATAAGGCCGAGCGGGTTCGCTATCGCGGCCGCGAACGAAGGTGGTGGGCTGATGAGCGGTCGTTGCCACCGCTAGCGAAGTCGCCAGCGAGGCAGCGGGTGCCCACAGCCGTCCGCTCGTACAAGAGGAACCGGTGCGGCCACGGATTGGCTGCGTCCACCGTCCCCGGTTTCTCCCACACCAGGTGAAAAGCTTGCCTGTCCCATTCCGGGAAAAACGCGTCTCCTGCAAAGTCTGCGTCAATCTCAGTGAGATACAGCCGCTGCACACAGGGCAAAAAAAGACGATATACGCTCTCGCCGCCAATAATAAACAGTGGCTGCAGGTCGGCTCGTGCCAGGACGTCCGCAGGCTGGTGGACCACCTCAACCCCAGCCGGTTGCCAACCCTGCTGCCGGGTTAGCACCACATTGACCCGCCCTGGCAGCGGACGCCCAATCGAATCAAACGTCCGCCGCCCCATGACCACCGTGTGACCGATGGTCAACGTGCGAAAATGCCGCAAATCTGCGGGCAAATGCCACGGTAACCGCCCATGTTGGCCAATCACCCGACGGCGGGCATACGCGACCACTATCTGCAGCATCTACTTGCCTCCTCGACAAATCCAAACCACACCCGGCCCCACACAACCGCCCCATCCTGCGCGTACGCCCTTACACCGCCACCTCAGCGCGAATCGGCGGATGAGCCTGATACCCTATCACTTCAATATCCTCATAGCGGAAGTCAAACAGCGACTTGACCTCTGGATTCAACCGCAACTGGGGCAACGGGTACGGCTCCCGGCTTAACAACAGGTGCACCTGAGGCAGATGGTTGAGGTACAGGTGTGCATCGCCGAGAGTGTGGATAAACTCCCCCACCTCCAGCCCTGTGACGTGCGCCACCATATGCGTCAGCAGTGCGTAACTCGCAATGTTAAACGGCACTCCTAAAAAGGTATCGCCGCTGCGCTGATACAGTTGACACGACAAACGGCCGTTTGCTACGTAAAACTGAAACAACACGTGACACGGCGGCAGCGCCATTGCGGGCAGGTCCACGGGATGCCATGCGCTCACCACCAGCCGCCGCGAGTCCGGGTTCCGGCGGATCTCCTCAACCACCCAGCGGATTTGGTCCACCGTTTGCCCGTTTGGCCCCGCAAACGAGCGCCATTGTTTTCCATAAATCGGACCGAGATCACCATCCGGACGCGCCCACTCGTCCCAAATGGTAACCCCGTGTTCCTGGAGGTAGCGGACATTGGTGTCGCCCCGTAAAAACCACAGCAATTCGTAAATAATCGACTTCACATGCAGCTTTTTGGTCGTCAGCAGCGGAAACCCTGCACGCAAGTCAAACCGCATCTGGTGGCCAAACACACTCAGCGTCCCTACCCCCGTACGGTCTTCCTTGCGCACCCCTTCCCGCAGAATCCGCTCGCACAGTTCATGGTACTGTTGCACCCGCACTCCCTCCATCCCTCGTCCATCATACCAGAAAGCCCCCATGGCAGCCCTTGAAACCTGTTCAGCCCGCGCAAACCTCCTTGCAGATGAACCCTCGGCACTTGCCTGGGACGCCCTTACCATGCCATATACAAAAGAGAAGACCACTGCCGAGTTTTAGTGCAGGAGGGATGCGATTGAACCGGATGCGTGCAGGCCAGCCCGTCCGTTTGGGCATCGCAGGAGCTGGAGCGTTTGCCGCTTTTTTAGCCGAGGCGTTTGCACCCATGCCAGAAGTCGTGCTTACCGCCGTCGCTGCACGTACCCCCGCCAAGCGGGAGCAGACCGCGGCCGTCTTCGCACAGCACCGCCCTGGCCATTTGCCACAAGCCCCCGTGTGCATGTACGAGGACGCCTTTGCCCTGTTGGCCGATCCGCACGTGGACGTGGTGGCCATTGCTACACCGCCTCACCTGCACACCCCGCTCACCTGGAGCGCTCTACAGGCGGGCAAGCATGTGTTCCTGGAGAAGCCAGGGGCCCTCAGCGCACACGCACTAGCCGAGTGCGCCACCCTGGCCGAACAGCGCGGCCTGGCCCTGACGGTGAACCTGGTGATGCGCCACCACCCCCTCATTGCCTTGGCGGGGGAGCTGTTGCAACGCCACATCTGCGGGCGCATCGAGCACCTTACCTTGCGCAACGAGGTACACCGGGTCGCCCCTGGCCACTGGTTTTGGGACCCCGTGCAAAGTGGTGGCATCTGGGTGGAGCACGGTGTGCACTTTTTCGAAGTGGCCCGGTACTGGCTGGGACCGCCCGCAGACCTGCCCGTCCAGGCCGGGACAGCGGCCGAACCGAGTGGTGAGGCGGCTCGGGTGTGGGCCAACGTCTGTTTTCGCGGTCCCCGGGGAGAGCTTATCCCAGCGCACTTTTACCACGGCTTCACCCGCCCACAGGAACAACCCGAACTGACGCAATGGGACGTGCTTGGCCAACACGGCCGTTTGCTCGTGGACGGCTGGGTGCCGCAGACGTTGACCTTGGAGGCGGTGCTACCGCCCGCGCGCGCCCGCCAGATCACGCGGCTGTTCACTGCCGTGCCACGTCAGCCGACACCGTCTGCCGCACAGCAAACCACAGCTGCTGCGAGCCGCCTGCTTGACACCCCGGCCGCACCCGTACCCTCCGGCCGGCCCGTACGCCTGACCCTGCACCTGCCCGACCGCCAGGGTTGGTATCGCGCCTTGGTGCAGGCGCGGTTCCTCGATTTGCTCGCCATGATGGAGCAACAAGCAGGGTCTGGCGTTCCACGAACACATACGCCACCTTCTACAACAGGCCCGTGCCAGAGCGGACGCACCCCGCTGATCAGCGTGGCCGATGCAGTAGCCGACTTGTCCTTGGCCGAGGCGTGCACCGCCGCGCAGGTCAGTGTTTGCGCTGTATCCGGCGCCAGCGCTGGCGGCCGGAGCGCACCGGGTCTGCCGGGGCAATCCGTGCCGGCCGTGCCAGCCACTCGCGCAGTTGGCGGGCAGGGGCAGGCGGGCTAACCCAGTAGCCCTGGAGCATATCACAGCCCAGCAGACACAAGGTGTTGGCCTGAACCGCCGTCTCCACCCCTTCCGCCACCACACGGCGGCGCAAGGCGTGTGCCAGAGTCACCACCGCCCGCACAATCGGATCGCGCTCGCCCTCCAGCTCATGGGCGAACTCCCGGTCCAACTTGACCATGTCGAGTGGCAGGCGCCGAAACACCGACAGCGAGGAGTAGCCGCTGCCAAAGTCATCGAGGCTAAACTGCACGCCCAGCTCGCGCAGCTTGCTCAACGAACGCTGCAGCACGTCCCAACGCTCCGCCCAACTGCTCTCCGTAATCTCCAGGTGCAATTGCTCCGGGGGTAAACTGGCGCGGGCCAAGGCGTCTGCCACAATAAGGGGAAAGGACGGGTCTTCTAACTGCCGGACCGAGACGTTGACCGACAAAAACACCGGCTGTTCCACCCGCGGCAAGCTGCGCGCAAACTCTGCACACGCGCGCTGCAACACCCACTTGCCGAGGGTGTGGATCAAGCCGGTGCGCTCTGCCAAGGGGATAAATTCAGCCGGCGGGACAGGCCCGATTTGCGCATCCGTCCAACGCAGCAGGGCCTCCACGCCCTGCAGGCGGAAGGTGCGGGTATCCACCAGCGGTTGATACACCAAACTCAACTCGCCGCGCGCTGGCGCTTGAGCCAGCCGCTCCGTCAGTTGTGCCATCCACTCGGCCCCTGCGTGTGCCGTGCATGGCATGGCACGGCCGGGGTCCGGTCTGTCGTCCGGCGCATTCGACAATGGTGTCATCCAGGGAACATGCATGCTTGGTGATGACCTCGTTTCAGAAGACGCCCTGCCTAGCTGGCTCGGACATCCTGTAGCCGCTGGTGTCCTCAGCCCCAGCATAGCCCCGCCCGTCTGGGCCCGTCAAGCGCGTCCAACGGCCAACCTAACCGCGTGCGCGCACGGCCGATCCGCTGCGGCCGCCCTGGCTTTCCCGCACGGTGTCGCCTTCTTCAGACTCGTCTTCATCCAAGACGGCTTGCGGCAAGGCAGACGCCACCCCCCAGAAGTACACCCCCAGCGAGAACAGCGCTGTCAACAACTGGTCCCACGGGGCGGGGAGCAGACCACGCCCGCCAAACGTCCCCAGGTACGACAGCACCACCATGCCGGCATCATAGCCCACGAGCCACCAGGTGGAGCGCAGCTGCTGTCGGAAAGGAACCGTTTTCTGCGGTACACGCCGGCGAAACACCAGGTACAGCAGGAACATGACCACCTGCGACCCGAGCAGCCAGGAGTCGGTGGCCCACCCGGTCCAGTAAATAATCAACGAGGCCACGATAAACGCCAGCGGCCCAAGGACGGCCATGCCGTGCAAGTAAAACGGCCGCGGCAGGTGGGGCGCGTTGCGCCGGAAAGCGTGGGCAGAAATGGGGCCGACGATGTACGTCACCACCGTCGCGGCCGAAACCACATCCACCATCTTCCCCCACGAAGGAAACGGCAGCGTCCAGAACACGCTCATCACAAAGGCCAACCACAGCGCCGCCCGCGGCACGCCGCTGCGCGGTTCCACCCGGGCAAAGTGGGAGAAAAACGTGCCGTTGCGCGCCCAGCCGAAGATCACGCGGGCGGTGGCCGACAAGTAGATGTTCGCCGTCCCACTCGGAGAGATGACGGCGTCAATCAGGATGAGCGTGGCCAGCCAGCCGACGCCCAGCGCCTGCGCGATGTCCCAGAAGGGCAAGGTAAACTGGTTGGCCACCCCAGCCCAACCGCCGGCCAGCCGCGGCGTCGGAATGGCACCCACAAACGCAACCTGCAACAATTCGTACAGTGCCGCCGACAGCAGCACCGCCAGCAGAATCGCCAGGGGTACGGTGCGCTGCGGCCGCCGGGCCTCGCTGGCAAACCCGACTGCCTGCTGAAAGCCGAGAAAAGCAAAGACAATCCCGCCTGTCGAAACCGCCGTCTCAATGCCAGAAAACCCGTACGGTGCAAACCCGTAAACGGTGAAGTTGGCGTGATGCAAAAAAGTTAGCAGCGTCAGGACAGTCAGAATGGGAACGACAAACTTGAAGGCGGTGATCCAGGTGTTGGTCTTGCCAAACACCTTCACCCCGCGGTAGTTGATGGCAAAAAAAACGCCTAGCAAGGCCACCTGCACCAGCCAACCAAACAGGGACGGCATGTCTGAGTTTGGCTGGTTTAAAAACGGCAGCCAGCTAGAAGCGTATTGCCGTGTCGCTTCGACTTCAATGCCCGCAACACTGGAAAAGGCGATCAGCGAGGCAAAACCCATGAGATAGCCTATCAGCGGCCCATGAGAATACGTTGGGTAGCGCACCGTACCGCCCGCCCGCGGTAAGGAGCCCCCTAGCTCCGCGTACACCAGGCCCAATAAGATGACCGCCACCACGCCAATCAGCCACGAGACCCAGGCCGCCGGTCCCGCTTGGGCAGCCACGTGTGCCGCCGCAAACAGCCACCCGGACCCAACGATAGATCCCAATCCGAGAAACGTCAGGTCCACCAGGGTGAGCTGTTTTTTAAACCTTCCCTGTTCCATGGCAGGGTCTCCTCTCTCTGGGAGGGTTTCCTGACCCATACCATGCACCAGAAGGCCGTATCTTATGAGAAAACCTTCCTGTCCGGCCTGCACCGCAAGCGCAGGCAGCGGCCAGGTGTCTAGCCCTCAGCCGCCGTAGAACAGTCCCGTTTCGCGCAAGGTTAGTGGCTCCCCTGTGCGGTGAACTCCCGCGTCCACCACTTCGCCGAGGACCAGTGCGTGATCCCCCCGCTCATTGATGTCCACCACCTTGCACTCGAACCAGTACAGCGCGTCTTTTAAAATCGGGCTGCCCGTGGAGGCCGTATAAAACTCGATGTCCCCAAACTTGTTGCCCACACGCGAGAGCGGTTTGAAAAACGCAAACGCCAAGTCCTTTTGTCCTGACTCCAAGACGTTGACGGAAAACACCTTGCTTTCCTTGATGCCCTCAAACGAGGTGGTGTCTTTTTTCACCCCAACAGCTACCAACGGCGGGGAGAAAGAGGTCTGCGTCAGCCAGTTGGCTGTAAACGCATTTACATCGTCTCCCACCTTGGTGCCGACCACGTACAACCCGTAGGTGATGCCCCGCAGGGCTGTTTTTTTGGCTTGTTCGTCCACGCCAATCCCTCCCTGGAACGCCTGCAGGGCCCAGGTCTGCAGCCGCCAGCCCAACTGTGGCGGGCCGCCGTTGCCGGGCCGCTGTCTACTTTCCTTTCATGATGGCGTTTCCTGGCGGCTAATGCAAGTTGCCCCACTCCTTAAAGCTGGCGGTTGACCAGCCAGCCGCTGGCCCGGTGGGGTGCAGCCACCAGCTCACGCACCTGTTCCGGCGGGATTTTTTGCACCACCTGACCGGTGTTCCGGTCCACCACGTTCAACCAGATCTGATCTGCGGGGGCTTCCGTGTCGAAATGGACCTGCCACGGCGTCTGCACCAGGTGCTGATTGATGGTCGCCAAGGCGTTCTGCACCTGTTGCGCGCTAAGTCCATGACCGTGTTTGCTGTGGTCGGCGGACGGGCCCGAAGCGGCTCCAGGCATGGATGCGTTCGCTAGTTGGTCTGTCCGCTGGCCGTCTTTCGCCTCCCAGGCGCTGCCGCCGCGCAGCCCCCCTGCAATCCCCTCGACGCTCAACCGTCTTCCCCCCAACCTCATGGCAACCGGCACCGGCTTTCCTTCAGATTCGGCCGCGGTGCTATGCCTGCTGATCCAGCTTGATTCCGGGCGGCAGCGGCAACTGTGCGCGGCGATAGGCGCAGCGCGTGTGCGGCAACCCAGCCAAATGGTTTAACCGGGCAGCCACCGCCGCTTGCCGGGCCAGCACCCTCTCAGCCAAGGCCGCGTTTTGCGCCAACAAGCGTTGCGCCCAGGCTACTGCTTCTGGGTGCGCCACTTCACCGGCCGCTTGCGCCTGCGCCAGGCGCTGTGCACGCTGTGCCAGCAGCTCCGCCAAGGCCGGCCAGCCAGACGGCGTCTCCGCCTGCGCTGAGACTTGCCAATCCCCAGCCAACGCTTGCTCCCCCAGGTGCCAAGCCTCTGCGAGCCAACTCACCACGTTAGACGGCGCCGCGACGCTCACGGCGTTACACCCCGCCAGCCGCCGGGGATGCATTCTGGCCTTGACGGACTTGCTCCGCCGCTGCCGCAAACGCCTGGCGCAGCCCGTGCATGTAACGAGCCACTTCCTCCACAGCCGCAGCGTCTTTGCGCAGGTTGGCCTCCACCAGCCGCCGGTGGCAGTATTCGTATAAACTCAGCAGGGACCGGGAGATCTCGTACTGCATGTCCAAACACCCCGCCAACCCTTCACGCACAATGTCTTGCGCCTTCACCAGCTGCTGGTGGGCCTCAGCCGGGCGATTTGCTTGGATGGCCACACGCGCCCGTTCTAAAGCTGTCAGCAAACCGTCAAACAACATCAGCAACAACTTGTCCGGTCCTGCCGTCTGAATCGACGTCTGCCGGTACGCTGCGTACGCTTGCCGCATCTCACGTCCCCCTTGCGTTACTTGAGGTCTATCTTGGCGCGGAAGCCACCCTCCGCCGTGAGGGAAACCCCCCAGAAGAAAGCAGACCCCAATCATCCGCCGGCTGAGCTGCCGCTGGAGCTGGAGATCCCCATGAGGAAGCTCGACTGCGTGCTGAGTTGCGCGAGCGCCTGTTCCATCTGAGTGAACTCGTTTTGGTACCGCTGCTGTAAGTCGGAAATCTGCTGCTGCATGTCCTCTGCTTGGGTGTCGATCCCGCTGATCTGCTGGCCAAGGAAGCTGACGTCCGCGGGATCGAGTGAAAACAGCGAATTGAAATCCGCGTTCGGGTCAATGGGTGTGTACGGCAACAAACCGGCCATGCCTGCACTGGCGCCGTTGGCCAATTTGGTGATGATCTCGCTGTTGATGTTCGGGTTTGAGCCAGCCTGCTGAGTGAATTGTTGAATCTGGTTTTCCAAGTCGTTGTATAGTTGCACCGCGATACCCGTGCTCATGTTGTTTTGATTGCCAGGCAGACTGGGGTTGTTGGTGAACAACCGCATCACCGCCTGCGGGTCTGCCTGCACGGCAGCGCGCAACTGGTCAGTGTTGATTTGCAGCAGCCCGTAAGTGTTCCAGCCAGTGGTAGTCACGCCCGGGGCGATGGCGCCAGAAGCCACTCCATTGAGCGGGTCAATGGGAGTAATGCCGATGGCAGCCAGGGAGTTGAGCGTCACCGTTTGGCCGTTCACCGTGGAAGAGGTCTGATTTTGCAGGGTCAGTTGCATATCGTTTTCCAACGTATTCATGGTGTTGCCCAAAAGCGGATCGTACGCCAACATACCGCTTTGAGCCTTTTGGTTCCACTCGTCTATCTGTGTTTGGGTCATCTGCGCCGCCTGCTGGCTGGTCAGCGGCAGGTAGTCGTAGTTGCGCTGCTCATTGTACAACCCTTGCATCAATTGCAACGTCTGGTTGTATTGTTGAACAAAGTTGGTTAAGGAGTTCACAATGGTGTCTACGTCCACCCCTACCGTGATGGTGGCCGCGCTGCCTGGCGCAGCTGACAACAGGTTGAGGGTCAAGCCGTTAAAAGACGCCTGGTTGCTGGGAGAGGTGGTGGTATAGCCATTCACGATGTACACCGCGTCTTGCGCCACCTGTTGAGCCGCTGTCCCACTGTAAACCCCTTGGAAGCCGAGCGCGTTGCTACTGTCAGACTCACTGACACTGATAGGCGATAACAATTGGTACGTGTTGCCGGAGCTGTCGGTGTACGAGGGATTCAAGATCAGGTGGCCCTGCCCGTCGTCGCTCGCCGTCACACCCGTTTTCGCCTGCACCTGGGGGTTGTTGATGGCGGCTTCAATTTGGCTAAGCGTCATAGGATTGGTAGCGCTGCCGTTCAGCTGGATTTTCTGGCCGTTGATCTCCAATGTTACACTGCTGGTCAACCCGCTACTTAAGTTAACCGTGGAGGTCAGGCTGGGAGGATACGTCAAGTGGAAGGCAGACGCCAAAAACGAAGCGGTCTGGTTGTTTGCCAGCATCACCGCACCGCTGCCCGTGCTGGTGGTTTGGAACACCACCTGGCCCGTGTTGCTGTCGTAAAACGCACTGATGCCGAGAGCGGTTTGGCTGGTGATGTTGGACAACACCGTTTGCAAGGAATCGGTGGCTTGAAACGTCAGGGACTGCCCGTTGAGGGTAAGTGTAATGCCCTGGCCGCCGTTAAACTGGCCCACCGTTTGTTGACTCGGGTCCCCTGAAAGGGGGGTCGACGAGACCACGGTGGCGCCTTGTGCTAGCTGTTGAATGGTGACGTTGAAGGTCCCGGCTGGCGCCAGGGTGCTGGCTGTAGCTGTCACCACCGACGGGTTAGAAGAACTGGCCGTATGTGCCAAAAAGGTCGATTGCAACTGCAGATTGCTCACCGATTGTTGTAAGGTAGACAGCGAGACATTGACCTGCTGGTAACGCATCTCCTGCCACTGCAGAATCTGCCGCTGTTGCAGCAACTGCACCAGCGGCACCTGCGCAGCCTGGACCATGGCGGTGACCATGGCATCGGTGTTGATGCCAGACGCCAAACCTGACAACCCAGAGCCGGGCGTGTAGGTCAGCGAGCTTGTCCCGCCGGCGGGTGCTCCGCCGGCCGAAGAAGCCCCCGACAAAGAGCCGATGAAGGTCATGGGCCCTACCTCCTTCATAGGGAGAGGAATGAAAACCACCGGACGCAGGAGTCAAGCAAATCTTCCCGGTCCAGACCCTGCGCAGGCGGGAAGGCCGGACAACCGGCCTTCCCTCCCGTACGCAATCAGCCAAGCAGCTTCAGCACCAACTGCGGCTGCTGGTTCGCCTGCGCCAGCATCGACACTGCCGCCTGCTGCAGGACGTTGTCCTTGGTGAACTCGGCCATCGCGGACGCCATGTCGGTGTCGGTGATGGCGGACTGTGCCGAAGTGAGGTTCTGCGACGCAGTGTTGAGATTGTTGATGGTGTGCTCCAGCCGGTTCTGATACGCACCGAGCTCTGCCCGCTGTTCGGATACCGTCTTGATGGCTGCGTCGAGTGCGGATATCGCCGCACTCGCAGAAGCGGCCGATGTGATGTCCAAGCCGCTGATACCAAGTGCACTCGCGCCCATGTCACTGATGGTCACCTGCAAAATCTGACCATCGTTGGCACCGATTTGGAGATTCAGCGCCGTGGCGCTATAGGTCCCGTCGAGCAGATTCAGATTGTTGAACTGCGTTGTATTCCTGATGCGGTCGACTTCCTGGATCAACTGGTTGATTTCGTCCTGGATGGCTGTGCGAGCATCGGTGTTGTTGGTGTCGTTTGCAGACTGCACGGCGAGCTGACGCATGCGTTGCAGAATGTTCTCAGTCTCGTTCAGTGCGCCTTCTGCCGTCTGAATCAAGGAAATGCCATCCTGGGCGTTACGCGCAGCTTGATCCAACCCATTGATCTGGCTCTGCATCTTTTGCGAGATGGCCAGACCTGCAGCGTCATCCGCCGCGCTATTGATGCGCTTGCCAGTGGACAGCTGCTGCAACGCCTTGCCCAATGCGTTCTGGTTCTTGCTGAGTGCGGCGAGTGCATTCATGGAACCGAGATTGTGGTTGATGATCAACCCAAAGCTCATCCTCGTCACCCTTTCCGACCGATTGGAAGGACCCTAGGACTGTCAACGTCCGGGCCGTTCACCTCTTATATCGGCCGCGGTGCGAGAAACTTGCATCGCTTTGCCACCATGTTCTATTGTCGCTGCTCCAACAAACGGCGCCCAATGATCTGTAATAACTCCGAAGCCGGGTAGTGGGTAAGTGCGTCAGCGACGATCTGCATCTGTCGGCCCTTATCAAGCTCTCCATAGATCAGGTATCCGCGTACACTCCAGGACCCATCCGGCAGGACGGCATTCTGCACACAGTGCCGTGCCTCTTCGAGATCGCCCCCACGCATTGCCCATAGCGCACGCTCCTCCCATGCGTAGGGCGTGCGAGCCGCGACGTCCAGCACGTGAGGAACGTCCAGGATTCCCCTTAATGGTGTGTGAGCAAGATAAGGTAAGAGATCATCAAAATCTTTCGCTTGACTCGCATGGTTGCCCAGAAAAGCAACGGCTCGAGCAGCTAACAAGTCGAACAGCCACTCAGCAATGGACCACTCCTGTACCGCGTTGTTTTCCAAAGCAATGAGCTGCTGACCCAGCGAACCTGCCTTTTTCCAATGGTCAAAGGCCAATTCCACATCGCCTTGGTTATACAGGAACAGCCCCTGCCGAATGTGGTCCTTGGGGCCAGCATCCGGCGATACGACGGGCGTCTGACCGGTAGACACTGCCAACGCAAACGCGGCGCGCCGGACAAAGTCCATGTCCCCCCATCGCTCGAGCGCCTTCTGCAGATACTCGGCCGTGTCTTTATGACCCCGCAACGCACACGCGAGAAGAAACTCACTGTAGCGCTGGGGCGTGGCCAGCAAAGGCTCCATCGTCTGCAGAAACTGCTCGTCTGGCACCAAGGCCGCTAACCACGATACCACTCCTGCCTGCTGAGGCTCCTCTTCCCAGGATGTGAGCAGCCAGTTGCGGGCCGACAGATCATCACCCAACCAGATCCAGCACAGGGCGATACCCCTGGCAGCCAGGAAACTGCCTGTCCCAGCCACGTACTCCTGGGTATCGAACGTCATGTCTCCCATGTCGCGGCAGCGCTTGAAGAGTTCTATGGCCTGTGCATAGCGCCTACCCACTGCGAAGGTTTCGGCGAGCCAGTACCACGCTTCCGTGTCTTTGGAATAAGCGCGAGTGTATTCCTCTGCTATGCGAAGGGCCTCGTGCCACCTGTCGCTCTTGCGGAGCCCGGTGATGCACTGGCGAAATACGCGCTTGGTGAACGGCGGCCTACGAGAGGTGGGGAGACGCAGCAATTCCTCGAGCAGCAGACGCCCCTTCGACGCCAGTTCATTCCATCGTCCCGCAATCTGATACTCCTGCAGCAAATTGCACTGGGCAAACCAGCGCTCCTCTTTGCGAGAAAGAGGAATGGCGGCTACTTGACGTTCGAGAATGTCGAGATTGCGCTCACTTTTACGCTTCATTTCGCGGTACTCGGCCAAGTATCCGACATGATGGACACGTAGCGGCAGTTGCCCAACCGTCCCACCAGCTTCCAGAATGGATCGTCCTACCTGTTCATGGATTGCGCCTTCGAACCGATACCTCCGCCGGAACAGGCGGATGGAATCAATATCCACCTCGGTGGTGATTTCCACCATACTGCCGCCGTAATTCCGTACCTTGACAAAGAAGGCGTCATGCGACGTGGTCTCAAGGATTCGACGTACCTGCGCCACGTCGCACGGTCCGAGACTTTCATCAGCATCGAGAAAGAGGATCCACTCGCCATGCGCGTGGTCCAACGTGAAATTGCGGGCCTCGGCGAAGTCTTGCTTCCATTCATACTGCAGCAGCTGCAGAGGCACAGGATGGGTGCGCGAGAATTCCTGTATCCGCTCCATCGTTCGATCCTGAGACCCTGTGTCGGCAATAACGATCTCATCCACGAGATCCACGACACTTTCCAGCATGCGCCGCACAAGAAGTTCGTCATCCCGGACAATGGCGCAAAGTGTGATCAGCACGGTATGCCCTTCTTTCTCGTTGATCGTCTTGAAATCGTGGGCTCACGCGGTTGCCAGGGTCGACTCGAAAAATTGAAGGGCCTGGGCCACAACTTGGTCCATGTTGTAATACCGATAAGTACCGAGTCTCCCGATGAAATGCACATTGGGCAGAGTATCCGCCAACGCCTCGTACTTTCGGTACAGCGCTTGGGATTCCCGCGATGGCACGGGATAGTATGGCTCCCCGTGCGCTGAGGGGTATTCATACACCAACACTGTTCTACGATGCTCTTGCCCTGTCAGATGCTTCATTTCCGTAACACGCGTGAAGTCGTAGTCGTTGGGATAATTGATTGTGGCTACGTCTTGGCAACAGACTTCCTCCAAAACTTCCACATCAAATCGCAGGGAACGGTAGGGCAGCGGACCATAGGCATGATCAAAAAACTCATCGATGGGGCCGGTGAAAATCAAGTGCTCGTAGCTCAGGGAATCGCGGACCTCCCGGAAATCTATCCCGAGCCACAGGCTTATATTGGGGTTTCCCAACATTCTTTCAATCATACGCGTATAGCCGTGCTTCGGAATCCCTTGATACCTGTCCGTGAAATATCTATCATCGCGATTGCACCGTACGGGAATGCGTCCACAGACACTCGGGTCCAGCTCCTCCGGGTACCGCCCCCACTGTTTGTACGTGTAGTTTTTAAAGAACTTCTCATACAGTTCCTCGCCGACCTTGGAGACAATGACGTCGCGCGAGTTGCGCACCCGATCCACCGAAGGGGCAACGCGCTTCAAGAACTCCTTCACCTCAAAACTGTCCCACGCGGTACCGTAAAGCATGTTGATGGTATCAAGATTGATAGGGAATGGCACAAATTTCCCGTCCACAAACGCACGCACGCGATGCTGATAATGCCTCCATTCGGTGAACTGGCTTAGATAGCGAAACACCTTTTCGCT
>JAILZF010000001.1 GCA_023512635.1 Alicyclobacillus sp. | reverse complement strand
GGACAGCCAGGTGAAGCTCCTGCGCGTGCTGGAGACGGGCACGTTCTTCCGGGTGGGCGGCACCCGGCCCCGGCGGGTGGACGTGCGGGTGGTGGCGGCCACCAACCGGGACCTGGGCGAGGCCATGAAGGCGGGCCAGTTCCGGCCGGACCTCTACTACCGGATCAACACGATCACCGTGGCGCTGCCGCCGCTGCGGGAGCGCCGGGAGGACATCGCACTGCTGGCCCGTCACTTCCTCGACGCCTATGCCGCCTACGGCGTGCGGCGACTGTCGCCGGCGGCGCTGGAGGCGCTGGAGCGCTACGCCTGGCCCGGCAACGTCCGCGAGCTGCAGCACGCCATCGAGCGGGCGACCATCCTGGCCCGCGGCGACGAGATCGGGGTCGAGGATCTGCCGCCCGACGTTGCCGGCGCCGCCGCCGGCTGGACGACGCCGACCGGCGGGACGCTGGAGGCGATGGAGCGCGCCCACATCGTGGCCACCCTGCGACGGGTGGGCGGCCACCGCGGCAAGGCGGCCGCCCTGCTGGCCATCGATCCCAAGACGCTGTACCGGAAGATCCTCGCTTACCGGATCAGCCCCGAGGAGTGGCGATGACGGGCGGCGGGGTTGTCCTGACGTATGGACCGGAATCGTGGCTTGCGCCGGTCGCCGCCCCGTGTACACTGAGGGCGTCTGCCGCTCTGGCCGGACCTCGCCGCCGCCGAGGGTCTCTCTTCCGTTCGCGGGGCGTGTGAAGTCGGACGTCGGAAGAGAGGGTCGAGGAGGAGCAAGCATGGCATCCAAGCTTTACGTCGGCGGTCTCTCGTACTCCACCACCAGCGAAGGCCTCAAGGAGTTCTTCTCGCAGTGCGGGAACGTCCTCTCGGCCACGGTCATCACCGATCGGTTTTCGGGGCAGTCGCGTGGATTCGGCTTCGTCGAGATGAGTTCGGCCGAGGAAGCGCAGAACGCGATCTCCCAGCTGAACGGCCGCGAGCTGGACGGCCGGCGCATCACGGTCGAAATCTCGAATCCCCAGGGGCCGCGCGCCGGCGGCCGTCCGGGCGGCGGCCGTCCGGGCGGCGGCGGCCGCGACTCCGGCTACGCCCACCGGCCCTCCAAGCCGGTCCGCTGGTAAGCCCGTCGGAGGGGGCCGTCGCGGTCCCCTCCGATGAAGTCAGCCGCCCTCCGAGAAGATCCTGTCGTAGCGGCCGTACTCCCGGGCCGCGTCCATGAACCACCGCACGGCCTCGGGGTCGGAGCGCGGCGGGATCTCGCACGACGTCGACAGGATGAATGCCGAGTGCCGGGCAGCGGTGTCGATGCAGCGCCGCACCTCGGCCTCCATCGCCTCCTTCGTGGTCTTCTCGAACCGCGTGGCGTCCACGTTGCCGATGGCCACCGCCCGTCCCCGCGAGACCTCCACGAACCGGGCCAGCTGGTCCACGTGCCGGGCCGGGTCGGACTGCTGGTCGAGGTCGAACGAGACCGTGGTGAAGCCGCACTGGATCAGGTCCTCGAAGATCGGGTAGGTGGTCCCGCAGATGTGCGTCGTCACCCCGACCTTGCGGGCCTTGAAGTGCTCCACCAGCTCGCGGTGGTAGGGGGCCACGAACTCCCGGTAGTTGTCGGGTGAGATCAGGCTGATCGAGGCCGTCGGCTCCGAGAAGCTGAGCCCGATGCCGGTCTTGGCGATCGCCTCCCCCCAGGCCTTGCAGAACTCGGTGGTGACGCGCATCAGGTCGTGGATGAACGGCGGGTCCTCGAAGGTGTCGAGCAGCATCACCTCCGGGTTGCGCATGAGCATGGCGATCGTCCACGGTCCCACCGCCACCGCGCCGATCGCCGTCGGCAGCTTGGCCGCCACCAGCGCCTCGCACTGCTCGAGGAAGCCGGGCAGCCGGGCGGTCCGGTAGGGGTCGGGCATCGGCAGCCGGGCCAGCAGGCTCTTGTCCTCGGCCAGGACGTGGCGGTCGATGGAGGGGACCACGTAGTCCGAATACTTCACGCGGCAGCCGAAGGCCTCGGCCTCCTTGGCCAGGTCGTTGTAGGCCAGCACGACGTCGGGCTGGTAGCGCTCCCAGTAACGGATCATGGCCGGGATGGCCTTGCCGGGGTTCGTGCAGTACTCCTCGATGGACAGGCCGTCCAGCGTGCCGGCGAAGGAGGCCACGATCGGGTAGGCCGGCACCCGGTCGGCGAACGTCCGCTTGTAGGCCGCCACCACCCGCTCCCGCGGCGTGTACTCGGCCTTGCCCCTCTGGGCGTCCCACACCCGGTTCGCCTCCAGGTAGCGCGGCGGCAGCTTGGCCTCGTACTCCATGAACTGCGTGATCGGATACCGGATGCCGCCCTGGTGGGTGCCCCGCAGGCCCTCGATGACCTCTTCCATCCGCGACCAGGGGATGGTGAAGGCCATCTCGTGGTCCTGGGTCTGGCCGAAGATCCGGTCGCCCGAGCAGGGCAGGATCACCTGCGGCTCCCCGGTCTGCAGGGTGGTGACGATGATGTCGGCGCAGACGACACGTCCGCTGAAGCCCGAGGTCAGCTTGCCGCCCCGCTTCCACAGCGCCGCCTGAGTCAAACGCATGACCTGGGCCGGGTTGCCGTAGACGCAGACCAGGTGCGGCTCGAACGTCGCCCGCTCGAGCGGGGCCACCAGCAGGGCGTAGTACTCGCCGGCCGGGAACCGGTCCACCGCCGCCTCGGAGCGCTGGCCGGCCTCCTTCGTTTCCGTGTACATCCCCTCGCACAGGGTGCCGGAAGTGTGCAGGTGGGTCGGCTTCTCGAACCCCAGCGCGGCGATGCCGAGCGAGCAGATGTGGTCGTCCCGGGTAAGCGCGATCGTCCACCCGTAGCGCCGGGCCATGTCGATCACCTGGCAGTTCATCGACAGCTTCTTGAAGTCGCGGGCCGGCCGCTTGGCGCGCTCGGGGATGGGCTCGCCGGGCCGGAGCATGCGGATGGCCACCGGGAAGGTCTGGGGCCGCACGTAGGTCGCCAGCTCCCTGTCGGCGGTCTTGACATCTATCATCGAGGTCTCCTCTCGCCGGTCGACGGGACCGAGCCTACTACGCGCCCGCGGCGGCCCGCAACGCGTTGCCGGAACAGCGGTCCCGGCTTGCACGGGCCGAGCGCGTTCTCGGGTGTCTCTGCGTCGGTACGCCTCTTGCCTCCGCCGCTTGGCATGCGGCGGGCGCTCACGCTGGTGCTCGGGATCCTGATCGGCCAGTGGCTGGCCTTCGGCGCCCACCCCTCGCCCGCCGACCTCTATTCCGCCGGCCACGCCGCCTGGCAGCGTCACGACTACGGCCAGGCGCTGCGCCTCTGGAGCCACGGGACCGCCCTGCAGCAGCCGGAGCGGACGCCGGCGGGCCGCCCAACCGGGTGGCTGTTGCAGCGCCTGGAACAGGTCAGCGAGTCGGCTGCCGTCTACGCACCGCAGGCGTTGTGGTTGGTTGAGCAGATTCAGGCTCACGCCGCAGCGTGCGGCCTGCAGGTGGAGGTGCGAACGTTGCCTGACACGGAGCGCCCTGCCCTGGTGCGGGCGGTGGAAGCGGCTGTGTTTGCCGGCCCGCTGCCGCCACCCCCGCCGGCGGAGCCGCCGGTGACGCTGGCGACGGCGCAAAACATCCGCGCCGAGGCCGAAGGGGTGGCCCGCGCCATCGCCCGCCATGTGCGCGAACTTGGCTGGCGCTACCGTGACGTCGCGGTGCTGGTCCCGTCGTTGGCCGATTACGCGGGTCCCTTGCGGGACAGCTTTGAACGGCACGGGTTGCCGGTTTGCCTGGAAGACTTCCCCTTGCTCTCCTCCCATCCATTGGCTAAGTTTTTGCTCGCTGCCATGGTGAGCGCAGAAGACCAAGCGTCCACTGCTGCCATGGCCAGTCTGCTCAAGACGTCGTTTTGCCAACTGGCCGAGGCGGATGCTGACTGGTTGGAGCTGTACCTGCGCCGCTATGAAGTGGCCGGTATAGACACCTGGACGCAGGCTGCAGCGTGGACGTTTGCCCAGGAGGAGGCTGACCCGGCCTATCTCGCGGACGCGGTGGCAGCCGACGCGCGGGCAGACGGTTTGCGCCGTCAGGTAGCGGCCGTGCTGGCGTCGTTTTGGGCGGCGGTGGCGGCGGCAGAGCTGACGCCGCGCGCTTTAGGCGAGTCCCTGTGGGCCCTGCTGCAGGCCGCCGCGGTCAAACAGCGCGTGGCCGGGTGGATGCTGGCGGCGACAGAGGCCCAGCGGCCGGCTGAGGCTACCCTGCACGAACAGGCCTGGCAGCGCATCCTGGCGCTGCTGGACGACTTGACAGAAACCTGGCCAGAGGCACTGCTTCGCCGGTCGTTTCTATTTGAATTGGTGCAAGACGACTTGACGCACCAGCCGTTGGTCACCATCCCGGCGGGCGTGGACGAGGTGCTGGTGACTGAGGTGTCGCGGGCACGCGGATTGCGCGTACGCGGGTTGTGGGTCATGGGTGCAGCCGATGGCCAGTTGCCGCCGCGCGTGCACACGGACGGTTTGCTGCACGACGAGGAGCGGCTGCTCTTTGCCCGGTTGTTTGGCCAACCGCTCGGCCTGACGGGGGAAGACGTGCAGCTTTGCCAGCGGGAAACGGTGTATCTCGCATTGACGCGCGCCAGTGAGCGGCTGTGCGTGAGTTACCCGCTCGTGGCCGCTGACGGCCGGGCCACGCAACCCGCGCGCGCCTGGGAGCGCCTGCGCAGCCACCTGCCACCAGGGTGGTTCAGCAGTGAAGGGTGGCGCGATCATCCAGGGGACTTGCAACCAGGGGCGTGGTCGCCGCCCGCCGCGCTGTCGGCGTTGGTCCACAGCGTGGCTGCCACGCGCGCAGGCGCCCCCTTGCCGGCCACGGCCTTGGCCGTCTTCGACTGGTTTGCGCACCAGCCAGCAGCGCACGCGGCCTTGCGGCAAGCCCTGGCCGGGATTGGCCAGCGTGCCAAGGCCCGGCCGCTGTCTGCCGCCGTGGCCCAGCGCCTGTTTGGCGATCCGCTGCACGTCCACGTCCATCAACTGGAGTCGTTTGCCGCTTGCCCCTTTCAGCACTTCGCCCGCTATGGCCTGCGGGCCAGCGAAGAGGTGCTTCCCAAGGCGGACCGCGCGGCCCGCGGTACGTTGCTGCACGCCGCGGTCCAGGCGTTTGTGCAAACCCAGGCCGCAGACGTGGCGGCTTGGCGGCAACTGACGGATGAGGCGGCAGCCGCCGCGGCACGGCAGGTGTACACGCAGTTGCTGCATGACCCGCGCACGGCCTTCTGGCGCCGCCGCCGCAGCCGATGGCAGCAGGCACAGGCAGACCTAGCGGTGGTGGAGAAGGTCGCTGTGGCACTGACCCGCCAGGTCCGCTGGGGACGCTATGAACCGTTGGCGACGGAAGTGGCGTTCGGCAGTGGCCACTCCGCCTGGCCGCCGCTCGTCCGGCGCTTAGCGGACGGGGGAACGCTGCAGTTGCGCGGCCGCATTGACCGGGTGGACGTGGTGCGCGACGGCGGGCAAGCGGTGTTCCGGGTGATAGACTACAAGAGCAGCCTGGCTCTCAAGTGGGATCAAAGCAAGCTGGAACACGGCTTGCAGCTGCAGTTGCCGCTGTACGCCGTGGCCCTGTGGGCGACGGCCGAGCGGTGGCTGCAACAGCCGGCTGAGCCAGCTGGTATATTTTACATTCCGACAGGCCGGTCGTTGGCCCGCGTGCTTATCCCTGAGGCCGCGACGGCTGCCCGTGCCCGTGCCCTGCGTCAACTGCGCGCCCGCGGAGCATTGGCGGCGGTGCAGGCGTGGGTCGGGTGGTTGGATGAACGGTTGCTGGCAGGCGGTGAGACCGAGTTGTTTGCCCGCGTGTTCAACCAAAACGGCCAGTGGAGCCAGCGGTCCCCAGCGTTGCCGCCTGAGGTCTGGCGCGGGATGTTGCGCCGGGCCTTGCAGCACGCGGAGGCCATCGGCCAGGCGATACGGCGCGGTGATAATCGCATTGCACCGTACCAACTGGGGCAGGAGACGGCCTGCCAGCACTGCCGCTTGCAAGCGGTGTGTCACTTGGAACGGCGTTGGGACCGCTCGCCGCTGCGGCGTTTGCAGCGGCTGGACGGGGCTGAGCTGGCGGCGGCATGGCACGCGCTTGGGACAGATTGGGCCGGGCCGCAGGCCGACGGTACGCCCATGACCGCACCCTTGCGGGAGGATGGGGCTGCGGCAGCCGCGGATGGTCCCGCCAGAGGAGGTCATCACGATGGCCGGGACGTGGTCTAACCAGCAACAGGCGGCCATCTCGGCCCGCGGCAACGTGTTGGTGTCAGCCGGGGCGGGGTCAGGCAAAACCACGGTCCTGGTGGAGCGCCTGGCCCAGCGTGTGCTCGACCCCACCGGGCCGGACATGGACCAGCTGTTGGTGGTGACGTTTACGGAAGCAGCGGCAGCGGAAATGCGCAACCGGATAGGCGAACGCCTGGAAGCCGCCCGGGCCGCGGCGGTGGCGTGCGCAGACCACGCGGCCGCCCGCCGCGCGGACCGGCAGTTGGCGTTGCTTGAGCGTGCGCAGATCTCGACGCTGCACAGTTTCTGTTTGGAAGTTGTGCGGCGCAACTTTCTGACGTTAGGGATTGAACCGGTGTTTCACCTGCTTGGCGAGGAAGACCGGCGGTTGTTGCGCCAGCAGGTGTTTGACGCGGTGTTTGAGGAGCAGTTGCACGGGCCTGCGGCGGAAAGCTTGACCCAGGTGTTGCTGCAGTTTTGCCAAGGCGACCCGGACCAGCTGGCGGACCTGGTCAGCCGGTTGGATGCGTTTTCCCGCAGTCAACCATGGCCAGAGTCCTGGCTGGCCGGGGTGGCTGACGCGTACCGCCAGGTCGACGGAGCCATGACCCAGTGGCCGTGGACCCCAGCGTTTCTGCAATGGGTAGAACTGCAACTAGCGGCTGCGCGCGGGCAGCTCGCGGCGCTGGCGCGAGAAGCGGCGGCCGTACCAGAGCTGGCTGCGTATGCGGACGACGCAATGGCAGGCCTGCAGGGTCTGGATGAGGCGTTGGCAGCCCTGGCGGGTGTGCAGGCAGGGACTGGCCGGGCGACCGTGGGCCCGGGGAGCACGGGCACAGGGGCGGAGGGCTCCGGCAGTGGCGATCCGGCCGCTGCCGCGCTGGCGGCGGTGGCGGCCGCGGTGGGCGGTTGGTTGCGTAAGAAGGGCTCGCCGCGCGCTCCGGCCAACCCGGCCTGGGACCCTGTCAAAAAGCTGCGCAAGCGTGTGCGCGAACAGCTGGATGAGCTGTGGACGCTGATCAGCCGGGGGGTGGACGCGTTCCGCCAGGACGTGGCCAGCCAGGCACCGCTCGTGGCGGCGTTGCTGGGGCTGGTGCTAGCGTTTCAGCGGGCATACAGCGAGCGCAAGCGGCAGACGGGGCGGCTTGACTTTGACGACTTGGAGCACCTGGCGTTTCAGGTGCTGTGCCAGCCGGACAGCGGCGAGGCCGCACAGTTACAAGCCCGGTTTGTGGAAGTGTACGTGGATGAGTACCAGGACACAAGCCCCATTCAAGAGGCCATCTTAGCAGCCGTCGCCCGCCCGGAGGGCAATGTTTTCGCCGTTGGGGATGTGAAGCAAAGCATATACCGCTTCCGTATGGCCGAACCTAACCTGTTTGTAGCTAAATACCGGGCCTACCAGCGCCGACAGGGCGGGCAGGCGCTTGATTTAACAGACAACTACCGCAGCCGGCCAGAGCTGGTGGAGGCGGTAAACTTTGTGTTTGCCCAGCTCCTGACCCCAGAGTTGGGCGGCGTGGACTACCGGACGGAAGGGGCGATGACCCCTGCGCGGACGCTGCCGCCGGCGGGAGAGGGCACCGAGGCCGTCCTGGAACTGCACCTGGTGGAACGCCATGCGGCGTCTGCTTTGGCCAGCGCCGCGGCGGCTGACTTGGCAGATCACGGGTCAGGGCCGGAGAGCGAGGGCGGTGCCACCCGTGAAGCAGACGCGGAGGACAGCGGGATCGACCCGGAAGTCCAAGAATGGGCCGAGCGCGCGGCGTTAGAAAAAGAGGCGTTGGTGGCAGCGGCGCGCATCCGCGCCTGGCAAGGGGCGGACGGGCAGCCGCCGTTGCGGGTCTGGGACCGCAAGGCCAACGCCTGGCGGCCGGTGCAATACCGCGATATCGCCATCCTGTTGCGTGCCAGCAAAGGCAAGCTGGAGACGGTGCTGGAGGTGTTGCAGCGTGCGGGCATTCCGGCATACGGACAGGCCAGCAGGGGCTTTTACCAGGCCCTCGAGGTCCAGTGGGTGTTGGCGGCGCTGGCCGTGCTGGACAACCCACTGCGCGACTTGCCGCTGTGGACGCTCTTGCGCTCGCCGCTGGCTGGCTTTGACGACGAAGAGTTGGCGCGGATTCGCTTGGCGCAGCGGCATGGACCTGTGTACAGGGCGTTGCGGCGGGTAGCCCGGGGGGAGACGGAAGCGGCTTGGGCAGGCCTGCCGGGTTGGGACGGCCGGACGCCGGCAGACGCACACGCGGCGCTCGTAGCCAAGGTGCAGACGTTGTTGCGGCGCTTGCGCGGCTGGCGGGAACTGGCCCGCCACAGTACGGCAGCGGCCGTGGTGAAACAAGTGCTGGACGACACCGGGCTGTGGCACTACGTGGCCGGGATGCCCGGGGGGGACGGCCGGGTGGCCAACCTGCGGGCGCTGCTTGACAAGGCGACGGCGTACGACCGAGCCCACGCGGGCGGGGTGTTTGGTTTTTACGCCTGGGTGGACGAGGTACGGACAGAAGGGGATGAAGGCGAGGCGCGCACGCTTGGTGAGAACGAAGACGTGGTGCGCGTGCTGACGATTCACCAGAGCAAGGGACTGGAGTTCCCGGTGGTGCTGGTGCTCGACCTGGGCAAGGGGTTGTTGCCGCCCACTGCGCAAGGGGTACGGGTGCGCCTGCACCGGACCCTGGGACTGGGCGCAGAGCGCGTCGACTGGGAGGGCGAGCAGCGCTGGCCAACGCTGCCGCTGTTGGCAGTGGAGGCGCAGGAGCGCCTGGAAGCGCTGGCCGAGGAGGCGCGCATTTTGTACGTGGCCATGACACGGGCGCGGGATCGCCTGGTTTTGATTGGGTCTGCGCAGAAACTGGTGCAGCGGGCTGTCCGCTGGTGGCAGGTGGCGCAGACGACGGAACCTGTCCTACACGGATTAGACCGGTTGCAAGCGAGCAGTTGGCTGGACTGGTTGGTTCCGGTTTGGATGCGCCACGTCAGTGGGGAACCGCTGCGCGCACTGGCGGCAGCCGGCTTGGGGGAAGCGGCGGGGCTGACTCCGCCGGTCCCTGAACTGGCGGCAGCGCCTGTGGCTGTGCACGTACACTTGTGGGGGGTGCTTGGCAGGCCGTTGCCGCAGTTGCCCGGGATGACGCGGACAGAGGCTGCGCCTGTACCTTGGGACGAGGAGGCGTTTCGACGCGGCGACCTGCCGTCCATTCGCGCCCAGTTGGCGGCACGGGTCAAGCCGGCAGAGGCCTTGGCGGGGGCTGGCAGCGGTTTGACGGTGGTGACGCCGGTGCCGCCTGCGGCCGTGCTGCCGGGCAAACTATCCGCCACCGACCTGCGCCGGGTGTGGTCAGCCCGCCAACCGGGCGCTGGCCGGCAAGGGATGGCGTTAAACCCTGCGGCGCTTGAGCACCTGTTGGAAGACCCGGCGCTGGCCCGGGCTGGGGAGCCGCTGCCGCGCGAGCGAGGCGAGGCGTTCCACCGGATGATGCAGCGGATAGACCTGACCTTGCCACCGGCCGCGGCGGTGGCTGCGTGTGCCCAAGCCTTGGTGGCGGCAGGGGAGTTGCGGCGCGAACACGTAGACGCAGCGCTGTTGGACGATTGTTTGGCGCTGCTGACGTCTGCGCTGGGCCAGCGCTTGGTGCGCGCCCGCCGGGTCTGGCGCGAGTTGCCGTTTTTGCAGCGGCTTCAGGTGGGCGATACGTTTGCGGTGGTCCAAGGGGTTATGGATTGCCTGGCCGATGAAGGTGGCCGCTGGTTGCTGTTGGATTACAAGACCGACCGGATTCGGGCGGAGGACGTCCCGCAGCAGGCCGCAGAGTACGCTGCCCAAGTGGCGGTATACCGCGCCGCCGCAGAAGCGGCTCTGGGGCAGCCGGTCGAGGCTTTTCTGTACTTCGTCCGGCCGCGCATGGCCGTGGCGGCACCCGAGGTGGACGTGAGCGGGTTGTTTGCTCAGCCGTAGGTGCGCACCCGCGTGAGAACGTGCCAGCCGTGCGGCTGCAAGGACGCTGGGGTGACGAGGGTTTTGGAGACCAGGCCGTGCTTTCAGGCCAGACGACGGAGGCCACCATGGAAACCTGGCAACGAAATTTGTGGCTGTTGTGGTTTGGGGTTCTCGTCACATCTGCCAGCTTCTCCATCGTTGTACCGTTTTTGCCCCTGTTCTTGCTGCAGTTGGGCATGCACCAACAGGTGGAGACGTGGGCTGGCTGGCTGTACAGCGTGACGTTTTTGACCGGCGCCCTTTCGGCCCCGTTTTGGGGGTCTTTGGCCGACAAGTACGGCCGCAAACCGATGATTGTCCGGGCGGGGCTGTCGCTGTGCGTGCTTTACCTGTTGACGGCCCTCGTCACCAACCCGTATCAATTGCTGGCCATCCGCATCCTGCAAGGTGTGCTTGCCGGGTTTGTCCCAGGGTCCATGGCCTTGATTGCCACTCAGACGCCGGAGTCGCGGGTTGGCTATGCCTTGTCCGTGCTGTCCACTGCGAGTGCCGCCGGCAACATTCTTGGCCCGCTGCTCGGCGGCGCCCTGGCCCGGTTGTTTGGCTACCGCTGGGCGTTTGCCTGTGCTGGGTTGCTGGTTTTGCTGGCGGCGCTGCTTGTCATTTGCTTCGTGAAAGAGGAGAAGTTTGCCCCAGGGCAGGCGCGCAGCTCCGTTTTGGACGCCCTGCAGCAAGCGCTGGCCAACCGGCCGCTGTTGTTGGCGTTAGGGTTGACCATGTTGGCTACCTTTTCCATTATGACCGTAGAGCCCGTCTTGACATTGTACATTTTAGAGCTAGGCGGGTCCATGCAAAACGCCTCTTTGTACGCTGGCCTCGCGTTTTCCCTGGCAGGAGTGGCCAGCGTCTTGTTTGCCCCGCGCTGGGGGCGATGGGCTGACAAAGTGGGGTTTCGCAAGGTCTTGGTGGTGGGACTGCTGGGCGGGGGGCTAGGGTATTTGGCCCAGGTGGTGGTGCACGACGTCTGGGGGTTTGCTGCTCTGCGGTTTGTGTACGGTGCGTTTTTCTGTGCAGTGTTTCCGGCTCTGCAAGGGCTGGTGGTGGAGTCGTGCTCGGCTGACTTCCGCGGCCGGGCATTTGGATTAAGTCAAACCGCCAATCAAGCGGGCAACACGCTGGGGCCGTTGGTAGGTGGTTACTTAGGCGGTGCGTGGGGAACGCACAGTGTGTTCTGGTTAACCGGGTCGTTGCTCGTGCTGACCGGCGGTTTAGCGGCGTGGGCGTATGGGCGCGTGCCCGTACGCCTGCCTGCTGCCCCTGGCCCGCCGAGCCGCCGTTCGTCTTGAGCGCGGTGGCCGCATAGCCGCGGCGGACCAAGCTGACACTGTGCACGGGAGGGATGTGCCAGTGCTTGAAACGGTGCGCGGCCATCACACGTGCTTTCTGTGTCAGTCGCCGGTCAGCTGGGTGGGCCATGTCCGCGGCGGGTTGGTGGTCTCGCACGGGACGGAAACCCACGCGGACATCGTTTTATCGAAGGCACGCAACCCCGAGAACCAGGTGGGCCTGTCCGTCCAGCTGCAGTGCCCCCGGTGTGGTGCCATCAACCAGTTTGAGACTCAGCACGGGCTCTAGCAGCCCGGCAGGCTAGGCATCGTGGCGGTCTGGGGCTTCGGGCAGCGGCGGCAGTTGCCACGTCGCCAGGCGCTCTTGCACTGCAGTGTCGATCACGCGGAGGGTCACGCGTGGCAGCTGCCAACGGCAGACCTCCGCTGGTGGGACGGAGCCCTCGCGCAAAGCGGGGGGAACGCGTGCCCAGACGGCGTCCAGGTCAAGCCGCAGTTGTTCCAGGTCGAGCCCTTCGTAAACTGGCCCGGCGGTTGCCAGGTAGGTACGGGCGCGCTGCCACATCCGCCAGCCGCCGCGCAGGTTGCCGTTGTACAAGTGGTAGAGGCAGACGGCCGCTTGGATCAAGCCTTTGAGGACCAGCGGCCGGCCGCTTTCCAGCCACAACAGCTCGCCGTATTCGTGACAGGCAAAGTAGTCGCCGGTGACATTAAAACAGTAGACGTAGGATAGCAGGCGTGGGTCCACGGGGTTTCCTCCCGCTGAACTTGCTGTTCGGGCCGGCCTGGCTTGCGGCTGTGGCACCCGGGCAGGAGTATCCTGTCAGCGAGCAAACACGAAGTCGCCGAGCTGTGCGACCACAGGCCGGCTCCACACCCAGTTGCCGGGCGGAGTCTGCTGCGGGTTGTAAAACACCAGGGCATCCGGCATCAGGTTGACGTGATCATACAGGACAGACCGGGCCGCTTGCCAGGACGCGTCAGACGGCTGGGTATAAATATACCCGTTTTGGACGGATTCAAAGGCGTAGTGACCCTGCACCACCTGAAACACCACCCCTTTCAGGGTATGGGGGTAATCTGGGTTGTGCATGCGGTTGAGCACCACGTCTCCGACGGCAATTTTTACGTTCATGGGTTCTGCGCCCGCTTCCGCCTCTATCACGTGTGCTAGCCAATACAGGTCATCCTGGCTCGGCTCCGCCCCTTGGCCTGTGTGGGCCGCCGTTGCGGATGCGGTGCGGGTGGAGGCAGCCGGGGAGGAAGCGTTGACGGCTGCTGGACGGTGGCTGGCTGCGTGAGCCGGGACAGCCTGCGTTGGGACCTGCGCAGAAGTCTCTGGCGCCGCCGCAGGGTGAGCCGTGGCGGCCGCGGCAGCGGCAGACGTTTCGACGGGGGCGGACGCCACCGGGTGACCCCCGGCGCTGCCTGGCAAGAGCGACCACAGGCTGGCCTGCGCCAAGCGAGAGGCAGGTGACGCAGATTGGGCAACAGCCAGCAGCCCAGCGCTGCGGCCAGCCAGGCTCAGACTGGCGGCGAGGGTGGTTGGGCCGGCTGCAGGAGTGCCCGCAGCCGGTTGCAACCACGGCTCTTCGGCAGGCACAGCTGACCTGGCCGCTGTCGCAGCCAGACGGGCAGGGGGTTCTGCCAACCCAGAGTGGGCCTGATGGGATGTCCAGTGTCCGGCTGCCGCTGCGGCAGCCACCAGGGCTGGCCAAAGCCACCCCCATTTGCGCGAAAGCACGAACCGACCACCTCCGTTGTAGAACAGCCTACCACAGGGGGATGTCGCTTGAACAGGTTCATCATTTTCCATGGAAATGGCAGGACGAACGAACAGGGTACGCCTGGCGTGCGCACCGCAAGGCGGTAACTTACCGGTGAACTGGCAGAGGGTCAAGGCCGGCAGGCCCTGGGCGGGCCAGTGGGCGCAAGCAGGCGAACACCCGGCAAAGGAGGAGGGTCCATGGCGGAATGGACGTGGCTGTTTACACGCTTCCCGTTGGCCGATATGGAGTTGGTGTCGGTTCTGCCACCGCGCGTGGCCAACGTCTTGGTGCGTACCATTCGTCAATTGCCGAATCAGGTGGCTGCAGAACCGGCCACCGGGCCGGTTGCAGGCAAGGGTGAGGCGCACTACCTTGTCCGGGTAGCGCCTCACCCGGTGGCACCGTTTCGCGGCGGGCCATGGGTGCGCGAGTTTGCCCATTCGGACCTGGCCAACCCAGGGCCCGCGCTGGCGGCATTCGCTCAGGATCTCGCTGCCCAGGTGGCTGTCCTGTGGCCGGAGTCTGCCTCTTCGCCGGGGACTGACAGGGTCTGACGCTGCCGCGCGCTGCGGTGGTCAGGGCGGACACGGCGCTCGACCGGCGACCCCGGCTGTGATCAAGGCCGCCGGCCGTGGGCATACGGGTGCAGAAGGGCGTACACCGTGTGCAGAGCGGGCGCTGGCAGACGGTGTTGCTGGGCGAGTTCAAGCAGGACCCCTTGCAGGCTTTCCAACTCCAACGGCAAGCCTTTTTCCAAGTCACGGTGCATGCTTGACGTCATGGCGGGCGGAAGTGAGCGTACCCAGCGCAGGGCTTTGGCGCCGATGTCGGCAGGCAGGGACGGATGGGCAGCGCGGGCGATGGTGCTGATTTCTTCGACAAACTGCTGCAGCAAAGCGGCGGCGGGCGGATCGGCCAAAATATCGCCAATGGGACGGCGCACGGCAGACGTCAACCCGCTGAGCGTGGCCAGGCAGATGTATTTGGTCCACATGTCGATTTCCACCGTCTCGCTGCGCTTGACGGGGAAGCCTCCCTTTTGCAAGGTGGTTTCAATCTCGGGCAAGCGGCTCCGGTCGGTCTTGGGCAACGGCCCGAAGATCACATGTTGCAGCGTGTTGGAGTGGACAACATCGCCGTGCTCGTTTAAGGTGGCCTCGATATGACAGGTGCCGCCCAACAGCTGTGGCGCAGGGACCACGGAGCGCAGGACGTCCAGGTGGCGAATGCCGTTCAAAAGAGGCAATACCCAAGCCCCTCGGCTGGCCAACACCGACAGGCTGGGGAGGACCCCTTCCAGGTGGTAGTTTTTAACGGCTAACAGAACGAGGCCTGGCTCCTGCACCGACTCCGGGTGCACAGCCAGTTGCGGGGACAAAACCACGTCCCCATATGGACTCAAGACGCGCAATCCGCGTGTTTGCAGCTGCTGCAAGCGGCCAGGGCGCACCAAAAACGTCACGGGGACGCCGTGTTCAGCCAATCTTGCGCCAAAGTAACCGCCGACAGCTCCCGCCCCAATCACGCACACGTTCACGGGCTGACTCCCCCTTCCCCCGGCCCGCGGGGTGGCATGGGCTTCTTCTCTCCATCATACAGAATCCCGCCGGCAAAATCCTGTCGACTCCTGGGGGACTTCCATCCCTGATTCTTATGGGGAGTCCCTTTCCACCCCTGCGTCCGCACATCCACGCGGGTCGAAGCACGCATACGCTGGTGCAGCTTGCAACGAGGATTGCAAGGGGGTCTGGTCATGCAGAAACCCACGTCTCAACTGCACCGTGCAGCCAGCATCACCACCCGTCCGGCCACCGACCGGGGCCTGCGGCGGCCGCGCGGGTTTGCAACCTCCCGGCAGATCCGGCCGGCGTCCCCGGCTCTGCGCAAAACAAGCCGGACTGGCCGGAAACCGGAGCTGGGCAAGTTTGCACTGTGGCGTTGGTTTGCCCGAAACACGACGGTACGCCGATTTTTGCCGCAAACGGCGCGTTATTCGCCGGCGGCACTGCAGCGTATGCTGCAGGCGCATGGTGCGGTCTTTGTCAAGCCCAGCGCGGGCAGCCGCGGCCGCGGTGTGATCAAGGTATGGCAGGCGGAGGGCCGCTACTGGGTGCACCATACTGTCCAGCAGCCGCGCTCCTTTCGGCGCTGGCCCGACCTGGTGCGTTGGCTCGCCCGTGTCCAGGGCGGACGTTTGCACATTGTGCAACAGGCGGTTGATGTCGTCCGTTTGCACGGCCGACCGGTCGACTTTCGCGTGCTCGTCCAGCGTGACCAACCTGGCGGGCCCTGGCTGTACACCGGGACGGTGGCGAAGGTGGCCGGGGCTGGCAGCGTGGTCACCAACATCGCACTCAGCCGTGGCCGGGTTTGTGATCCACAGTGGGTCTTGCAGCAAGGGCTGGGGTGGTCACGAAAGCGAGCCCAGCAATGCTTGCAGCGGATGGTGCGGTTGGCGATGACAGCTGCCCGCCACTTTGACGGTTACCAGTTATATCGCGAGCTCGGGTTTGACATGGCTGTTGACCGGCAAGGGCGGGTCTGGCTGCTGGAGGAGAATACCGCCCCCAGTCACGCACTGATGAAAAAGCTGCGGTCCCAGCCGGAGTTGGCGCGCCGGATGGAGTTGCGTTGGCGGCACTACCAGCGCGCCTTGCGCCGCAACTCTTTAAAAAAAGGCTAAAAAGTGTAGCAAAAAGTCTGGAAAGGAGCCTTGTCGGATGTCATAATAACGGCATTAGCGGTGGAAAAGGAGTGAGCGGCGTGACCCTTCATGAGCAGCGACTGTCCCCGGTGGAGTTGGTGGAGGCCGCCTTGCAGCGCCGGGAGGCGGTGCTGTTGGCCAACGGCGCACTCTGCGCCCGCACGGGCAAGTACACGGGACGCTCGCCCCAGGACAAGTTCTTCGTCGCGTACGAGGGCTGTCCCCTGCCCCGCGAGCAACACCGCTGGTTGAGCGAGGAGCAGTTTGAGCGGTTGTTGGCCAAGGTGCAAGCGCATCTGCAAGAAAAAGGGGCGTTTGTGTTTGACGGGGCGGTCAATCACGACCCTGCGTACCGCGTTCCCGTCCGGTTTTACACGGAGTTTGCATGGCACAACCTGTTTGTGCAGCAGCTGTTTTTGCCTGGAACGCCGGGACAAACCCCGCGGTACACGGTGTACGGCGTGCCGACCTTGCAGGCAGACCCGGTGACGGACGGGACCCGGACAGAGACATTTATTGTTATTCACTTGGAGCGCGGCATTGTTTTGATTGGCGGCACGGAGTACGCCGGGGAGCTGAAAAAGTCGATTTTCACGCTGATGCACCACGAATTGGCGGAACGCGGCGTGGTACCGATGCACTGTTCGGCGACGGTGGGGGAACAGGGGGACGTGGCCCTCTTTTTCGGTTTGTCAGGGACGGGCAAGACCACCCTGTCAGCCGACCCGCAGCGCCGATTGATTGGCGACGACGAGCACGGTTGGGGCGATCACGGCGTATTTAACATGGAAAACGGCTGCTACGCGAAGTGCATCGACTTAACGGAAGACCGGGAGCCGGACATCTACCACGCCATCCGGTTTGGCACCGTGCTGGAAAACGTGGTGTACGACAGCCAACGGCAACCCTTGTACAGTGACCGTACGCTGACCGAAAACACGCGCGCAGCGTATCCCCTTTCTTTTATTCGCAATTTTGAACCGACCGGTCGGGGTGGTCATCCGCAGGCCATTGTCTTTTTGTCGGCCGACGCCTCTGGCGTACTACCAGCCATTGCCCGGCTGTCACCGGAGGACGCCCGCAAACACTTTTTGCTCGGGTACACCAGCAAACTGGCGGGCACGGAGCGGGGGGTGGTCGACCCGGAACCGACGTTCTCGGCGTGTTTCGGTTCGCCTTTCTTGACCGACCGGCCGGTTCGTTACGCAGAAATGCTCATGGAAAAGATCCAACGCCATCAGGTCCCGGTCTATTTGGTCAACACGGGTTGGGCAGGTGGTGGCATTGCCCATGCCCCGCGCATGCCACTGGCGTTGACGCGGCAGCTGGTGCGCCAAGCGATTTCCGGCGAGCTGCTGAACGTGCCTACGACGCGCGACGAGGGATTGTTCCTGAACGTGCCGGTGTCGTTGCCGGATGTCCCGGCAGAGTATTTGCAACCCCGCTTGGGCTTCCCGGATGCCAGTGCTTACGAGGCGGCCCGCCGCGCGCTGATGCAGTCGTTTGCTGCGGCGTTGGCAAAGTTCCAAACCCAACCGGTGTCGTGAGTCGGGAGACGAGCACGCTGACCGCGGAGGGATAACGTCATCCGTGGTGGCTGAGCAAGGGACAGCTGTCCCTGGGACGGTCGATAAGCCTGCTTGCGCAGCGGTTGCGCAGCAGGCTTTTTCAGCGCACGCCGGGCAGACACTCTTTTAGCGCCTGCGGTGTCAGCTCGGAGGTGAACCTGGCGGCCGCAGCCAGCGCATAGGCAGGAGTGTGCCGGCTGGACAGTTGGCTTGGTCGATACGCACCAAGCATTGGCTGCTGGCCAGGCTGGAGAGCACGGATGGTGCCTGGGCGAGACGCAGGTCGAGCAGGACTTGGCCCTCTTCTATCCATGCCAGGCCTCGCAAAACACGCGCGTGCTTGAGCGGTTTGAGGGTGAGTGCGTGCACCAGCTTGCCGGAACAGGGGAAGGAGGTTTCGCGGATGCCTAGCAGGCTGCGCAATGCCGGCCGCAGCAAGGTTTCAAATTGCACCAGACACGCCGCCGGGTTTCCAGACAGCGCAAACACGGCTGCGCACTGCAAGCGGCCAGCACAAAAAGGGGTGCCCGGCCGCATCCAGACCCGTTCGACCGCCAGCGTCGCGCCCAGTTGGCGGAGCACCGCAGGGACGTAATCGCAATCACCTGCTGAGATACCACCGGCAGCCACCACCACATCCGCTTGCTGCGCCAGCCGGGTAAACTGCTGGGCAAGAGACTTCGGGTCATCCGGTACATGGACGACGTCCAGCACAGACACCCCTTCTTCCGCCAACGCGGTGGCCAGGTAGAGGTCGTTGCTGCTGTAGATTTGGCCTGGTGCGAGCGGGGCTGCTGGCTGGGTTTGCAATTCGCTGCCCGTCACCAGCACCGCGGCGCGCAAGGGCTGCCAGACACGCACGTGGGCGACACCAAACCCTTGCAGCACCGCCAGGTCAGCCGCGGTTAAGCGTTGCCCAGCAGGCACCACCAGCGCCCCGCGGGGGGCATCGCTCCCGGCTGGTTGAACCGCTTCCCCTGCTGGAACAGCGCGCAGCACGGTGACCTCACTGGCCTTGGCTTCACACCACTCAAACCGGATCACGGCATCAGCTCCGGCCGGGACGGGAGCCCCAGTCATGATGCGCACCGCCTCGCCTGGACCTACGGCCGGTCCGCCGGCGGACCCCGCTGGCAGACAGCCGGTGACGCGCAGTCGCGCCCCCATGTGCGCATCCGTGCTGCGCACAGCAAAACCGTCCATCATCGCGCGGTCAAACGGCGGATTGGCGACAGCGGCGTGTGCGTTGGCCGCCAACACACGCCCCGCCGCCGCTGCCACGGGTACGGTTGCAGCCGCCGGACGGGGCAGCAGACTGCACACCACCGCAGCAGCTTCATCCAACGGGAGCATCGTCATGTGCGGTTTCTCCTTCCCTTGGAGCGGACTGGTGCTCACTCAGTCAGCCTTGGACGCGTCCAGTTGAACGGTCTTGTTGACCCCCTGGCTGTCCTGGAGCGGCAGGCCCCTGCTCCACCGCTTTTATTCTAATGGGTTCACAGACCAGCTGCTAGCTTGGGCTTGACGGGACCGGCGGACGGGAAGGGTTGGCCGTTTACGTACGTACACGGCAAGTGGACGTCTGCCGCTGGACTGTGGTAGGATGGGGCCAGTTCCAGCTCTCTCCTGTTCACCCAACGGTGCACCAGGGGCGACAAAGAAAAGAGGGTGGCTTTATGAGCGCACGTCATCATGCTCATCCGCCGGCCATGCAACTGGTCCCGGGGGTGCGTTACCAGGCGGTCATTCGCACCAGCGAAGGTGACTTTACCGTGGAGCTGCTGAGCCAAAAAGCGCCGTTGACCGTGAACAACTTTGTGGCGCTGGCGCGTGACGGTTACTATGACGGGGTGGTGTTCCACCGGATTGTCCCAGACTTCGTGATTCAAACGGGTGATCCCACAGGGACGGGTGCGGGGGGACCTGGTTATCAGTTTCCAGACGAACTGCCACCCGCTGTGCCGTACGAGCCGGGGGTGGTGGCCATGGCCAACGCCGGTCCGGATACCAATGGTTCGCAGTTTTTTATTTGCACGGGGGAGCATTCGCGCAACTTGAACCGTTATCCCCATTACACCGTGTTTGGCATCGTCAGCGAGGGCATGGAGGTCGTACAGGCGATTGCCCAGACGCCCGTGGGGCCCAACTCCATGGGAGAGCTCAGCCGGCCGCTGCGCGACGTGCGCATCGCTACGGTGGACATCGTGGAGCACCGGCGGGAAACCGAAGGTCCCACCCAACCAGCCGCGGCGGATTGACCAGGGTGGCGACAGCAGGGAGGCTGCCGAGTGCCGCGCTGGCAGGGCATGGCACTCGGCGTGCAGGCTGGCGGGCGGGTTATTTCTCGCGGTCACGGTGTTCTTGGGCGTGGTCCTGCCCAGGCACATGACCGACCGACGGATCGACGCGCCGCCACGTATTCAACTCGTGGATGCGGCTGGCGTAGTCCGCAATGTCCGCAAAGTGCGCAGAGATGACGTCCCAGTCTTCCTCGTGGTGCACTTGGTCTAACAAGTCCTCAATGATACGCTCGAAGTGGACGATTTGATCCGGAATTTTCGCGCGAATCTGCTCCCACCTCACGAGCACGGCCTCTTGCTCCGCAGCGTCCATCTCTTCGTACGGCCGGTCGAACGCAGGCAACTCAATGCCCAGGCGAGGATCCAATTTAAACGTCATGGGACACCTCCCGCACGAATGGGGTCTGATACGCCGGGTTACCGTCATGTGTATGGCAGGATGTCGGGATACTTTCATCTTAGGCGAGCACGGCCAAGCTGTACAGGCCCTGCTTTTTACGGAAGGAGTCCGATCCCCGCATGAGCGCGCGTGCAGCCTTTGTCACCAGCGGCGCCCGCGGTTTGGGGTTTGCTATTGTGCGTGCCCTTTTGGCGTCCGGCTGGGATGTGTTTTTTACGTGTCACACCAGCGTCGACCGTGCGCGGTGGCTGGTGGCAGAGGCAGAACGAGCTGGCCGGCGCGCCGCGTTTGCGGTGGCCGACCTGTACGACCGGCAGCAGGTGTTGGCTGCAGCCGCCCAGGCCCAGCGTGAATTTGCCGCGCTGGACGCGCTGATCCACAACTTTGGCCCGTTTGTCTTTGAGCGAATCCCGCTCGCCGAGTACAGCGATGAGCGTTGGCAGCAGATGCTGGACGGCAACCTGAGCAACTTTTTCTGGCTGTACCGAGAACTGGTCCACGGTATGCGATCCCGCGGCTTTGGACGGATTGTCACGGTCGGCTACGACGGTGCTGGCGAGGCGGCCGGCTGGCGGTTTCGCGCCGCCTACGCAGCAGCCAAAAGCGGCCTGGCTGCGTTAACGCGGTCGATTGCACGCGAAGAGCGGCAGAACGGGATTACAGCCAACATGGTCTGCCCGGGAGACATCCGCGGCGAAAATAAGATGAAACGCGTGGCCGACCTGCCTGAGGCGGACGACCGGTTGGGGCGCCCGCCGGTGGGCGAAGACGTAGCGCGCGTCATTGCCTTTCTCTGCCGTGAGGACAGTCAGCAACTCAACGGCACGGTCACGCTGGTCACCGGCGGGTACGATATCCGGGCCTACGACGACGGCAAAGACGTGGTGGACGAACCTGCCCTTTTTCAGCCAGGGGAGTCGGTCTGGGTGATCCCGTGGAACTGCAGGGGTCAGGTGACGGACGTCCAGCGCATCCCCAACCGGCAGGTGGTCTACCGTGTGGCCGGGGCTGGGCGCAGCGGTTCGTTCACGCGGTTCCAATTGCGCCCTGAGCGTTAAGCATGGCCAGCGGGGCCTGCTGAGGAGGGGGAATCATGGCTTTGGCCGACAGCTTGCGCCGCTACTTCCCTGCCGCACGGCTGGGAACGTACCTGGACACCGCGGCTTGCGGTTTGCTGCCGGACTGCGCGGGCGAGGCGGCGCGTGACGTCTGGGAACAAGTGGTGCAACAAGGTCGCCATCGCACCCATTACAGCGAGCAACTGCGCGCCGTCCGCGCGGAAGTCAAAGCGCAGCTCGCGCACGTCCTGCACTGTGACGCGGCGGCGCTGGCTCTGACGGAAGGGCCTGTGCAGGCGCTCAACCTGGCGCTCTGGGCGTGGCCCCTGCAGGCGGGGGACGAGGTGTTGTACAGCGGACTGGACAGCCCGGCTGTTCTGTTACCTTTGTACGCACAGAAACTGCGGCGGGGTGTGGTCTTGCGGAGCGTGCCGGTGACAGCCGACCCTGAGGCCTGGCTGGCCAACCTGATGGCGGCGTGGTCGGGGCGCACGCGGTTGGTGGTGTGTGCACACGTCGCCCCGGGCAGCGGCATCCGCCTGCCTGTGGAAGCGCTGGCGCCCGTGGTGCACGAACGGCAAGCCGCCTTGTTGGTGGAAGGCAGCTGGGGAGCAGGAGCGGATTTTCTCCATGTCACGGCGGCTGGTGTCGACGCGTACGCCTGTGCGGGTCAGCACTGGCTGTGTGGCCCGGACGGGACAGGGGTGCTGTACGTCCGGGCGTCCCAACTGTCAGGACTCGACCCCGTTTGGCTTGGCCCGGCGGGTTTGCGCAGTCCGCGTGCGCTGGACGAGTTTGGGATGTTTTTGGGTGCACCAGATGCCCGCCGGCTGGAGTGGGCAGACAGCGCTTTAGCCAACTGGCATGCCTGGCTCGCCAGCTTGCGGTTGCTGCGCACGCAGGCCGGCTGGGAGTACATCGGGGAACGGGTACGTGGGTTAAGCGGCCAGTTGTGGCAGGCCTTGGTGGACGTGCCAGGGGTGGAGGTGTTGACGCCGCGGGCGGCGCGTGCCGGAATGATCTGTTTTCGACTGAACCAAGTGGCCCCAGAACGGCTGGCGGCAGCGGCGCGGGATGCCCAGCTTTATCTCGGGGTCACGCCAGACGGCAGCGCGTTGTGTGCGTCGGTAGCGGTGTACAACCATGAAGATGACGTGGAGCGGTTGGCCGCTTGGCTGCGCAAGCCGCCAGTGACCGCTGCGGATGCAGGCCTGGCGCCGCGTTCAGACCCGTCAGCAAACCCTGGCCTGTAAACAGCGCCGGACCCAGCCGCAGGGCCGAGTCCGGTACAGCACTACGATTGGGTTTCCCTGTCGGGGCGCGGCGGCTCTGCGGTGGAGGCGCGCTCCATGCTGCCGCGCAACTTCCACAACAGCACCGCTTGCAGAGCCAGGGCGGCCGCTATACAGAGGATTAAGTAGAGCGGATGAGCCCGGTCCATCCCTTTCCCTCCTCTGGCACAGGTACGGCGCCCGGCGGGCGTGCACCGCTTCCCGCTGGCCCGTGCCTGGCAGCGTCAAGGCGGGCGACGGACCGGACTAGAAAGTTTATATGCGCGCTTGCGCAGCTCAGCAGCTGCGCAGATTAACGCACCTGCACCGTCCCGCGCACGGCCAGCAGGTGCAGCACGACGGGGTCGCGGTCGGGCAGTTCTTGCCGCTGGCGGAACCGAACCGTGGTCCGCTTGCCTTCATCACTGGCTTCTGCCATGAACCGTTCGCTGTCCAGGTCTGCTTTGCCTGCGGCGGCCGTCACCACGCCCGACAGGGCACTGTCCGCTGGGATGCCGTCCACCCTCAGGTTGCCGTCCAAGGCTTCCAGATATACGCTGCGGCAGCGCGGCCCCCAGCCGCCTTGCAGGTGAATCGGGCCATGTCCGGCAATGGCCCGTACCCGCTGAACATTCGGGTGGACGAGGACCACTTGGCCGCGGTCTGTTTCGGCCGACAGCTCTTCCGCGGTCACAGCCTCTGCCCACAATGTCCCCTGCTGGAGGCGGGCAAACACGGTGTCCACTGTCTCCGGCAGCCAGACGTCCAGGTCGGCGCTGATCAGTTCGGGCGCTTGCTCTTTGCCCGCCGGCAGGATGGCGACTTCGCATCTGTCCTCGTGCTGGCGTACCTGAACGGCTGCCGCCAAGGCCTGCTGCGCGGAGGCCAGGTCGCTGGTGTGCACACGGGCCCGCACATGCACGCGGGCTGCACCGGCACTAGCCGGAAAGACTTGGATTCGGCCGCGCCCGGTCTGTACCACCAGGTGCCGGCAAGCCTCAGGCAAGGGCACGTCTTGGGTGACAGCCAGCGCGGCGGACTGGGTCCACAACTCTAGCTGTTGCTCGAGGGTGCGTTTTTGCTGTTCCAAGGCGCGGCGCACGTCTCCCAGTGACTGGGAGACGACGGTCGACAGCTGGCTGCCCAGTTGCCGCCACTCGTGCAAAGGGACGCGCCGGTTCCATTCACTCCACGTGCGTTTGGCATACGCCCGCCAGGCGGGTGCTGCCGCCTGTTCCGGTTCTTCCAAGGCGGCCAGCAGCAGCTCGGCCTGTTCTGCGGTTAACTTGCCTTCCTGCAACAACTGTAAGATTTTCATGCGCTCTTTCATCTCGATAAACGATCCTCCTTTAACCGGCGGAGGGCTTCTTCAAACGTCAATTCCCCGCTCCCCAAGGCGTCCAACACCCCAGCGGGAGATACGTCCAACCCAGCTTCAGGGGTGAACTGAGCAGACGCCTTGCCTGAAGCGTAGCCCATGGCTTGGATCACCTGGTCGAGGCGGGCGCGCACCGTCGGATAGGACAGGTTTAACTCGCGTTCGACTTCGCGGATATTGCCGCGGCAACGCAAGAACACCTCGACAAACTGCCATTGCTCCGTTGTCCAGCGAAACGGGCCAGGGGCGGCAAACACGCCTTGGACCTTGGTGGCGCAGTGCGGACACGTGAGCTCGGTAACGGCCATCTGCTCTGCACACGCCGGACAGGACCAGGGAATGGAATAAGCCACGGTGTCCCCTCCTCATTCTCTCGGGCGGGGAGGGCGAGCCGCCGTCCCTCTCCGAAAGGGTCTGGTTCTATGCTTGATCTCATTATAAACAAAGTCAAACCATATTTAAATAATGTCAAACGCTTAATTCAAATTTATTCACTCAGTCGCAAAGGATTCTCCTGCGGGCCAAAGGTTAGACGGCGCAACCCTTTGGGGTAGTGGTTGTTGATGCGATCCCGGTTGCTGTGACCCCAGCCCACAGGCAGTCCGTCGACCTGCAGCCAGACCCAGCCTGGGTAGGGCGCTGGCGGCAAGGGTTCTCCCTGGATGTAGCGGATGGCCGCATCCGGCTGGAGAGAGAGCGCTTGCCGGGCGCTGCCAGCCGCAAGGGCCAGGGCGAGGGCGTGGTGAGGGAGTGGCCGGTCCCGCCCCATCCAGGCCAAAGGCAGCCCCGGGCGCAGGACGCGCAAGTGGGTGGCCGGCGCCGGCAAGCAACTGGCGTACCATGTCTGGCCAAGTTGGATGGGGGCAAGCCAGGCTGCAAGAGGGGCCGTGGCCAGCCAGTCCGCCCACGGCAGCGCTGTGGCGGAACGGGTACGCGCGGGGGTTGGGCGGTTTGACCGGTGTCCGGTGACCAAGCGCTGCGCGCGTGGAGCCGCAGGCAAGGAAGGGAGGTCAGGGGTGGATAAAACACGCAACAGGGCGACAAAGTGTCCTTCGCCGCGGCCGCGGTGCGGCCATAAGCGGCGTGTGCGGGCAAGTTCCGGCCGTTCCTTGTGACCAGACCAGTCAGGGCGGCCGCTGTCCCATCCCGGCCAGTCTGGCAGGGGCAGCAGTTCTACGTCAAAGTGTTGCAACGCCCAATCGATGACCTGCTCGTTTTCCAGCGGGTTCAACGTACACGTCGAGTACACCAGTCGCCCGCCGGGGCGTACGAGGCGCAGGGCATGGCCGAGGATGTGGCGCTGGCGTTCAGCACACCGTTCCGGGGCTTGGGGGTTCCATTCTTGGACCGCTGCAGGGTCTTTGCGAAACATGCCTTCACCCGAACAAGGCGCGTCCACCAAGACGGCGTCAAAGACGCCAGGCCATGCTGCCGCCAGGTGTTCTGGCCGCTCCTGCAGCACGGCGGCGGGCACGCCGCAGCGCTCCAGGTTTTCTGCTAGCACGCGCGCCCGCTGCGGGTGGATGTCGTTGGCCACCAACACCCCCTGGCCGCGCATCTGCCACCCGAGCGCGATGGCTTTGCCGCCGGGAGCTGCGCACAGGTCGAGGACCCGCTCCCCGGGCTGCACGGCAAGGGCGGTGGCCGGTGCCATGGCGGACGGCTCTTGCAGGTAGTAAGCGCCCAGCTCGTGGTAAAACAAGCGGCCAAGGGGTGCTTGGGCTGGCACGTAGTAACAGGCGGGGGACCAAGGTACGGGATCGCCCAACCAAGCGTGCACGGCCGTGGGCAGCGGCAGCAGGGGGGTAGCCACGGCCAGGCCGGTTGTTGACGGGGCGGACTCGGGGCTGGGAGCGGGGGTTTGGGCAGTGGCGGCGGATGTTGGGGCGTCTTGCCAGCGCAGCAGACGTACCCCACGCCAAGCGGGTTCCGTGAAGGCGTCAGCCAAGGCGGACCACTCGCTGCCCAGCCAGTGTTGCATGTGTTCAGCGAACCCTGCAGGAATTGTCATCTGCCATCCCTCTTGACGCTCAATCTGGTCTTGTGTTACAGGATACCACGCAGGTTGACCGGGAAGTGGTGGCAGTGGCTGGGGTGAACGCTGGCAGGGACCAGGGTTCTGTGTTCGGCGGTGGGACCTTTTAAAAAAAGGTTGCCTGCCGCTAGGGAGCCCGTTATAGTGGGGGCGTCAGCTGGCGAAAGAGGCCGCTTTTCCCGCTGGGGAGCTGCGCCACCAAGGGCTTTCGGGTCACCCGTTGGGGAGGCCGGAGGCCTTGGCAGAGGGGGAGGAGAACCATGACGACGCAACCATCCAAACAGCTGGTGGTTGTACCTAATCCACATCCGGATCGGGTGTACGATGTAGAAATGTCGACGGCGGAGTTTACAACGTTGTGTCCGATGACGGGGCAACCCGATTTTGCAACCATCACGATCCACTATCAGCCCGGGGAGCACTTGGTCGAGTTGAAATCGCTCAAGCTGTATCTTTGGAGCTATCGCAACGAAGGCCACTTTCACGAAGATGTGGTCAACCTGATTTTGAACGATTTTGTAGCGGCTGCTCAACCGCGGTATGCCCGTGTCTGTGGTGAGTTTACCGTGCGTGGGGGCATTCACACGAAGGTGACGGCTGAGTACCGTGCTGCTGCGGATGCTTCCCGCTCTGCTGCGAACGTTTGAACACGTACCCTCTGAGCAAAGCGTACATGACGATGGAGGACAAGGCCATCGCCACCCACTTTGCGACGTTGACGCCGGCCCACTGGGGTGACCACACCCCAAGGATGCTTTGGCCGGTCAGCAACACGCCGTTGTTGACCGCCAGGTTGACCGTGGCCGCCAGGACAAAGCGGCGTTTCTCCTGGCGGCTGCCGTCGGCGGTTGCCGCAAACGTCCAGTGCCGGTTCCAAAGGTAGCTGTACAGAAGGGCACAGAGCACGGCCAGGGTGTTGGCGCAAGCCAGTTGCAGACCACTGGGTCGGGCGATCCCGGTGGTTAAGCCGGCGAGGACCCCGTAATCGACGAGGGCGCTTCCGGCACCGCCAGCGAGAAAGCGCAGGCCGCGGCGGGGCTGAGCGCTTCGACAAAAGAACTGGAAAACCCATCCTGCGAAGCTGCGCACACCCATAAGCACCCTCCTTGGCTTTGACCTCGGGTCCCCTTCCTCTCCAGTCATACCTCCCCATTGTTGAAATGAGCTTGAAAAAAGCAGCAACAAAGGTCCAGCGAGTCCCCGGCGTCCGAATCTGCTCGTCGCGGACCGCCGGGGATGCGTCTTGCACAGGGGCGGTTCATCCATCTTATAAATCGACAGGCTTTTGTTGTAACACAGCTTCAATCTGGTTGTGGTCGTCGACAAACACCACTTTCGGCTCTAACGCGGCCCACTCTTCATCGGTCACGAGGGCTAACGAGAGCACGATGACCTTGTCTCCCGGTTGAAACAGCCGGGCTGGCGGTCCGTTCAGGCAGAGCGTTCCTGATTGTGGCGGTGCGGGCAAGGCGTACGTCTGCCATAAGACGCTGTTGGACAGGTTGGTGATCTGCACCATTTCGTAAGGGCGGATATCAGCGGCGTCCATCAGTGTGCGGTCGATGGTGATACTGCCGACGTAGTTCAGGTCAGCTTGCGTGACCACTGCACGGTGGATCTTCCCTTTGCACACGGTACGCAACAACGCGTAACCCTCCTTGTAAGCTACAGCCGGGCTGCCGTCCAGCCCGGCTGTGCGGGCTGACATATACTGTGCCAGCGGAGCAAAGGGAGTGACGGTTGTGGGTGGGAGCAGGCCGCTCATCGGCGTCATCACGACAGTACGGCCGCGCAGCCGCCAGGGCAGGCCTTGCCGTCCGCCGTGGTTTTACCGGCGGATGGCAGAACGGGCTGCTGATTTGGGGGCACAGTTGGCCGTCTTGGCCCCAGAGGATGTGCGTTGGACAGACCGCCGCATGCGCGCCTGGGTGCCGCTGGAACCCGGGCAGCCTGACGGGGCGTGGGTTCAACGCTGGCAGCGCCTGCCCGACGTATTTTATGAAAATGTGTTTGTCCATTTGGCGGTACGCGGGGTCACAGGACCGTTGCGGCGCGCTGCTGCAGCACGGGGCATTCCTTTGTTCAACCCGCTGATGGGGCATAAGTGGACCATGCATACCTGGTTGCTACGGGCGGGATTGAGCGCATGCCTGCCGGAAACGCACCGTCTCCAGGACCCTGTGCAAGCCGTGCAACGGATTCGCGCGTGGGGTTCAGCGTATATCAAGCCAGCAGGTGGCTACGGGGGGGCTGGGGTCACCCGCGTGGAGGCGTTGCCGAACGGCCGTTTCCGCTGGCGTACAGACCGGCCAGCCAAGGGGCGCGGCCCGCTGGCCGGGGAGTGGACAGAGTCGGCACTACGCCGTGTGTTGTCCGCACGCCGCCGGCAACTCCACCTGATTCAGCGGGGCCTTGACTTGCTGTCCCTGGACGGCCGGAAACTTGACTTTCGGGTGGTGCTCGCGCGCGACGGCAACGGGGAGTGGCAAGTGGTAGGGGTGATTCCGAAACTGGCTGGCCAAGGGGGGGTGGTTACCAATCTCGTGGCGGGAGGCGAACGGTTAGGGCTGCCTTCCTGCCAAGCGGCACTGGCGCGAGCGGGGGTGACGCTGCCCTTGGCGAGCTTGCAAGAAACCGCCCGGCAAGTGGCGGCAGCTGTGAGCCGGCGGTGGCGCCACTGTGGTTGGCTGGGCTTGGACATGGGGATCGACACACAAGGCAAGGTGTGGCTGATTGAGGTCAATCCCAAGCCTGCGCGTCTGCTGCTGGATCGAGACATGCAGCGGCAAGCAGCACGATATCTGGCGGCGTATGCCGTCCATCTGGCGCACCGGGGTTAGCCAGCGGTACAATCAGGGGGAGGGTTAGGGCCGGACATGGGCGGAGACTGCCACGGGAGGTGACGTCCCGTCAAGGCTAAGCTCAAGAAGATGACGCAGCAGGCGATGACCAGCGGGGTAGACCGCACAAGCAGCCGGCGGTACGGGACAAGCTGTTGGTCACACAGGACAGGCTGGCCAGCACGTGCGCGGACCCAAGCGCGCTGCAGGCTGGCCGGGTGGTTGATGGCCCTCGTCACATGCTGGTGGATCGGCGGGACTGCAGACCCAGCCGCAGGTTGGCGGTGGACAGGTCCTGTGCTGGCTGCTGCCGCCGAGCCAAGTGTCACCCTGTCCACCGAGGTCGGGTTTGACGGCTATTACAGCCGCAGTGATTGGATTCCTGTACACCTGACGATCACCAACCAAGGACCGGCAGCCCAGGCCCAGTTACGGGTGGCCTTGCACTTCCCGGTGGGTACACAACGTATGGTCGATGGCACCCTGCGTTGGACAGCCAGCCTGCCGGCGCACAGCCAGGTGGACAAGTGGCTGGCCGTACCTGGACAAGCGGTCGCAGACGGCGCCGTGGTGGAGTGTTTTGTGGGCGGAGAAATGGTCGCCGCCGCCCGGTTGTCCGGGACTGAACTTGGAAAAGTCGCGTTGGTCACGGTGTTGTCCACACAGCCCCAGTCAGCGCAGTTTTTAACGGGATCGACGTACGGCCCGGGCGGCAGTCCGGTCTTGCCCGTGGCGATTCACCCGGAATCACTGCCGGACGACTCGAATCTCCTGGGCGAGGTCGCGGCCGTGGCCGCCTCGCCGCACGCCCTGGCCCGCCTGTCGCCGCACCAGGCGGCTGCATTGACCGACTGGGTGAAACTAGGCGGCCTCTTGCTGGTGACCGGGACAGGCCATGCGGGATCGGCGTGGGACAGCGTGCTGCCCATTGCACCGGGGCCGGACCAGTCGGTCGGCGGTCAACCGCTGGCGGCCTTCGTCGGTGACTCGGTCACTCCGCCCCCCGCCGTCCAGGTGACGGCCGGCCCCTTAAGGGAGGGTGCGGTCTTATGGGCGGGCACCGCCGGGCAACCTTTGCTGGCAGCCACTAGCCTCGGCCGCGGCAAGGTGGTGCAGAGCGCATTTACGCCTAGTCAGCCGGGGTTGCTGGCCTGGGCGAGCAACACGGCGTTGTGGACGCACGTGTTGAAACAGGGTGACGCCGGGGCGGCACGGGCGTTGCCGGAACTGCTCGATCCAGGTCAAGCCTTGATGCTGGCGGCTGCGAGTGACGCCCTTTCCCCTTTGCGCATCCCGTCGCTCAGTTTTTGGGCGGGTGTGTTGGGCGTGTACGCACTCGCCTTGGGACCTGGTGTGTTTTGGCTGTTGCGGCGCTGGCGGCGGGAACCATGGGCGTGGGCCGCCCTGCCTACGCTCAGTCTGGTCACGACCGTCAGCATTTACGCGTTTGGGGCCAGCCAACGGCCCGGCGGACTGCTGACGGAAGGGGTCGGCGTGCTCGACCTGGTCGGCGGGGGCGAAGCGGAGGCGTATGGGATTCGCGCCCTGATGTCGCCGTTTGTCACCAATGCCACGGTCACCCAACGCGAGCCTGTCTGGCTGTTGCCGATGGCTGAAGAAAACGTGCGCCAGTTGGGCGAGGCGTGGGTTGATGTAGGCACTCAGACAACAGCCAGCTTTCTTGATATTGGCCGTTGGGGGGTAAGGTACACGTACAGTGCTGGCCTTGTCCACAACCAAGGAGAGGTGTTGACCGACCTGTCGACGGTGGCCGGCGGGTTGGCCGGGACAGTGTCCAATCAGACCCCGTACACGCTGCACAAGTTGGCGGTGTGTTGGAACGGCAAGCTGTATCCCGTAGGGGACGTGCCGCCGGGCGGGATGGCAACACTCAATCCGGGCAATGCCCAGGTGGCCGGGGCGGGCGGGTACTTGTCCGCGTACGCAGCGTACAACCGTGACGTCTCCCGTGGCATTGGCCGGCCGTTGGGAAGCTATGCGTCCGCCGCCGGGCTGCTCAGCCTGGCGGCCGACGGGGATCAAGCCTTGTTGGTGGCGACGGCCGACAACACCACAGGCAGTCCCCTGCCTGGCTTGGCTGAGGTGAACGTCCAGCAGGCGATAGACTCCAACCAGACCCTGTTGCTTGTCCGCCAACTTGCACCGGTAGCCATCTTGCCGCTAGCGGGGGGAGTGTCGCCGCTGTGATTCAAACGGATCACCTCAGCAAATGGTATGGGCGCGTCGCCGCCGTGAAAGACCTCAACCTGTATGTCAGGCGCGGCACCATCCTAGGCTTGGTGGGAGAAAACGGGGCAGGTAAGACCACCACCCTGTCGATCTTAGCCACACTTACCACCCCGACGTCGGGTCGGGCGTACGTCAACGGCTATGAGGTGTCCCGCCAGCCGCAAGGGGTCCGCCGATCCATCGGCTACATGCCAGATTCGTTTGGCGTGTACGACGACATCCGCGTGGAGGAATACCTGACGTTTTACGCCGAGTGTTACCGGGTTCCCCGCCGCCTGACGCAGGCGCGCTGCAAGGAATACCTGGATTGGGTGGGGTTGTGGGAGCACCGCGACAAATATGTGAACAACCTGTCCCGGGGGATGCAACAGCGTTTAGAAATAGCTCGCTGTCTCATGCACGACCCGCCTGTGCTGATCTTGGACGAGCCAACGTCCGGGCTGGACCCAAGATCACGCATAGAGGTACGCGGGGTTTTGGCCAAGTTACGGGAACTGGGCAAAACCATGCTGATCAGCTCCCATATTTTGCACGAGCTGTCGGAAGTGGCCGATGAAATTGGGATTCTGCGCGGTGGGGAGTTGGTGGCGTTGGCGGCCCTGGACGTGGTGTTAAGCCACTCCAGCGCGTATCGCAGTCTGTGGGTCGAGGCCACCGCTGACGTGCGCACCTGGGCCAGGTTGCTGGAAGGCGACCCGCGAGTGCTCGATTACCGGGTGGAGCCGGACGGGGTGGAGCTGTCGTTTGCGGGCACCGTGGAGCAACAGGCAGACTTGTTGGCGCGCCTGGTGCGCAGCGGTTTGGCGGTGCGCCAGTTTGCTGAGCGGCCGACCGATTTGGAAGCACTCTACCTGCGGTTAACGGAGCAGCGGGAAGCCACGTAAGCAAAGAGGGGGAGAGGCCTGTTGTTGCGTAACCCCTTATTGCTCAAAGAGTTCCGCCAGCGGATGCGCACCTGGCGGGCGCCTTTTGTGATTTGCGGGTATTTTTGTGCGATGTTCGCGTTTACTCTGTTTCTTCTGCATGAGAATGTCCAGGGCCAACTCACCCTGCTCCTGCCTTCGCGCAGTGAGCAGGTGTTTGTCACGCTGAGCCTGGTGCAGTTGCTGGTGGCGGCGTTTCTCGCCCCAGCGTTTGCGGCGGGTGCCATCAGTGGCGAGCGCGAGCGGCGCACGCTGGTGGTGTTGCTCTCCACCCCCCTCTCGGCGTTGGGCATCCTGATTGGCAAGATCTTGTCTTCCAGCGCTTTGCTCGCCTTGTTGCTGGCCGTTTCCCTGCCCCTCTACAGCCTCGTCTTCCTCTTTGGCGGCGCTGTCCCTGGTGAAGTCGTAGCGGTGTTCGCGTTTCAGCTGTTTACCCTGGTGCTGATTGCCGCCATCAGCGTCTGCTGGTCGACCTTGGCCTTGCGCTCTGGGTGGAGCACGGTGGTGTCCTATGCCACCGTGGCCGTGATGGTGGTGCTGACCGGGGTCCTCGGCTATGGCTTGCAGCTCGTGGCCGCTCACGACCCGGTCGAGTATTTCTTAGTCATCTGGGGAAAATGTTTGTTGGAATTGAACCCGCTCTGGGTCGAGGCTGCCCTGGCCGGGGCTGTGCCCGCGAGCCCGCACGCCTGGTTGTGGTTTGCCTTGGCGTACAGCTCTGTCTGCTGTATTCTGGCTGTTCCCAGTGTGTTGCGTCTGCGTCCGCAGGCGTTGTCGTTTTTACCCTGGCGGCCGCGGGCAGAGGAACGCGACTACCACTAGGCGAACGGCTTGCGGTGTCCCTGCCGTCCGCGCCAGCTTTGGCTGTTGTGTCTTGCGCGCGAGAAGGTTCCGGTCGCTGCGGCCCGCCGGGCAGTCACGTCCCAGAGCGAATGCGGGGGTGTGCCATGCGCGCGCGGCAACTGGTCGTCATAAACATCGTCACCATTGTAGTGATTGCTGCGCTGCTGATTGGTGGCTGGGTGTGGTGGCTCAACCGCAGCCGTTACGTGGTCGAGCAGGACGCCCAGGTGGCCGCTGATTTGCAGCCGATGGTCGCGGCCACGGCAGGCAAACTGACGCGTTGGACGGTTCATCAAGGAGACCGGGTCCGTGCGGGGGACGTCCTCGGCCAGGTCAGTTTGCCCACGGGGCAAACGGTCAACCTGACTGCCCCCATCACCGGGCAGGTGGTGCGGACGTCAGCCGTGTCTGGCATGGTGGTGGCTCCCGGTATGCAGCTGGCGGTGATTGGCAACCTGGATGGGGAGTACGTGCTTGCCAACGTCCAGGAGACCGCGGTGCGCAACGTCAAACCAGGGCAGAGCGTCGACATTTACCTGGATGCTTTCCCCGGTGACACGTTCTCCGGGACCGTTTCTTGGGTGGGAGCGGAGTCAGCCGCCCAGGGACAGCCCGTACCCACGGCACCGACCACAGGATTTACCAAGGAGGTGCAGCGCATCCCGGTGAAAATCGCCTTTACCGGGAAAGGTGGCAAGTACATCATCCCCGGGATGAACGCCTCGGTCCGCATTCATCGTGACAACGTCTGATCAATGCTTTGGGTGAAGGGGTGTTGGGGATGTTGTTGGCCCTGATTGTGGTGGCGTTGTTGGTGATCTGTGCCTGGGTATGGATGAACATCTGGTTGGTCCGGCGGCGCCGCGAAAATACAGAGGTGGCCGCAGCGGCGGCGACAGAAAACCTGCCAGAGACGCCTGCGGCAGGGCAAGCGGACGTGCACGCCGCAGCCACACAGCCGGACAGGGGCAGCTCCGCACCATCTGTCGCTCCGGGTGGAGCGGAGACCGCCTCGCCTGCCTGGACGGAGGAGGGGCCGCCGGCGCCTGACGCAGCGGCGGCCGGCCCCGCCTGGGCGGAAGCGGCCGTTCATCGCCGGCCCCGCCGGCGGCAACCGGCGGTGGTGGTGCATGCGCCGCCTGCAGAAACGGGTGCGGTAGACGGGACGGGCAGAGGGACAACCGGGCAGGGAGCCGCGGAAGCTGGCAAAGGCAAGGAAGCAGGCACGAAGAAGAGCGCCGACTCACTCGTGGTGACAGATAAGACAGCGGCCGCGCGCGCCGATCGGGTAGAGGTGGTGAGTACACCCGCCCCCGGGCGCGGGGTGTTTGCCGCCCGGCGACCGCCGTTTCTCCTCTATGAAGCCAACGCTCCGCAACTCGCGGCGGAACCCTGGTTGGCGTGTTACACCGCATTGACGGCGGATGAACGGGTGCTAGGCTGGGCAGCGTTTGCCGGGGAGGCCTTGGGGGCAGCCGATCGCGTGTACGAACCGGCGCTGTTGGATGGCCTGCGCGCTCATTGGCGCAGCGCCCAGCGGCTGCGCAAAGAAGCCGGATTGAGCCGTGTGCTGGAGACGTCGTTGACCGGTGACGAGGGCCGCGTCTGGATGTTGGCGGCAGTAGACGATGTATGGCTTGCCTTGTTTGTCGAGGCAGACGCCGACTTGCAAGGGCTGAGCCAGCAGTTGCTGGCTGCGGCGGCGACAGCGGATGCACAAGCGGACGTGCCGGTTGGCGTGTAGGAACTGCGGCAACCAACACCGGCATCAGGGAGGCCGGCCGGGTTCTGAACAGTGGACACGTGGGCGACGGGCCAAGCAGTCATATTGGCTGCTTGGCCCGCGTACTGTCTAAGGACGAATCATGGCCGACCGGCGCTAGCTACGGACAGGTTGCGCACTCCTGGCGGCGGGCCGGGGAAGGAGAGCGTGCGACATGCAGGCCGGGCTATCGATGCTGTTTGCCTTGGCAATGGTGTTGTTTGGGGCTGAGCTGTTCACCAACGCGGTGGAGTGGCTCGGCTGTAAGTTAAACTTAGGGCAAAGCGCCGTGGGCAGTGTGTTGGCAGCGCTCGGGACTGCCTTGCCGGAAACCGCTGTTCCCGTTGCGGCCATCCTCTTTGGCAGCGACAGTTCCGCCCAGGAAGTGGGGATTGGCGGGATCCTTGGCGCGCCGTTTTTGCTGGTCACACTGGGGAGCGCAATTGTCGCCTGCGCGCTGGTCTTGGCGCGGCGACAAACGGGTCGGGCAACTTCTCCGCACGTCCAGAGGACTGCCTTTCAACGGGACATGGCGTTCTTTATAATCGCTTACTCGTTTGTCCTTGTGGTGGGTGTAGCGCCTTGGCGCGGGTTGCACCTGGTGGCACCCGGGATGCTGGTGGGGGTGTACGGATATTTTTTATGGCAGTCGTTCCGCGACCGCTCAGAGGTAAGCGAGGCGCTGCAGCTGCACCCTTTGTATCTGCAAGGGAAGCGGGATCAGCCGTTGTTGGCAGCCGTGCTCCTGCAGCTTACGATTGCCTTGGCAGCGATTGTCGGGGGGGCACGGTTGCTGGCCTCCGGCGTGGCGCAGATTGCGGTCTGGCTGGATGTACCGCCGTTTGTCTTATCCGCCCTGTTGATCCCGCTTGCCACCGAGTTGCCTGAAACGCTGAACAGCGTGGTCTGGATTCGCCAGGGCAAAGACGCGTTGGCCCTGGGGAACATCACCGGTGCCTTGGTGTTTCAAAGCACGCTGGTGCCAGCGCTGGGCATTGGTTTGACCGATTGGAAGTTAACCCCCCAGGCCCTGCTGGCCGGGGGTTTAACCTTGGTGGCCGGACTGTTGGTATACGGCACGTATCGACTGCGCGGGCGGGTGGTGCCAAGCGTTTTGTTTGCGGTGTCGCTGCTCTACTGGGTGTTGCCGTTGCACGCGCTGGCGGTTCGCTACACAGCAGAAGACGTGTTCTGGCTTGGTACGCTGCTGTTGCTGGCGGTGTTGCTGTTCACCCTGCGTGCGGGCTTGCGCGCCCATCGTACCTCTTGACCCACGGCTGCGGTTTTTTTCTCGCCTGTGGTACAATAATCCACGCGCGCAAGCGCGTTCGCAGCGATGGGAGGAGGAAGTGAGATGGCCAAAGAGGTGACCGATGCGACCTTTGCCGCCTTTTTGCAGACAGATAAACCGGTGCTGATTGACTTCTGGGCCACGTGGTGCGGCCCCTGCCGGATGATGGCGCCGGTGATTGAAGAGGTGGCGCAAGAATACGCAGACAAACTGGAAGTCGGCAAGCTGGATGTCGACCAGAACCCGGAGACGGCCCAGAAATTTGGCATCATGAGCATTCCCACTTTGCTTGTGTTTAAAAATGGCCAGGTGGTCAAACAGCTGGTGGGGTACCGCAGCAAGAGTGACCTGGTGGGACAGCTGGCGGACGTCCTCCAATAAGGAGAACCCTCTGGCAGCCACAGGTCTGTGGTCAGGACGGTGCGGCGGCTTTTCACTTGAGGTGCAGGGCTGGCAGCGTGAGCGCTGCCAGCCCTGCTGCCTATTTGTCGCCATTCGTGGTGCAGTCTCAGCGCGCCGGCGGCCTAGCGCGGCGGGGCGGCGGCTGCGACCTCCTGCATGCTGGCAGCAACGGCAGCCAGGGTGACGTCGACGTCGGCGTCGCTGTGCGCGGCTGAGACAAACCAGGCCTCGTATTTGGACGGAGCGATGTAGACCCCGCGCCGCAAGAGGGCGTGAAAGAAAACAGCAAACAGACGGCTGTCAGTCGCCTGGGCATCCGCGTAATTGGATACAGGGTGCTGGGTGAAATAGACGGTAAAGGCACCGCCCACGCGGTTGATGGTGACCGCGACGCCAGCCTCCGCCGCCGCGGCTTGGATGCCTGCGGTCAACCGTTCTCCTAAGCGCGCCATGCGTTCATAGACTCCCGGTTCACGCAAGGCTTTCAGGCAAGCCAATCCGGCCCGCATGGACAGTGGGTTGCCGGCCATGGTACCAGCCTGGTAGACCGGTCCCAGCGGAGCGACGGCCTCCATCACGTCCCGGCGTCCGCCGTACGCGCCAATGGGCAGACCGCCGCCAATCGCCTTGCCGAGTGCGTACAGGTCAGGTTCTACCTGGTAAAGTTGGGCGGCTGTACCGTAATGAAACCGGAACGCCGTGATCACCTCGTCGAAGATCACCAAAGTGCCGTAACGGTGGGCCAGGTCTATCAGTTCTCTCAAGTAGTGGGGGTCACGCGGCGGCACGATGCCGAAGTTGCCGACAATGGGCTCCACCAGCACGGCGGCCAGTTCATGGCCATAGCGCTGCAAGGCGTCAGCGTATGCCTGGAGGTCGTTGAACGGTACGGTGATGACCTCACCGGCCACCGCCGGGGTCACGCCTGCGCTGTCGGGAACACCCAGGGAAGAAGGACCGCTGCCCGCAGCCACCAGCATGGCGTCAGAGTGGCCGTGGTAACACCCAGCGAACTTTAGGAGTTTGTGCCGGCCGGTGACCCCGCGCGCCACGCGCACCGTGGTCATCACCGCCTCGGTGCCGGAGTTGACAAACCGCAGCCGCTCCAGGGCAGGGATGGCCTGCTGCAGCGCTTCGGCAAACTCCACCTCCCAAACGGTTGGCGTGCCGTACAGCACGCCCTCGGCCGCCGCGGCTTGAATCGCGGCGGTCACCGACGGATGGGCGTGACCCAGCACCAAAGGACCAAACGCCGCCAAGTAATCGATGTATTCTTTCCCGTCAACATCGATGAAGCGCGACCCGGCCGCTTTTGCCATCACCACCGGGGTTCCGCCGCCCACCGCGGCAAACGAGCGCGACGGGCTGTTAACGCCGCCTAAAATCACCTGCTCGGCGCGCGCAAACCAGCGTTCACTGACTGTCGGTTGCATTCCCATTCCTCCTCGCCCTCCCATCCTAGCATACAGGGGCGGTCTTGTAGCTCCGCCCAAAACCACCGGGACCCGCCACGGCCGAGTCATGGTAAAGTAAGGGTGGATCAAAGAACCCTTGGCTGCGGAGGACCGACGATGCAGTGGAACCGAGCTTTGGAGTTGCGTACCCTTCCCGCTGTCCACAAGTTATTGGCCGATCCGCAGGTGCAACAGGCGCTGGCAGGTTTGCCCCGGGCTACGCAGACGGCCGTATTGAACGAGGCCTTGGCGGAGTTGCGGAACATGTGGACAGCAGCCGAGCAGGGTATGGCGCCTCCGCCAAGTGCCGAGCAGTGGGCGCAATGGACAGCCGTCCCTGCCTTGGCTGAACGCGTACGCGCCTGTGTACAGCGGCGCCTGCAACCGCAGCTGCGCCCTGTGCTCAACTTGACAGGTGTGGTCTTGCACACCAATTTGGGCAGGGCGCCGTTGTCGGAACGGGCGTTGACGGCCGTATGGGCGGTGGGCGGCCAGTACAGCAACCTGGAATTTGACCTCGGACAAGGGGGGCGTGGCTGGCGCCACAGCCACGTGGAAGCCCGACTGTGCCGGTTGATAGGTGCGGAGGCGGCGTTGGTGGTGAACAACAACGCCGCCGCTGTGTGGCTAACCTTGAGCGCCTTGGCGAGCGGCGGTGAGGCTGTGGTGTCGCGCGGGCAACTCGTAGAAATCGGCGGGTCCTTTCGTATCCCGGAGCTGATGCAGGCAGCCGGGGTGACGTTGGTCGAAGTCGGGAGCACCAACAAGACCCGGTTGGCCGATTATGAACGTGCCATCACGCCGCAAACTCGCCTGCTGGTGCGGGTACATACGAGCAACTACCGGATTGTGGGCTTTGCTGAGCAGCCAGCACTCACCGACCTGGCCGCCTTGTCCCAGCGCTGTGGGGTGCCTCTGTACGAAGACCTGGGCAGCGGCGCCCTGTTCGATTTTGCCCGCTACGGAATCGGCGACGAGCCGACGGTTCAGCACAGCCTGCAGGCGGGGGTAGACTTAATCAGTTTTAGCGGGGACAAACTGCTTGGTGGGGCGCAGGCCGGCATCGTCGCGGGCCGGCGGGAGCTGGTGCAGCGGTTGGCTCGCCACCCGTTGGCACGCGCCTTGCGCGTGGACAAACTGACCTTAGCCGCCCTCGATGCCACGTTGGCCGCCTATGAGGCAGGGACCGCTCAGCAAGAATTGCCCGTGATCTGGATGTTGACGCAATCGTACGCCGATGTGGCGGCACGGTGTCGGCAATTGGCCGACCGGCTGCGCAGTGACCCTGCCGTCGCGGCCGCCCTCACGGTTGCGGAGGCGGACGACGTGTCGCACGTCGGCGGTGGGGCCTTGCCCGAAACGGCCTTGCCGACGCGCGTCCTGCGCCTGACCAGCCGCTGGGCGGGTGCCCAGCAACTCGCCGCGCTGCTGCGCACCTGCGGTGAACCGCCGGTGATTGGACGGATTGGCCAAGACGCGGTCGTGCTCGACGTCCGTACCCTCTTGCCAGGCCAGGACGAACCGCTGTTGGCCAGCGTGGCAGCAGCAGCCAAGGCTGTGGCGGACGGGTTGTATGGCCCGCCAACCGGCCAGACACACTAGGGGGCAGCGGCAGACTGTGCGGTTGCCGCCCGGCAAAAACCGGTACCACGGCGGGAGGCGGATCGACATGCGAGTACGAGGGTCGGACGGTTCCCGGACAGAACAGCTGTACAACCTGTTGTACGGTCCCGGGCCAGAGGCAGAACAGCTGCTCGGGTACGAAGAGGAGGCCGAGTGGCCGGACGATTGGGCTTATGCTCCGCGTGATTGGACGGCGAAACTCCAAAAGATGCGCCGCCATTAGAGCGCTGTGAGGGGGCTCATCCACCTCGGCCAGCAATTGACAAGTTTCATTGCCATGTTCTATACTGGCCGATAGACGTTTAGCTTGGATTTGATGAAGGGGAGAGCTTGTCCTAGCAGGGTGGCAACGCGAATCCGCGCCCTTTCGCCCCTGTCCGCAACGACAGGCGAAAGGGCGTTTGTTTTGCGCACCGCCGTGCAGGGTTTGCTTATCACTTGCCGGCTTGGGACCCAGCGACAAGGCAGGGGTTGGCGAGGAGGGAATGACTATGCTCACGCAACGACCGCGGGGGACGGCAGATGTGTTGCCAGGAGAAGTGGAACAATGGCAGCACCTCGAACAGGTCGTGCGCGATACCTGTACCCGCTACCACTATCAAGAAATCCGCACCCCTGTGTTTGAACACACGGAGCTTTTTCAACGCGGGGTCGGCGAAACCACCGACATTGTCGCCAAAGAGATGTACACCTTCTTAGACCGGGGCGGACGTAGCGTGACGCTGCGTCCAGAGTACACCGCCGGGGTTGTCAGGGCGTTTGTGGAGAACAAATTGTACGGTCAGCCGGGAGCGGTCAAACTGTTTTATGCTGGGCCCATGTTCCGCTACGAAAAGCCGCAAAAGGGCCGGTGGCGGCAGTTTCACCAGTACGGTGTCGAAGCGCTCGGTGCAGATGACCCTGCGCTTGACGCTGAGGTGATTGCTCTCAACCTGGACCTGCTGGCCGGGTTTGGTCTGCAAGGGGTGGAGCTGGAGCTGAACAGCGTTGGTTGTCCCGTCTGCCGGCCGTTGCACCGCGAGCAGATGCTGGCCAAGTTGCAGCCGCTTGCCGACCGGTTTTGCGGCGATTGCCAACAGCGGTTGACCCGCAATCCGCTGCGCGTGTTCGACTGCAAACAACCCGCCTGCCAGGCACTTCTGGCAGAATCCGGCGCCCCTACCATCCGCGCCAGCCTCTGCCCGGCGTGTGCCGAACACTTTGCCCAGGTTCAGGCACACCTTGCGGCCATGGACCTTCCTTACCGGCTGAACGACCACCTGGTACGGGGCCTGGACTACTACACGCGGACCACATGGGAGTGCATCGTCCCCGGCTACAGCTCAGTCGCTGGCGGCGGGCGTTACAACGGGTTGGTCCGCGAACTGGGCGGACCGGAAACCCCAGGGGTGGGCTTTGCGGGCGGCTTCGAGCGCGCCTTGTTGGTCCTGCAAGAGCAAGGTCTGACCCGCGCCCGCCCAGCCGCCCTGGACGCGTTTGTGGTGGTGGTCGATGCAGCCGCGGCCCCGTTGGCAACGCGCGTCCTGCGGCAGTTGCGCAGCGCTGGACTGGTGGCGGACCGCGATTACCGCGGCCGCGGTATCAAAGCGCAGTTAAAGCAGGCTGACCGCGATGGCGCGCGCTTTGCGGTGCTGCTAGGCGAAGCCGAATTGGCGACGGGCCTGGCCACTGTCAAAGACCTGCAAACGGGCCTCCAGGCCCAAGTGGCGTTGGCGGACATCGCGGAGTATGTGGGCAAGGGAGGAGCAGACCGTGTTGCATCGACCTGAACTCTACCGGACGCACAGCGTCCGCGAGACACTGGCAGCCGTCGGCCAAGAGGTGGTGTTGTCCGGTTGGGTACAGCGCCGGCGCGACCTGGGCAGTGTCGTGTTCATTGACTTGCGGGATCGCAGCGGGATCTTGCAACTGGTGTTTGACCCGTCGCGCGGTACGCCTGCCGACGTGCAGACAGCGGCCGACCGCCTGCGCAGCGAGGCGGTGATCAGTGTGCGCGGTCAAGTGGTGGAACGCGCACCGGAGACGGTCAACCTGAAATTGGAAACTGGAACCATCGAACTGGTGGTCACAGCCTTGGAGTTGCTCAACTCGGCCAAGACCCCGCCGTTCCCCGTGCAAGACGGGATTGACGTGGATGAGGCGGTGCGTCTGCGCTACCGTTATCTTGATCTGCGCCGGCCGGAAATGCAGTCGATGCTGCGCATGCGCCACCAAGTCACGCGGGCGCTGCGGCAGTTTTTAGACCATCACGGGTTTCTCGAAGTGGAGACGCCGATGCTCACACGCAGCACGCCGGAAGGCGCCCGCGACTTCCTCGTGCCCAGCCGGCTGCAACCGGGGTCGTTCTATGCCTTGCCCCAGTCACCGCAGTTGTTTAAACAACTGTTAATGGTGGCGGGTGTCGAGCGCTATTACCAAATCGTCCGCTGCTTCCGCGACGAAGACCTGCGCGCTGACCGGCAACCGGAGTTTACGCAGTTGGATATTGAACAATCGTTTTTGCCGCCTGAGGCCTTTCAGGCACTGATGGAAGAGATGATGCAACACGTGTTTCGCACCGTGCTCGGCCGGGAGCTGTCCCTGCCGTTTCAGCGCCTGCCCTACCAAGAGGCGATGGAACGCTACGGCTCAGACAAGCCGGACCTGCGCTTTGACATGCCGTTGCAAGACATAGCGGCAGCCGTGCAAGGGTCCTCGTTCCGCGTGTTTCAGGACGTGTTGGCGCAAGGCGGCGTGATCAAGGCGTTGGTGGCGCCCGGCTGTGCCGGGTATTCGCGCAAACAGCTGGACGACTTGGTGCGCTTTGTCGCTGGTTACGGCCTGAAAGGCTTGGCGCCTTTGGCGCTGGCGGGAGGGGAGTACCGCTCGCCCATTGCGAAGTTCTTTACGCCCGAGCAACTGCAAGCGTTGGCGATGGCTGCGGGCGCCAGGGACGGCGACTTGGTGTTGATGGGCGCTGGGCCACGCCAAGTGGTCTTGCCAGCGCTGGGCGCGCTGCGGCTGAAACTCGGCCATGAGCTGGGTCTGGTGGACACATCGGCGTTCCGCTTCCTCTGGGTGGTCGATTTCCCGCTCTTGACGTACGATGAAGAAGAACAGCGCTGGGTGGCTGAGCACCACCCGTTCACCATGCCGCGCTGGGAAGACATCGACAAGCTGGAAACCGACCCGGGGTCGGTGCGCGCCCAAGCGTATGACTTGGTGCTCAACGGGTACGAGCTGGGCGGGGGCAGCATGCGCATCTTTCAGCGCGAGCTGCAAGAGCGGATGTTCCGCGCACTTGGCTTTGCACCGGAGGAGGCGCGCCAACAGTTTGGCTTTTTGCTTGACGCGTTTGAGTACGGCACGCCGCCGCACGGGGGAATTGCTTTTGGCATTGACCGGCTGGTGATGATCCTCGGCGGGGGCAGCTCGCTGCGCGACTGCATTGCCTTCCCGAAGACACAGAGTGGCTCCGACTTGATGATGCAGGCGCCCGCTCCGGTCAGCCAGGCGCAACTGGACACCCTCCATTTGGCGTTGCGGGCCCCTGTCCTGACTGGGGATGACCGGCGCAGATAACCGCTCTGCGCCCGCTCTGCAAGGCTGCTTGCAGGCGCCAGAGGCAAGGTTTAGCGCTTGCATCCGTGCGGCCGAGGGTGGTACCATAAGGTCACAGCGGCGGCCGGCACAGCCGGTTGCCCGGCGCAAATCCCTGCGCTGTGCGTGTAAGCCTTGCTGTTAATTGAGCCAACACCCCGTACAAAGGGAGTCCGGCGTCTCTCCCGTGCGCACATGCCTCAAGGTCGCCTTCGTGGACGTGCAAGCGGATGAGCAGGACACCCACCTGCCGAGCGCAGGTTCAATTCGGGAGGCTTCACGGCAGAAGCGGGGTTCTGTGCTTTCGACCAAGCTTTCAACACATAGAAGGCAGCCAGAGGGGCTGCCTTTTTGCGTTGGACTTGTTGCCGGGAGAACCTTCCGGTTATACTTTAAGAATGTCAATTTTAATACTTGGGGTTTCTGAACCCCCGGACCCGTGACCCGAGCAGCAGACGGCGCGGGCGGGTACACCGTCGCCTGGAGCGGCGGTCGAGAGGGGGCAGGGATGTGGACCTGTTTCAAGCACAGGCCGAGCGCGAAGCGGAGCGGACGGCGCCGCTGGCCTACCGCATGCGGCCGCGTACGTTGGATGAACTGGTAGGGCAAGAAGAGGTCATCGGGCCGGGAAGTGCCTTGCGCCGGGCAGCGCAGACGGGGCAACTGCGGTCTGTGATTTTGTATGGACCACCCGGCACAGGGAAGACTGCGTTGGCCAATGTCTTGGCTGCGGCCGTGCAGGCGCGCTTTGTCCAGCTGAACGCCGTGACGGCTGGGGTGGCGGAGCTGCGCCAGGTCATTCAACAGGCACGGGATGAGCGTGCACTTTACAACCGGCAGACTGTCCTATTCATTGATGAGATTCACCGATTTAACAAGGCTCAGCAAGACCTGTTGTTGCCTCATGTGGAACAAGGACTGTTGACCCTGGTGGGGGCGACCACAGAAAACCCGTCGTTTGCGGTGAACGCGGCCTTGTTGTCTCGCTCCCAGGTGTACCGTTTGCAGCCGCTGTCAGCAGCCGCGATTCGTCAGCTGCTGGAACGAGCCTTGCGTGACCCGGAACGCGGGCTGGGGGCATGGCAAGCCGTGGTGGAAAACGCTGCCTTAGATTGGCTGGCGCAGGCGGCAGCGGGTGACGCACGGCGGGCCTTAAACGCCCTGGAGTGGGCGGTGACCACCGCTCCGCTCGGACCGGACGGCCGCGCCCAAGTGGACCTCCAGCAAATGCGCACCTGTCTGCAGCAGCGTACCGTCCTGTATGACAGCGCAGGAGACGAGCACTATGACACGATTTCCGCGTGGATCAAAGCGGTGCGCGGGTCGGACCCGGATGCGGCGGTTTTGTGGCTGGCCAAAATGCTGACTGCGGGTGAAGACCCGTTGTTTATCGCCCGCCGCTTGGTGATTCTGGCTGCTGAGGACATCGGCCTGGCTGACCCCCAGGCGTTGCCGCTGGCTGTGGCCACCTTGCATGCGGTTCAGGCCATCGGCATGCCGGAAGCGCGGATACCTCTGGCGGAAGCGACCATTTACTTAGCCCGGGCGAACAAGTCAAACGCGGCGTATCAAGCTATCAACGCCGCGATGCGCGATGTTGAACAGGGCCTGCCCCTGACAGTCCCGGCCCACCTGCGCGGCACAGGCTACGCGGGCGCAGCCGCTTTGGGCAGTGGCGTGGGGTATCTGTACCCGCACGATTACCCGGGCCATTGGGTAGAGCAAAACTACTGGCCGGTCGGAGTGGCTCCACGCCGCTACGTGCCAAGGGAGGATGGACAAGCGTGAAGATCTCGACCAAAGGGCGGTACGGGCTCATGCTGTTGGTAGACCTGGCTATACACGGCGCGGGATCGCCCGTTTCACTGAAGTCGATTGCCGAGCGGCAGGGGCTGTCGGAACACTATTTAGAGCAGTTGATTGCACCGCTGCGCAACGCCGGGATTGTGCGCAGTGTGCGCGGCGCGTACGGGGGCTATGTACTGGCCAAAGCGCCAACAGAGATCACGGCGGCCGACGTGATTTTAACGTTGGAGGGTCCACTGCAGCTGGTTGACGAAGACATCCACGATGGGTTGGACGAGTTGTGGCAAAAACTGCGCGACGCCATCCTGGGCGTGCTGACCTCGACCACGCTCCAGGACCTGGTTGACCAACAGCAAGGGTACGCCGACGCTTACATGTATTACATCTGATGCGGCAGGGTAGACAGGCGGCTACGGGGGGCCGGGAAGCCGGCGAGGGGGCAGAAGAGGTTGATGTACCTGGACAACGCGGCCACCACGCCGCTGTTACCAGAGGTGCGGGCTGCCATGGAACCGTACTTGCAGGATGTTTTTGGCAACCCGTCGAGCATCCACGCTGCCGGCCGGGCAGCGCGCGCGGGAATTGAACGAGCCCGTGCGCAGGTGGCCAGTCTGCTGGGGGTCCCGGCCCAGGCGTTGGTGTTCACCAGTGGCGGGACCGAATCGGTGCAAGCAGCGTTGCTCGGCGCCTGGTTGGCGGCTGGCAGCCGCGGCCATGTGATTACAGGGCAAGCGGAACACCACGCCGTCTTGCACACCTGCGAGTTGCTGGCCGAGTTGGGGGCGGACGTCACGTACCTGCCACCGCAGCCGGATGGTTCACTGACCACGGCAGCGGTGCTGGCAGCCATCCGGCCGGAGACGCGGCTGGTCTCGCTGATGGCGGTCAACAATGAAACGGGGGCGGTGACGCCTGTTGCCGAGACAGCGGCGGCAGTCAAGCGGCTGCGCCCCGACATCGTGGTGCACTCAGACATGGTCCAAGCCTTGGGGCTGGCACCGTTGCGCCTGTCAGATACGCAGCTCGACCTGGCGAGTTTTTCGGGCCACAAAATCCATGCACCCAAAGGCGTTGGCGTCCTGTACATTCGCCAGGGGACGCCGTGGCGGCCGGTGTTGCGCGGCGGTGCCCAGGAACGCGGGCGGCGGGCGGGCACAGAGCACGCGGCGGGGATTGTCGGCCTGGGTGCGGCCGCAGCGTGGCTGCAGGCGCAAGGAGAACAGCGGTTGCGCCGGTTGGAGCAGATACGGGCGGCGTTTGTCCAAGGCCTGCACGGCTTGCCCGGGGTGGAGTGGAACAGTCCGGCCCAAGGCGGGGCGGCCAGTGTACTCAATGTTTCGTTTTCCGGGGTACGCAGTGACCGGTTGTTGATGCGCCTGGACCTGGAAGGGGTGGCGGCGTCTGCGGGCGCGGCTTGCACGGCGGGCAGCTTGCAGCCGAGCCATGTTTTGCAGGCTTGCGGATGGCCCCCCGAACGAGTCGAATCCGCCGTACGCTTTAGTTTTTCGAGTTTGCTGGACCCGGCCGAAGTGCTGGCTGCAGGCCAGGTGGTTGCACGCGTGGTGCAAGACCTGCGCGGCGGGCGGGCGGCTCAAGGGTGAGGGCTTCACAAAGATGTCACAGTCGGGTTTTGTCTAAAAGCGGGAAACCTTGTCGGATTCCCATAAATTTCATTGCACCCCAGCATCAGATCGACTACCATGGGCTTGTCCCGAGGGCAGGCTTCTTTTTTTCGGTTGTTGCTAGGCTGCCCAGCGAGGTGGTCTTGCCGCTGCCAAGAGGAACACGGTTGCCTTGAGAAACCATGAAGAGCAGCTCGTTTATCCCTTGCGTTGGCTGGTTAGGCTAGAACATGATTCCAGAATCCACCGGACGTGTTCGTGCGCCTGCGTTCCGTCGTCGTGAGTGCGTGCGGGTGAGCGGACAGCTCCGGACAAAGGAGACCCGACCATGCGTTGTCCACACTGCCATTGCCGGGACGTCGGCAAAATTGGAGCCAATCAGTACTATTGCTGGGGTTGCTTTATGGAGTTTAGCGTCTCGGGCGACGATGTCCGCCTGTACGAGGTGGCAGAGGATGGTTCTTTGGTAGCGGTGGAGCTGCTGCCAGATTCCCTCGAATTGGGCACGGTGTAACCCGGTTGCTGCATGTTGCCGTGGTGGCGAGGGTTAAGGGATGCCGTGCAGGCCAATGCCGGCGGCAGCCAGGCCGAACACAGCCGAACCCGCGATGTAGACCGCAGCGGTAGCCAACCGCCGCTCGCGGAGCAACATGAGTGCTTCATAGGAAAAGGTGGAGAACGTGGTATAGGCGCCGCACAACCCGGTGCCAAGCAGGAGCATAGCGGCGTTGGCGCGGTCCGCAAACCACAAACCAGCGTGGCGGGTCAACAAACCGAGCAAGAACGAGCCTGTCACGTTGATGACCAGGGTGGCTAGGGGCAGGGGGCCACGGGTCACCCGACTCATCCACTGCGAGATTTGATAGCGTAGCAAGGCCCCCAACACCCCGCCCAGCCCTACATAGAGCATCGTCTATCCCCCTGCTTTGTACCGGGTTAGCTCAGTCGCGTCTGCCGTCGGGCGAGTCCGTAACCGGCTGCGGCGCAAGCCAGGCCGCCTGCCAAAGACAGGCCCACGTACGCCAACGCCATCCCATACAGGTGCGCCTGCACCAGGTTCCACACGTCGACAGTCAGGGTGGAAAAAGTCGTGTAAGCCCCGACAAATCCGGTGCCCACGCCCAGCCGCAGTAGCGGGTGCAACGGGAATCGCTCCAGCGTGATGGTGTAAAACCACGCCAGAAAAAAACTGCCCGACAGGTTGATCAACCAGGTGGCCCACGGGAAACCTCCCCACGTCCCCAGGCTTTCGCTAATCCCCCAACGCGCCAAGGCCCCCAGACAACCGCCCAAGGCCACCGCCAGGTATGCCACGGCTTCCACCTCTCTGCTCGTCCTTCCGCACTCGAGCACCAGTATAAAGAAAACGCGTGGACGCACGCAAACAGTCAGCCCCTGGGGTTTGCAAGTGCTGCCGCCAAGCCCGCTTCACGCATGCTCTTGCCGGGTGGCTGGAGACGACCAGGGTGCGGATCATGCACGGCGGGCCGGCTGCGTATACTGGATAAGACCGGACAGGCTGGGCGAACCGCTGGGTGCAACAGGGAGGGAGCCGCGTGGGGTGGGGGAGCCGCTATCAGCGAGCGGTGTTGTCGGTCTTGGCCACGCTGCTGTGTCTGTACCTGGTTGCACAGCTGCGTGATTTCCTGTACGACATCTGGTCGGTCTTGAAAGTGGTGGTCTTACCGTTTCTGGCGGCCATGGTGGTGACATACCTGCTGCAACCGGTGGTCGAGTTGTTGGTTCGCCGCCGGGTACCGCGCGGGCCAGCCATTCTCATCATCTATTTGACGTTTGCCGTGCTGGCAGCGGTGGCCATTCTGCAGGCGATCCCGGTGGTCTCCAGGCAGTTGTCGCAACTGGCTCAGCACCTCCCGGAACTGATTCAGCAGGCTGACCAATGGCTCGACGGCTTGGTTCAAAGACGACAGTACCTGCCAGATGCAGTACGGCGTGGCATTGAAGCGGCACTGGCACAGGCGGAACAGCGTTTGACCGCGGCGGCGGCACAGGCCGTGGCCGGGTTGTCAGGAACCGTCAGCGCGGTGTTTGTGGCGTTCGTCGTGCCGTTTTTGGTGTTTTACATGCTCAAGGACGGCAAGGCCTTAGGCCGGGCGGTGTTGCATCTCATCCCGCCAGCTTACCGCCAAGAAGCACGAGACATCATGGTGGGTGTAGACGCGACACTTGGTAGTTATGTGCGCGGCCAGCTGCTGGTGATGCTGTCGGTGGGGGTGTTGACGTACGCCGGGTACCTGGTGGTAGGTGTTCCATACGCCCTGTTGCTCGCGTTGTTCCTGGCCATTATGGACATCATTCCGTACCTTGGTCCCTTTCTGGGCGCTGCCCCCGCCGTCTTGCTGGCCCTCTCTGTCAGTCCGAAGTTGGCCATTCAAACCTTGCTGGTCAACTTGGTGGTGCAACAGCTGGAAGGCAACCTGATTCAGCCGCAGATCATGGGCCGGACCTTGCACCTGCACCCGCTGGCGATTGTGGCTGCCGTGTTGATTGGCGGTGAACTGGCGGGGGTGCTGGGACTGGTCTGTGCCGTTCCGGTATTGGCCGTTGGCAAAGTGGTCTATACGCAGGTGCGCAGCCGGCGCCACGGTGGTCCCGCAGGCCTGTAATCCCACGCGTACTGTGGCCTCTGAGGAGACAAGGCCGTGTTCGGATGTCCTTGGCCGGCGGAGGACCTGCGGCCTGTGGTCCATTGACTTCATCAGGGGATTCTTGTAAAATCGTAGCCGCAATCAGGTTTGCTAAAGCGATGCGAGGAACGAGTAGGCCGCAGCGAACTGTGCCAGAGAGGACGCCCATTGGCTGCAAGGTGTTCCAGTTCCGCGTGCTGAAGCCATCCTCAAGTGCGTCCAGCCGCCGGGTTTCGCCCGTTACCGCGAACAAAAGTGACAGCACCGCCCGCCGCTGCGGATGGGCGGCGGCAGGGCTGTAATCAGGGTGGTACCGCGAGAGCGCCTCTCGTCCCTGTTGGGATGAGAGGCGTTTTGGCGCTTGACCGTGGGTACAGGAGTGAGCGTATGAAACGCATGACAGCTCAACAGATTCGCAACGCCTACAAACAGTTTTTTGCGGAACGCGGTCACTTGGTGTTTCCCAGTGCCAGCCTGGTTCCGCATGACGACCCGACGTTGCTGTGGATCAACGCGGGCATGGCCCCCCTTAAACCGTACTTTGACGGCCGTGAAATCCCGGAAAAACCGCGGATTGTCAGCGTGCAAAAGTGCATCCGGACCAACGACATTGAAAACGTTGGCTACACGGCCCGCCACCAGACGATGTTTGAGATGCTGGGCAATTTCTCGTTTGGCGACTACTTTAAAGCAGAGGCCATCCGCTGGGCTTGGGAGTTTTTAACGCAGACGCTGGCATTGGAACCGGCGCGCTTGTATGCGACCGTTCACCGTGAGGACGAGGAAGCCTTGCGTATCTGGCACGAGGACGTGGGTCTGCCGCGGGATCATATCGTCCTGGGCGACGAGGACAACTTCTGGGAGATTGGTGAAGGCCCGTGTGGTCCCTGCTCGGAGATTTACTATGACCGCGGCGAGCCGTATGGCTGCGGCGCGCCCGACTGCGGCCCGGGTTGCGACTGTGACCGCTTCCTGGAAATTTGGAACCTGGTGTTCACTCAGTACAACAAGGAAGCGGACGGGTCTTACACCCCCTTGCCGAAAAAGAACATTGACACGGGCATGGGGTTGGAGCGCATCGCTTCGGTTTTGCAAGACGTCCCGAACAACTTTGAAACCGACCTGTTCCGCCCACTGCTAGCAGCGACGGCACAATTGGCGGGTGTCCCTTATGGGGCGGACAAGCAGCGCGACGTGCACTTTAAAATCATCGCGGACCATCTGCGCACGGTGGTCTTTGGCGTGAGCGACGGGGTCCTGCCAGGCAACGAAGGGCGCAGCTACATCATCCGCCGCCTGCTGCGCCGGGCGGTCCGCAGTGGCCGGCGGCTGGGCATGGAACGGCCTTTCCTGTTTGAGCTCGCGCCGGTCGTGGCCGAGGTGATGGGGGAAGAGTACCCGGAGGTGCGGGAGAAGCTGGAGTTTATTCAGCGTGTGGTGCGGACGGAAGAAGAGCGGTTCCACGAGACGCTGGCGGAAGGAGAGGCGTTGCTGGCAGACATCATCGAGCAGCTGCGGCAACGCGGTGAGACCGTCTTGCCGGGGGCGGACGCTTTTCGCCTGTATGACACGTTTGGTTTTCCTCTCGATTTGACGGAGGAGACGGCGCGCGAGCACGGCTTGGAGGTTGACCGGGCGGGTTTTGAACAGGAACTGGCGGCGCAGCGCGAACGCGCGCGCGCAGCGCGGCAGACGCCAGAAGGGATGAATGCGGACCGCGGCGTGCTCGAGACGCTGACCGTAGAAAGCCGGTTTGTCGGCTACACGCAGCTTCAGGCTGCGGCGCACGTCACCGCGTTGGTGCGCGGCAACACGGCGGTCGAGCAACTCGCAGCAGGTGAGGAAGGTGAGGTGTTGCTCGACGTCACACCGTTTTACGCGGAGAGCGGCGGCCAGTTAGGAGACCGCGGTCACCTGCAGAGTGCGTCGGCCGAGGTTGAAGTCTTGGACGTCAAAAAGGCGCCACACGGCCAGCCGTTGCACCGCGTGCGCGTACGCCGCGGCGTTCTGCGGCGCGGGGATGAGGTGCAGGCGCAGGTCAGCTCGGCTTGGCGGCGGGACATCATCAAGAACCACACCGCCACCCACTTGTTGCACAAAGCCTTGCGCGAAGTACTGGGCCAGCACGTGGCCCAAGCGGGATCGCTCGTGGCCGACCAGCGGTTGCGCTTTGACTTCTCACACTTTGGTCCGCTGTCTGCCGAGGAGCTGGCAGAGGTGGAGCGGCGTGTCAACGACGCCATCTGGCGTGATGAGCCCGTCGAGATCTTCGAAACAGACCTAGATCAAGCCAAGGCCATGGGTGCCATGGCGCTGTTTGGCGAAAAGTACGGGCAGAGGGTGCGTGTGGTCAAGGCGGGCGACTACAGCATCGAGTTATGCGGCGGTTGCCACGTCGAGCGTACGGGGGTGATTGGCCTCTTCCAGATTGTCAGCGAAACCGGCATCGGCGCGGGCGTGCGGCGGATTGAGGCGGTGACGGGGCGCTGGGCGTACGCCCATGTGCGCGCCCGCGAGGCGTTGTTGCAGCAAGTGGCGCAGGTGTTGAAGGCGCCGGCGGGCGAGGTGTTAGCACGGGCGGAGCGGACGGTCGAAGAGTTGCGCCAACTGGAGCGTGAGTTGGCAGCCGCCCGGGCGCGGTTACAGCGCAACCTGGCGGCTGACCTGGCCAGCCAGGCAGAGCAGGTCTGCGGTGTGCCGGTGGTGGCAGCAGTGGTCCCAGGGCAAGACGCTGACGGCCTGCGCCGGACGATTGACGAGTTGCGCACGCTGCTGCCTTCACACGTCATTGTCTTGGGCAGCAGCGAAGGCGACCGGGTGGTTCTGGTGGCGGCCGTATCGAAAGACTTGCAAGCGCGCAAACTGCACGCGGGTCAATTGGTCAAACAGGTTGCCCAGCTGGCAGGCGGCAGTGGCGGGGGCCGGCCGGACCTGGCGCAGGCGGGCGGCAAAGACCCTGCCAAGCTGCCGGCTGCTCTGCAAAAGGTGGCGGAATTTGTCCGTGCGGCCGCAGGAGAATGAGCGGGTCTCAGCGAATGAACAGGTAAAGCACGGCTGCGGAGGCTCTGGATCCTGCGGTACGTGCCGAAGTCGAGCGGAGCGAGGTGCCTAGCTTGGAGTTCGACCAGACCATGCGCTTCGCGCCCAGGCAGGAGAACGAGCGCGCGCGCAAAGCGTTTCAGCTCGCGTATCGGGCCTTGTCGGAGAAAGGATACAACCCGGTGTACCAGATTGCCGGATATCTGATCTCCGGGGACCCTGCGTACATCACCAACCACTTGGACGCGCGCAACACCATTCGCCAGATTGAGCGCGATGAATTAATTGAAGAGCTCGTCCGCGCTTACGCCGAGCGACACGCGGACAACGGGCACGCTTGAGCGGACGGTGAGATGAAGGTACTCGGTGTCGATTATGGCGGGGCACGCATTGGCCTGGCTGTCAGCGACGAGACGGGGCTGTTGGCACACGCCCTGACGGTGTTGCGGCGGCAGAGTGACGAACAGGCGGTGGCCGAGGTAGCCGCGGTGATCGCGCGCGAAGGCGTATCCGAAGTGGTGGTAGGCTACCCGCGCAACATGGATGGCAGCGCCGGCGTCCAGGCGCAACGCAGCCAGGCGTTTGCCAGGTTACTAGCAGAGCGCACCGGGGTGCCGGTGGTCTTGCGCGACGAGCGCCTGACCACCTTGGCGGCACAGCGCCTGTTGCAGGACGCCCAGGTCTTTGGCAAGCGCCGGCGTGCGGTGGAAGACGCGGTGGCGGCGGCGGTGCTGTTGCAAGGGTATCTCGACTGGAAGCGGGCGCAGGCAGAGAAACGGGGATGACACAGGGGTGTCTGGAGAACGAACACAGGGCGCGGGCAGCGCACCTGGCCGGCGAAGGGCGTGGATTCGCTGGGCAGGGGCGGTGCTGGGCGCCGCCGTCTTGTTTACGGCGGCTGTAGCAGGCGTTTGCGCTTGGGCGCTGGCACCGCTGCCGGGGACGGGTAGTGTCCAGGTTACGCTGCCGCGCGGAGACAGCGTCCGCGAAGTGGCTCAAACCTTGCAAGCGCACGGATTGGTGCGCAGCGCATGGGCGTTTCAACTGTACGTGGTCATCACCGGGCAAGCTGGGCGAGTGCAAGCAGGGACGTACGACGTGCCACGTGGCCAGAGTGTGCCCGAGCTGTTGGCCCTGCTCGTCTCGGGGAAAGCGTTGGACCGCTCGGCATGGGTCACGATTCCAGAGGGCTACACGGTCGAACAAATCGCGGATCGCCTGGCGGCTGCCGGGATTTGCAGCCGCCAGGCGTTTTTGGACGAGGTTCAGCACGGTGAGTTTACGGAAACCATCGTGCAACAACTGCCGCAACATGCGCAAGTGAAGTACCGGCTGGAAGGGTTTTTATATCCTGATACGTACCGGTTTAACCCCCATACCCCGGCGCATGCGGTGGTTGACGAGATGCTGCAAGCGTTTGAACGCAACGTCGATCAGCCTTACGGTGCAGTGGCCAAGGCGGAGGGGCGTACTTTGTACGACGTGGTCACGGAAGCCTCGATGATTGAGCGGGAGGCGCGGGTGGACGCAGAGCGGCCGTTGATTGCCAGCGTGATCGAAAACCGGTTGAACCATCAGCCGCCGATGAAGTTGCAAATAGACGCAACGGTCGAGTACGTCCTGGGCCACCGGGACGTCCTCACACTAAAAGACCTTCAAGTGCAAGACCCGTACAACACATACCTGCACTTCGGGTTGCCGCCCGGGCCCATCGCCAGCCCGGGGATTCCGTCCATTCTTGCCGCGTTGCACCCCGCGCACACCCCTTATCTGTACTATGTCGTGAAAAACGACGGCAGCGGAGAGCACTACTTTGCGCAGACGTACGCTGAGCAGCTCCACAACGAAGCGTTGAGCGCAGCAAACCTGAAAGCGCACAGCCAGTCAGCTCGGGCGAATTGAACCGCGGGGCCCAGGATAGGTTGCCTGGCCTGGCATGTATAACGGATGGAATGGCTGGGGAGCCTAGACGAGATGCGGAGTTCCCCGGCGCTGGGATGCAGAGGAGGCTGTGCGGTTGCAGAGGCGGGCGGCTGTGCTGGCTGGCTGCTGGATGGCAGGTTTGGCCCTGTTGACAGTGCGTCTGGCGGTGGTCACCTGTATGCCGGACGGATGGCGAGGTTCTGGCTCCTGGCCCGGGTTGCGCACGCGGGCAGCGCTTGAGCACCTGCACGGGGTGACCACAGACGATGGCCGCGGCCGTGTGTTGTACCGCTCGGGGCAGCCTTGGTCCGGGCGGTGGCGGCCGGTGCTGGTGTGGGGCCGGCGGCTGGGGGTACACAGCGAGCGAACTGAGGGCCGTGCGGACCCGGTCCTCGGCCGGGTAGGCCTGCCAGACGTCTGGCCGCAACCGCAGTTGGCTGTGGCGGAGCAAGGACGGTCTGGGCTCGAGCGCACGTTTGACGCGGTGTTGCGCAGCCGTCAGCCAGGGGTGACGGGTACCCTGACGCCGGCACCGGTGGCCGTCTCAGTACCCCCCTTGTACACCCTCCCCCCTCAGCCAGGCGCGGATGTTCGCACCACGGTCGATCCCGCTTGGCAAGCATTGGCTAACCGTGTGCTGCGGGCTTACGGCGTACGTGAGGGGGCCGTGGTGGTGATCGCAACCGCCAGCAACGAGGTGTTGGCCATGGCCAGCTGCGATGAGGCCGTCCCGGAGCGGAACAACGCCGTACGCACGTTTACCCCGGGATCGGTATTTAAGTTGGTGACGGCAGGGGCGGCTTGGGACGCAGGCCGGGCAGCGGCAGACGACACCCTCGTTTGCCGGGGCATGGCCGAGGTGCCTGGGGTACGCATGCGCTGTTGGACGGTGCACGGGCGCGAGACGCTGCTGGAGGCCCTGGCCCAGTCGTGCGACGCGGCGTTTGCCCGTGTGGGTTGGATGTTAGGCCGACAAGGGCTGGAAACGGCGGCAGAACGCTGGCGTCTGACAGAGACAGGGTTGCAAAAGGTGGACGGACGGGAGGTGTTGGCAGAGGCGGAAGCCGGGAAGGTGTTTGCAACGCCGGGTGCTGACGCGGGTTTGCTAGCCAACACGGCCATCGGCCAGCAAGACGTGCGGATGTCGCCGTTGCAAGTGGCTGGTCTGGTTTCGGCGCTGACGGCAGGAGGGGTGGTACGGGACGCGCAGCTCGTCCGCGACGCAGAGCTGCACGGCCGGGTGCTGCGCGATTACCGCAACCTCCGGCCCCAGCGGGCGGTGTCAGCAGCCACGGCCGCTCACCTGCTGGCCGGGATGCGGCTGGCAGTGGTTTCCCCGCACGGCACTGCACATCGGCTGGCGAATGTGGCTGTGCCGGTGGCGGTCAAGACGGGGACGGCAGAGCTGGCCGACGGTCACGTCAACGCCTGGGTGGCTGGGGTGGCTCCATATCCCCAGGCGCAGGTAGCGTTTTGCGTACTGGTGGCTGACGCGCCCTCAGCCCAGGCGCACCGCGCCGCCTTGGGTATGGTGCACGATTTGCTCACCCAGTACCGGCAGTGGTTCCCTGCTGCGGCGGGTGGTGCAACACAGACCCGTAGACCTGCTGAATAAAAATCCGCGTATCCTCTGTTGCCAAGCCGAGCGTTGGCAAGTATGATGGGAAAGGGCAAGGATTGCGCACACTCGCAGCGCGGCCCA